>CACYGL010000034.1 GCA_902773995.1 uncultured Coriobacteriaceae bacterium | reverse complement strand
TGGCGCCCCCGGGGCCCGAGAGGGGCCGCGGGGGCGTTCGGTTAACTGCGGGAGCGAGCCATCAGCTCAATGTGTTCGGCTGAGATCGGAAATCAACCGCAATTATCTATTCGTTCATCTTCGCCGCAGAGATTCTCGGAGAGATTGACCACTACTACGTGCTGATTCCTGGCTGGGACACCATCCTGCACACGCTCAACGGCTTTCTCTGCGCGGCCATTGGCTTCTTCCCTTGTCGACCTTCTCAACGGGTCGAGCAAGAACATCAGCCTCTCCCCTATCTATGTAACGCTGGTTGCCTTTTACTTCTCGATGACCATCGGCGTCCTCTGGGAGTTTGTCGAGTTTAGCTTCGACACATTCTTTGGGATGGACATGCAGAAGGACACCTTCGTCACGAGCATATCCTCCGTTGCGCTCGACCCCGCAAACGAGGGGAACCGCATCCAAATCAACGACATTGCGACAACCACGATGACCACAGCCGCAGGCGAGACCACGACCATCAACGGATACCTTGACATCGGGCTCATCGACACAATGAAGGACCTTCTGGTGAACTTTGTGGGAGCCTTGGTCTTCTCGGTTGTTGGATACCGCCACCTCAAGAAACACGAGAGCGGCAACTGGGCCGAGGGCCTGCACGTAAGGCCAGTGCCCGTAGAGCAGTACCAAGAGAACGAGCGCCGGCTTGATGAGATGGAGGCAGCGCGAAAGGGCAAGAAGCGTCAGTGCGAGTAGGTGGCCCGAGGAGAAACCTTCTGCGACCGATGCAATTACGCCGGAGAGAGATTGAGCGGCGCCTTTCTCGACCCCTGATTCTCTGCTATGATATGAGACGGGTGGCACCCGTTGCAGCGGGACAGGCCACCTCCATTTCTCACGTTTTCAGCGTGGAGAGGATGGCCGTTCCTAGCTTCTGGGGACGGCTATTCTCTTGGCCTGATGTTCAGACCAAGGGCTATCGCCGCGATGACAAGTGTCACAAGGTTGATCATGGTGCTGACAATCTCGTAATCGCTCATCGGCTTACCTCCAACTCTCGTCGGAGGTGGCCCCCGCCCGTCTCATCTCGTATCGCCAGATTACCGTCGGATTACCGTCGGTCGCGCTGGCGAGGCCACGCCCTCAAGGTGAGCGCCGCCGCGTCGAAGATAGCGGGGACAGGGACGCTCGCCGCGACCCCGCCCCGCATGCGCTTCTACATGATGTCCTCCATCGGGATCTTGCCGTTGACAATGGCCCCTGTGAGCCCACGCTCTCGAAGCATCCGTGCGATGGCAAAAATGGGATCTGGGTCAACCCCTAAGTCTGCGGGTGGTATAACGTTGATGCCATAGACAACCTCGGAGAAGCGGACCCGTGGATCGACCTCGTCTTTGTGCCAAGTCCATGCAACGTTGGAAAGGTAGTCTTTCCAGTTCACGTACGAGCGTTGGGCGAGCCGGGCGTCATCGTTCCAGGAAGAGCGCACCTCGTTCTCTTCAACGGGCACAAGATAGGCCCTGTAGTCCTCATGCACAACGTCTGCCAGGCCATCTATGTAGAACCATCTCCCGCTGCAGCATTGGTAGGGATGACGGTCTCCGCACAGCACCACAAACAAGTCACCTCGTTTGAAGGTGACGCGAGGCAGGCAGAGCATATCGCCTGCCTGAGACGGCAGCTCGGGACCCACGTCCCGCACCGCGCGCTCCACCCCGTACATCCCAAAGAGGGAGTTGCCCGACTCGTCGAACGCCTTGCGAATGCCAGCCGCCTCTGCCATACAGCTGACCTTGACCAAACTTTCCTGGTATCCAGACATCTGATTGCCCCCACACCTCACACAACCGATAGGAAGCCGGCCGTCGCCGACCACGCCCGAGCGTTGCTCGCAAGGGTGACGTACTCCGTCTCGTGCCAGTGGGGGCCTCCGAGGCGTCTTCATCCCCTGCAGGGATATCATACCATCGAGAAGAACATTTGTTCCGGTCAGATTGGTGACAGATTCGTGTCAGGAAGAGCGCGCGTGGCACACCCCGGCACATCGGGCCACGAGAGCACGCGAGCGAGCATGCCCTCAACGTCGAGAACCCCATACGCGAAACCCTTGCGCACCAGCTCGTCCGGCACGAAGCCATCGTACTTGTCGAAGCGGGGCACCTCCCCCGGATAGACCAGCTCCATGGGGTCAAGGGGAAGGGATGCCTCCTCCTTCACCACCCGGTAGAAGGTGCGTGCGTCAGCGCTCATCGTGAACTGCATGAAGTATGGACGCGAGGAGTCCAGCCCCTTGAGCCCGAGCTTATCGGCACAACGAATCTTGAGGAAACGCTCGAGGGCGAGAAAGGCGTAGCTTCCCAGCCAAGGTAGAAGGCACCACGACGTGCCACCCACGCACACGAGCGGCTCCGAGGCAAGGTGGGCGAGCACGGCCACGTGGCGCGCCTGCTCCAGACGCGCTTGCGCATTCGTACGCAGGTAGGGATAGCCGCGCGTCTCGCGCAGAACGCCTCGCATGCGCTCGAGCACACGGGTGTTCACGTCTCCCGCGCACATGCCGAAGTACGCCGGAACCTTGCCCTTCACCTGCGTGCACTCGATGAGGTGGCGCTTGTAGTCGATCTCCTCGATCACCCAGACGGCGCCCGCGATTGCGATTCGCTCCCCCACCGGCGGCGGCTGCACGATTGTGCCCAGCTCCTGGGACTCGGAGCGCACGGTAAACTCCTCGTCCTCTGCGAAGGTGGCGTAGAAGCGGAAGTCGTTCGTCACGCGCTCGCCCGCAAGGCCCACGATGAGACCGCCCGTCTCGGTGCGCTCGACCTGGTCCGTCTCCACGAGGTGACGAAGGAGGGTGCGGTAGTCATCTGTCGTCACGCGATGGAAGGGAGAAAGGGTGAGCACGCGGCGCGCCAGGTCGGCCGCCGAAAGCTCGCCCGTCGAGGCGAGCGTCGCCATGGTCTGGTGGTAGAGAAGGCTGTACGGTAGGCCGTCCAGCTGCGGCGGCTCGACCCAACGCTCCTCAACGTAGAGCTGCACGAGCGCGATGCCCTGCAGGAGCTTCCATGGGATGGTCTCGGGGAGCAGCGCCCTGGCCTCAGGCTCGTCCTCACGCATCACGAACCACATCTCGCTTGGCTGGCCGCGCCTGCCGGTGCGCCCCATGCGCTGCAGAAACGAGCTCACCGTGAACGGCGCGTCAATCTGGAACGCCCGCTCGAGACGCCCGATGTCGATGCCAAGCTCGAGCGTCGAGGTGGTCACGGTGGTGAGGTTCGCGTTCTCGTCGCGCATGAGCTCCTCGGCCGTCTGCCTAAAGCTCGCGGAGAGGTTGCCGTGATGGATGAGAAAGCGGTCCGGCTCCCCCACCGCCTCGCAGTACTGGCGAAGCGTTGTCGTCACGGCCTCGCACTCCTCGCGTGAGTTGGCAAAGACCAGGCACTTGCGCCCACGAGTGTGTTCGTTCGGTCTGCGGAGAAGTGCTCGGGGAGACGTCCTCAACGCGTTCTTCTCGGCTGGGAATGCGCTGCTCAGCCACGGATGTCTCGGGCGTCTCGTACGCCGCCTCTTCGGAAGACGTCCCTCCGTGGCCCAGACCGTCCTCGCCGCGCTCCGGCGCCTGCGGACCCGTCACGTAGAAGTGCTCCATCGAGAGACGCCACCGCTCCTTGGGAGCCTCCAGCCTAGGGATGACACATCCACGCCCCGTACCTGCGGAGAGGTACGCTCCGGTTGCCTCCGGGTCACCGATGGTGGCAGAAAGGCCAATGCGGCGCGGCACCACACCTGCCAGGCGCGAGAGGCGCTCGAGGCAGCAGAGCGTCTGGCCGCCGCGGTCTCCCCTCAGGAGCGAGTGCACCTCGTCAATCACGACAAAGCGCAGGTCACCAAAGATGCGCGGGATGGCGTTGTGCCGGTGGAGCAGCATTGACTCGAGCGACTCCGGCGTGATCTGCAGGATGCCCGAGGGATGCTTGAGCATCTTTGCCTTGTGCGACTGGGAGACGTCGCCATGCCAGTGCCATACGGGTATGTTGCCCTCGGCGCAAAGGTCCTCGAGGCGCAGGAACTGGTCGTTTATCAGCGCTTTGAGCGGACCAACGTAGACACAGCCCACTGAGGCAGGCGGGTCCTCCCAGAGTTCTGTCAGGATGGGGAAGAACGCGGCCTCGGTCTTGCCCGAGGCGGTGGAAGCCGTGAGCAGGACGTTCTCATCGGTGTTGAAGATGGCATCTGCGGCGGCAACCTGCACGGCTCGCAGGCTCTGCCAGTCGTGGTCGTAGATGAAGTCCTGGATGAACGGTGCAAAGCGGTCGAAAGCGTCCATGGCGGCCTAAATGTCGAACTCGGCGAACTCGTCCTGGGCGGCTGCTGAGGCCTGCCCGCCTCCTGGACCATCGACCGCCGCGACGCCCTGCTCTGCCGGCATCTTAACCGGCGACGTGAACTGCTCGCTGCCAAGCAGCTGCTCGACCGTAACACCGGGGTTCTGCGACAGGATGTCGAGCATCTCGACAAAGTCGCGGATGACCTCGCGCGGGGTGAGGTGGGTGTCCGCGCCCACGCGACCGTACTCGGTCTCGAGGAAGCGCACAAGCTCGTCCTGGGTGATGGTGCGCTGGTACTCAAAGAGTCCCGAGTGGATGTCCGCGAGCTTCTCGACCAGCACCAGCAGTTCCTCGTGGGTGAGCGGCTCCAAGCGGATGACTGGCGCCAGCATGTCCACCAGGCCGTCCTGCGAGAAGCGCCCCTGCGTGAGACGGCTCCGCAGCGCCTCGTACGAGTAGAGACCGCGCCGCCTGTCCTCCACCGCCTGGGGCGTGCCACTCATGATGATGCCCAGGTGGTGAGCTTTGCCCTGGAGTGTGTCGTTGTACATGGTGAGCACCTTCTCGTAGTTGTACTGCCTGCTCACCGCGTTGGGAATCTTGTAGAGGTTCACCATTTCGTCTAGGAGGATGACGAGGCCCTTGTAGCCAGCCCCCACAAGGAAGGTCGCAAGGATCTTGAGGTAGTCGTACCAATCATCGTCGCCAATCACGATGCCCACGCCCAGTTCGCGCCTTGCCTCGGTCTTGTTGCGGTACTCGCCGCGGAACCACTTGGTGACGTTAGCCTTGGTCTCGTCGTCACCCTCAAGGTGGGCGCGCCAGTACATGGTGAGAAGGCGCGCAAAGTCGTAGCCGTGAACCAGCTCCTGCACCGAGGTCATCGTGCCCATGATGCGCCGCTCCATGGCATCGGCAAACGCCGGGTCCTCCGGGGTGAGGCCGTCCTCGAACGTCACCTGCGACTGCACGTTGGAGACCCAGCGGTCGAGCACCAGGTTGAGGGCGCCGCCCTCGGGCCTGGTCTTGGTGCTGAGGTTGCGGATGAGCTCCCGGTATGTGGCGAGGCCATGGCCGCCCGTGCCCTGCAGGCGCCTCTCGGGCGAAAGGTCTGCGTCTGCCACCACGAAGCCCCTGCCCATGGCATGGTTGCGGATGGTCTGGAGCAGGAAGCTCTTGCCGCTGCCGTATCGGCCCACCAAAAAGCGGAAGCTGGCACCGCCATCGGCGACGAGGTCGAGGTCATGCAGGAGGGCGGCAACCTCGCGGTCGCGGCCCACCGTGATGTAAGGCAGGCCCACGCGCGGGACGACGCCGCCCTTAAGGGAGTTGATGATTACCTGTGCGATGCGCCGAGGAACGCGCGGCGCCTGCTCTGGGGTTGCTTGCGTCATAGCTGTAGGTATCCTCTCAGGTCTTGCTCGTAGTCCTCAACAAGGACGGGACCGGCGTCGCCAAACTCCAGCACCGTGTCTCCCACGAGGTCAAAGAGCTTCTCGTTGATTGAGTCGACAAGCATGTCGAGGGACGTTCCCGCGGTGGCAGGGGCCTCCTTGCGAGCGAGAAGCGCGTCGAGAAGGGCATGCTCCTGGGCCGTGAGGCAGATGGTCGGCTTTGCCGAGTGCGGCGCTAGTGCGGTTGCCGACTGCGGCACGGGTGCAGGCGCCGATGCCGGAGGCGCAACCGCGGACTCTGGCGCCGGCACCACGGCCGTAGACTCCGCAGCAGCGTCACCAGGAACGTACCCCTCGCGCTCCTCGTCCACCAGGAGCGCCTCGCGCGTGACCGCCGCCGCGCTGCGAATGCCACCCAGCTTGGAGAGGTCGACCTTGAACCGGCGTCTCTCGGCCTCCTCCTCGCGCTCGCGCTGGGCCTGGCTTTCCTCCGCAACCATCTTCTGGAGGTAGCGAGGGAGCACCTGCTCCTTGAGGGGATGGCCAAAATCCCAGTCGATGCGCATCTGTCGGTCGATGGCACGCAGGAGACGCGCCAGTTCGCGGCTTCGCTCGGTTGTGGAATACGCCTGTCGCTCCGTCCAGCGGCCAAAACGGAAGCTTACCGTCTGGCCAGGGCAAACCCGAACGGTACGATCAGGGCCCTCCCAGCCATGCTCGAGCGGAACGCCTGCCAGGGGCGTGAACGGCCACGATGTGCGGTAGCCCACCAGGCCGTCGACCCACCCCGTCTTCCGGCGACGATTGCAGTGCACCGCCATGCGTCGCGCCACGGCAGCGGCAACGGCAGCGAAGGACTCACGGTGCGCGCGAACGAAGGGCGAGCGAGAGATGTCCATGGTAGAGACGTTCCCCATGGCCACCAGAACCTCATCGTCTGTTGGGGCGGGAACCTTCTCTGCCTGCTGGTCCTTGAGAAGCCCGCGGGAGGAGAGCTCGGCTCGCTCCATTGCGCGCAGCGTCTCGACGCCTGCGCCAAATGCACGGTCTGCCTCCGTGACCGTCTGCTGAGCGTCAAGGCCCATGCAGATGGCGTAGTCGCGCTCCCAGCGCCGAAGGTCCATCGTCACGCTGGGACCAATGCCACGCGCGTCCTGCTCGGCGCAGTGCTGCTCGAGCGAGCACAGGCGGGCGAGAACTTCGGGCCCCGGAGTGGCCCCTACGCCGTTTATGAGCTCGAATGCCAGGATGGTAACGTAGGTTGCCGGCGCGTCAATGGTCATGCCGCGACGCCAGGCAGCACGCCAGGTAAAGTATCCGCGAAGCTCTCGGTTGCCAAGATCCTTGTATGTTGGCAGGTAGCGATAAGGATGAAATCCCTCGAAGGGCAGGTTGTCCTCTAACTCTGCTGCAAGGCGGGCCTGACGACAAAACAGCTCGCCCGAACGCAGACCCTCCTTCTCCAGGTGCCGCAGCTCCTGCAGTGTGGGAGGTAGCTCGGAATCCGCAAGCTCCGTGCCGTCCTCCGCGAAGAAGGACGGCATTACAAATGAGAACGACGACCATGCAGACTGCGCAGACTCGGGAACAGGGGACGCTCCCCAAGTAGACGAAGGCGCGCTCGCTTGCTGGTGCCGCCTCTCGACACGCTGCTCGCGGGCATTGCGCGCGGCTTCGCGCCCCTCTTGGCGCCGCAGCGCACGCTCGCGTGCGAAATCTGCGCCAGTACGAAGAATTGGCTGTTCAGAATAGGTATTCTGGCTCATCTTAGTGAGGGAGCGCCCGTCCTTCGAGGCAAGGATCTGCTCGAGAATCTCCTCGGCACGCGAGCGCGTGCGATTTGTTGAGTGGCTCGTACCGTCCCCGTCCAACTCGCACCTCCCCGCGCGACACAGCAACCGTGACTAACCATTCTACTCCCTCTCGAGCAGAATGAGAACATGTGTACGCTGATTTATGCTTCGCATGCATTGCCGAGAAGGTCGAGCACCCACCAAAACTTGCTGTCCAGGACTCTTCCCTTTCCCGAACTACGCACGGTCGTGATTAAGGTTTGTGTCGACCTGGGCTTTTGCTCGTCTCAACCTCAGCCGTGCGTAATTAGAGCGCCTACCGGACCGCCGGGAGTGCTACCCGAGACGCTGCGTTGTCACCCCACTTTTGGGGCACAAGATTGGACGAGGCTGAGGTTCAGATGGGCCAAAATCGAGTATTTCGAGGTGCAACGATGGCCGAGAAGGGCAAAGCGGCAGGCACGAGCACAGATGCAAACTTGGCACGCCGGGGCGCTGCCGCCCTCAGGCGCGCCTTTGACGTGCGAGAAGGCCGCGCTTCCTGGCCGCAGATCCGCAAGCGCTTCGTGGGTGGCTCAAAGCTCGATGGCACGCACATGTGCATCCTCATTGTCGCCATGCTCATAGCCTCGATTGGCCTTAACACGGACTCCACCGAGGCCATCGTCGGCGCCATGCTCATCTGCCCGCTTATGGGTTCGGTGCTCGCCATCTCCTACTCCGTTGCCACGGCCGACATGCGGCTCCTTCGCCACGCCGTCGCAGGCCTGGCTCTCCAGATGGTCATCTGCCTTGCGACCTCCACCATCTACTTCCTCCTCACGCCCATACCCTACGAGACCAGCGCACTCCTCGACAACTCGACCCCCACCATCTGGGACCTGCTCATCGCGCTTGCCGGTGGCTTTGCGGGCGGGCTGGGCAACTCCCGCAAACAGGAGCCATCAACCCTCATAGCGGGCGTTGCCGTGGCAACTGCCCTCATGCCGCCCCTATGCTCGGCCGGCTACGGTATCGCGCAGCAGAGCCTTCCGCGCTTTGCCGGCGCCATCTACGAGTTTGGCGTCAACGTGGTCTTCATTGCACTCGCCGCAGAGGTTGTGCTGCTCCTCCTGCACGCGCCGCTCCACCGAGACATCAACGACGATGGCGTAGTGACCCCGCAGGAAAGCGAGGAGGCGGTAGCCATATCGCACCGCCTGCGCAGGAACGTCATCATTGGGACGTTCATCTTTGCAATCCCCTGCCTCATGGTGACCACCGGCGTGGTACAAGAGACGGTCCAGCAGCACACCAAGGGCACAACGGCAACAGCCGCCTCGCAGACATCGGACCAATACGAGACCGCGCTCACGACGCAAGAGCTCAAGGCCGTACAGCCCGAGATCGAACGCTACTCTGTTGGCACGGAGTACAGCTATGCCGCTAACTCCGTACAGCCAACGGAGCGCATAGTGGCAACCGTTACCAGCAGCCGCACGCTTTCCGCATACGAGCAGGACCGCGCCACGGCGCTCGTGCGCGTGCACGTTCCCGGCGTGGACGAGGTCCGCTTTGTGATAGGCAGCGCCAATCCCAGCACCGAGTGAGACAATTGGCCACAGCAGGCAATCATCACGCGAGGAGTACAGATCATGGCAACGCACACAACCATCGGCATAATAGGCTGCAGCCACGTGGGAGCGCATGTCGCAAACGCGCTGCTCGCACAGGGCCTTGCGGACGAGATTCGCCTATCGGACACAAACGAGAAGCTCTGCCGCGCGCAGGCGAATGACCTCCTTGACGCCATGAGCTTCTATCCGCGCCCCGCGCGCGTTGTCGAATGCGATGACCGCTACGAAGAGCTTGCCTGCTGCGACGTGATCGTTAACGCCGCAGGACACGTGGATGCCGCCCGCACCGACCGCGACGGCGAGCTGGTTCCCACCACAGAGGAGCCCAAGAAGTTCGTCCGCCGCATCGAGGACGCGGGCTTCACGGGCATCTGGGTGAGCGTCGCCAACCCCAACGACGTGATCGCCACCGAAATACGCGACCTGGCAGACTGCGACCCCCGCCGCGTCCTTGGCTCGGGCACCACGCTCGACTCCGCACGCTTCAAGCATGCGCTTGCTGGCGCGACCGGCCTCAACCAGGCATCCATCAACGCCTGGATGCTCGGCGAGCACGGCTTCTCGGAGTTTGCCTTGTGGTCGCACGTCACCTTTGGCTGCCTCACGCCTGAGGAGCTGGAGGCGCGGTCGGGCGTCGCGCTCGACCGCAACGCGCTCGAGATGCAAGCCGTGCGCGGCGGCTACACCACCATGGTGGGCAAGTTCTGCACCGAGTACTCCATCGCCAACGGAACCGTCGCCATCATCGAGGCCATCCTGGGTGACACCAAACTCGTGACGCCCGTCTCGACACTGGTCGAGGGCGTCTACGGCGTATCCGGCCACTACGCGTCGCTGCCCTGCGTGATTGGTGCAAGCGGCGTCGAGAAGGCCATCGTCCCCACCATGACGCCGCACGAGCAGGAGCGCTGGCAGGCAAGCTGCAAGCACATCCAGGAGAACATCGCCAAGGTCTCCTGGTAGGCCACGCAGCCGGAAGGTGTTGCGAAAACGGCGGGGGCACCACGATGCGCTCCCGCCGCTTCTCTACTTGAACGTGATTTTAATGCCGCCAGAGCCCTTGCCGCCGCCCCTGCGCGAGAAGAGCCTGTGCAGCCGCGCACCGTAGCGCTTGAATCGGTGGTTGATGCTCTCGCCGCTGGTCGAGCGCAGGCCCAGAAGCGGTGCCGCGCACAGCGTGGGCAGGAAGTACTCGATGGCACGCCAGAGCACGAAGCCCGCCGAGGCCTGCGCGCCAAACATGCCGCCAAAGAGCAGGGCAAAGCCGCCCTCGGCGCCGCCGGTGCCACCAGGCAGCGGGATGGCGGAAGTGAGCAGCTCGAGCATCGAGCCGGACGCCAGGCAGGTGATGAGGTCGGCCTCCTTACCAAAGGCATTGAGCACAAACCACGGCAGCGCGTAGAGGCAGCCCAGCTGCAGCAGGGTGAGCACCAGCACGCCAATAAGGTCACCCTTGTTCTTGGCGGCAGACTTGAAGCCGTCGGAGAACTCCATGATCTGGTTGTTCACGACCTGGTACCAGTGGTCGTAGTCCTTCACCCAACCATGCTTGTTGGCAAAGCGCAGCACCCAGTTGCCAATGCTCGAGAAGAACTTGGGGTACGCGCAGATGGCAAACAGCACCACGCACTCCAGGATCTTGAAGGCAAAGAGCAGGATGCCAATGATGATGAAGTCGCCAAAGGAGTCCAGGAAGTAGTCGAGCCTAAAGATGAGCATGATGGCCGCGAAGATGCCCTCGCCCGCCTCGTACATGATGAAACGCGTGGAGTGGAGCGCGCCGGCGCCGCCAACGGAAAGGCCCGAGCGGGTAAGTCGGTAGATCTGCGCTGGTGCGGCACCCATGCCGTTGGGTGTGAGGTTCATGAAGAAGACGCCTGCCGCCTCAACGCTCATGAGGTCGCGCACGCCCACGGGAGAGTTGGGGTCCGTGATCACCGAGAGCACGTAGGCCGAGACGCCAATCACGTAATAGACCAGGTAGCAGAGGGCACCACGCAGAATCCAGGAGCTGTCGACCTGTGAGAGGCTGCTGAGAAACACATCCATCTGGCCGGAGAAGATGAGGTACGCCAGGTAGGCAAGCGTGACAATGCCGAGAAACACCAGGCTCTTGTGCACCTGGCCCATGCTCTGCTTGTCGGCCTCGCGGTCCTGAGCAGAGACGGCCTTCACTGCGTTGACGCGGTACTTGACCTTGGCGCCGGCGCGCGTCCCCGCCTTGGGGGCACCGCCAGCGGCGGCCTTGGGGGCGGCACCGAGAGCGCTCTTGGAGGCAGCCTTGGGCTTGGGCTTAGAGGCGCTCACTTTGGCACCAACGACCTGCGGCTTTGGAGCCTTGGGGCGCTTTTGCGCCACAGGGGCGTTCTTATCGGCGTCCTCTGCCACAAGCACCTCCGACCCGCCAGTCCCAGGCAAGCGCCGTGGGCGTCGTCCGACTACATCACTAGAGCTAACTTACCTAGTATAGGCCACCGGGTTTGGTTCCACGATTCCTCCGCCCAGGCAGACGAGACCCCCATAGATGACCGCAGACTGCCCCGGCGCCACCGTGCGCACGGGCTTGGGGAAGCTCACGCGGGCACGCCCGTCATCGAGCACCTCCACCCGAGCAGGCCGCAGCTCGCCCGTGTGCCTCGTCCTCACCAGGTACTCACCGTCCGCAGGCGGCTCGCCGGCAATCCAGTGCACGTCGGAGAGGTCGAGCTGCGTGCACCACAGGCCCGGGCACGCAGGGTCCGCGGTCACGTAGACCACGTTCTTCTCGGTGTCCGTCGAGACCACATAGCGAGCAGGGCCACCGCCCAGGTCAAGCCCCTTGCGCTGCCCCACCGTGAACAGGAAGGCGCCGTCGTGGTGGCCCAGGACGCGGCCCGTCTCCCACTCCACGATGTCACCGGCACGTCGCTCCAGCGTGTCCAGGAGGAAGGTCCTTATGCCCACGGGCCCCACAAAGCAGATGCCATCAGAATCCGGCTTGGACTCCACGCCCAGGCCCCTCTCGGCGCACATGCGGCGCACCTCGGCCTTGTCGCGCACGTCGCCCACAGGGAAGAGCGTGCGTGAGAAGGCCTCCTCGCCCACGCGCCAGAGGAAGTAGGTCTGGTCCTTGTGCTCGTCAACGGCGCGTAGGAGCTGGGTCGAGCCCGACTGCGGGTCTTTGCGCACGCGGGCGTAGTGCCCCGTGGCAATGAGGTCCGCGCCACGCGCAAAGGCGCGGTCGGCAAAGGTGCCAAACTTGACGGTCTGGTTGCACATCACGTCTGGGTTGGGCGTGAGGCCACGCGCGTAGGCGTCCACCAGGTAGTCCACAACGGTGCGCTGGTACTCCTCCTCGCAGTCCCAGACCTCGAGGCCAATGCCCAGGGCCACGGCAACGCGCTCGGCGTCCGCAAGGTCGTCGGCCCAGGGGCAGCGGTACCCCGGCAGGTCGCGCGACCAGTTGCGCATGTAGACGGCCGTGACGTCGTAGCCCTGCTCAACAAGGAGCGCGGCCGAGAGCGCCGAGTCCACGCCTCCGGAGAGGCCGAGAAAGACCTTCTCGCCCATTAGCGCCTCCTCCCCACGGCCAGCCCACCGGCACGGCCGAGCATGTCGTCCTGGGAGAGGCCCGTGCGCCGCATCTCTGTGCGCACGGCGTCTGCGATCTGCGCGGCCGCGTAGTCGATGTCGTCCATGCTGGTCTGCCGACCCATCGTGATGCGGAGGCTCCCCGCCGAGACCTCCGGGGGCAGCCCCATGGCGTGAAGAACGTGGCTCTCGCGCATGCGGCTTGCCGCGCAGGCGCTGCCCGTCCCAACAGAGACCCCACGGCGCTCGAGAAGCACCACCAGGCGTCTGGCCTCGAGGCCGGGGAAGCTCACGTGGAGAAGCCCGGGGAGGCGGTGCTTGGGGCTTCTCGGCCCCGAGACCACCATGCCGGGAAACTCGGCCGCAAGGGCGCGCTCAAGCCGCAAACGCAGCGCCTCCTCGCGGCGGCACTCCTCGGCGCGGCAGCTCTGCGCAATTGAGAGCGCGGCAGCGAACCCCACCGCACCGGCAACGTTCTCGGTGCCGGAGCGCACGCCGCCCTCCTGGCCGCCGCCGAGGACCAGCGGGCGCAGGCGCACACCCTCCCCCGCCCAGAGGACGCCCACCTGCTTTGGCCCGTAGACCTTGGCGGCAGAGAGGGTGACCATGTCGGCCCCAAGCGAGGTCACGTTGCACGAGAGCGAGCCGGCGGCCTGCGAGGCGTCCGTGTGCAGCCACAGGGGCACGCGGCTCCCCTCGGCCAGGCGCTGCTGGCGCATCACGGCGACCCTGCGGGCAATCTCTCGCACGGGCTGCACGGCGCCCACCTCGCCATTTGCAAGCTCCACAGAGACAAGCTGCGTGGTGGGGCCAATGGCCGCGCACAGGCGCTCCGGGTCAACGCGGCCGTCTGCGCTCACGCCCACAACCACGGCGCCGCGCGCCTGGGCGCAGGCAAGAACGGACTCGTGCTCGGCGGCGTCGGTCACCACGCCGCCTTCTGTTGCAGCAAAGGCGAGGTTGTTTGCCTCGGTGGCGCCGGCGGTGAAGGTGATGCCATCGGGCTTGGCCCCCATGAGGTGCGCGATGTCCGCCCGCGCACCCTCCACGGCGTCGCGCACCGCGCGTGCTCGGGCGTACGGGGCCGAAGGGTTCTCGAAGCAGCGCGTGAGGTAGGGCTCCATTGCCGAGAGGACCCTGGGGTCCAGCGGCGTGGCGGCAGCGTAGTCCAGGTAGACATCGCGGGCAGGGGCAGGCGCGCCCGCGCCGCTCGTGGCCTGCACCTGCGCGGCAGACCGTGGCACCATGCGGTCGGGTGTCACTGCTCGTCGCCCCCAATGACGAGGTTCTGGAAGCGGTTGGCTATGAACTCGTCCGTGTAGTGCTCGTCCACCCACTGCTCGAAGGCGTTGCTCGCGGGGACGCCGGCGTCGCGCGCCGTCTTGCGGTTGAAGCATGCGAGCGTCATCCAGATGTCCGCCGCAAGGTAGACGCTCACCAGGATCACAAAGACCAGCTGGCGGTGAGAGGTGGGCATGCCAATGCGGTAGAGCAGGGGCGGCATGACCACGCGGCACCAGGTGAGCCCCAGGATGCCCCAAAAGAAGAGGAAGCGCCAGGCAACCCACTGGGTAATGTGGTCGGGCAGATACTCGTAGGTCCAGGACTCGGCGTGGAAGAGCGTTGCCATCGACCAGCCGGTGACCTGCTCCAGGATGCCACCCACCGCCATGGAGATGAGGAAGATCTGCCAGCCCTTGGCGTGGTGGCGGCGCATCTCAAAGCAGATGAGCGTGAGGAACGTGGCCCCAAAGCCATAGAGTGGCGAGAAGGGCCCCCATACCAGGCCCACGCGGCTCTGCGTGAGGCCCGCCGTCACGAACATCCAGACCTCCTCGACAAAGAGGCCTGCAATACAGCCTAGGAAGAAGACGATGATAATCTGGTAGAAGCCCAGGTGCATCTCGTCGAGGTACGCCTCAATCGCATCGTGCTCGGTGCGCACGACGGTTGCGCGGCGCTGAGGGACGGCCTTGTCGTCTATGCCCTTGAGGTCGCGCTCGGCGACCTTCTCGGCAGCCTCCTCTGCCTCGTGCGCCTCTGAGACCTCCGACGCGTCGAGCTTCCTGCCCTGGCGCAGCCAATCGGCAAAGTAGCGAATCACGCGGACAAAGCCCTCGACGATAAGGGCAATGAGGAGAAGCGTGAGCAGGCTAAGGATCATGGGGCGTCTCCCTTTGGATGGGCGGTGACTATCCGGCGGCACGGGTGCAATCGCGCGTCCCCTTAGCATACGACACGACCGCCAGCGACGTCTTCAGAGATTCTTCTCGTCAATTTGTGGCATCTACCTGCGGCTTTTACAAGACGCTCAAAAAATTTCAAATTCTCGCTTGCATCGGCGCGATGGTTCCCGTATATGTGAATCGGCCTTTTTCATATGGCGAAGTGGCCAAGTGGTAAGGCACGGGCCTGCAAAGCCCTTACCCCCGGTTCGAATCCGGGCTTCGCCTCCAGAAAAGATTGGCACCCGCTCCTGCGGGTGCCTTTTTCTTGCGTGGGCTTCTCTCGTCTCCGGAGCGCCAATATTGGCGCCAATTGCAACACGGGGGACTCCTCCGGCGACAAAATGTCTCCGGAGGGCAGGTTTTGACGAGAGTTGCAACAATACGGGGCTTCCGGCAACACCGGTGACTGCCGTAGCGGCCCCCACACCCCTACGCGCCGGCGCCGCCGCTCACGACGCCGATCTTCTCGCGCGCTGGCACGAGCTTCACCAGCCGCACCACGGTCCCCTTCCCCGAGGGCTTGCGCGCAATCGACACGGCGTCGGTGAGAAGGCGCATCAGGCGAATGCCACGCCCACGCTCGGCACCCGGGCCCGTCTCGGGCGGCTCCTCGTCGGCGCCAAGCTCGAAGCCCTCGCCGCAGTCCGCCACATCCACCTCGATGCGGTCGTCGTAGGCGGTGACGGTAGCTAGCACGCCCCTGGCGCAGGTGTGGTCGACGGCGTTGCCCAGGGCCTCGCCGCACGCAAGCGTCATATCAAATATTTCATCATCCGAGAAGGGCATGCCGCGCATGAGCTCGCCCACGTGGTCGCGGGCCTCGCCAAGGTGCACAGCGTCAACGGGAAACGTGGTACGCCACAGCGGCAGAACGGAGGGATCGAGCTCCGAGACGGTCCGCTTGCTTCCCGCGCGCGAGACCGGCATGTAGTCCACGATGCGCATGAGCGCCAGGCTCATGTACACGCGCGGTCGCACGTTGGTGAGCGACAGCAGCCCGCCCAGAGACCTCATGCGACGCAGCTCGGTAAGAACAAGCCCTAGGCCCGCGGAATCCGCGAAGCCCACGTCATCCATGTTGAGCACAACGCGCCGGCAGCCATCGGCGATGAGCGCGTCGATGGTCCTTCTCAGCGCACCAACGCTCGTCACGTCCAGGTCTCCCGAGACGTTCACAACGGCTATGTCCGGCATCCTCTCCATACGGGAATGCTTCCCACAACACTTCCGGTATATGCCGAGAAGTGCGCGAACGACACGGCAGCGTCTCAGACCTTACGCGCCCGCACCAAGCTCGTCAAAGCGCACGGCGACCATCGAGACGTCGTCGTTCAGGTTGCGCCCCGTGAAGTCATCCAGACGCGCCAAACAGCGGTCGAGAAGCCCATCGAAGTCCCCTGCGGTCTCGGCAGACACCATGTCGCGCAGGCCGTCCTCGCCAAAGAACGCGCCGGAGGGCGAGCGCGCCTCGGTGGTACCGTCGGTGTAGAGGAAAAGGATGTCCCCCTCGCAGAGCGTCGCCACGCCATCGCGGTACTCCATGTCGTGGAAGGCGCCCACGACGCCGGACTGCACGTCGAGAAGGTCTATCTGGCGCGTTGCCGCCCTCACGAGCACCGCGGGCGGATGCCCCGCCGAGCAGTACGTGAGCGTGGACGCCGCAAGGTCAACGATGCCCACGAAGAGCGTCGCGAACGTCTCGATGCGCGAGAAGCCGAGGAGGAACTCGTTGAGCGAGCGCACCATGCGCGCGGGCGCGAGGCCCTCCCACGAGTACGCGCCCAGCGCCGTCTTGACGGCCGCCGAGACCGAGGCCGCCTCCACGCCCTTGCCCGAGACGTCACCCATGATCACGCAGGCGCACCGCCCCGGCAGGCGGATGAGGTCGTAGAAGTCGCCGCCCACGAAGGCGGACTCGGTTGCCGAGGAGTAGATTCCCTGGGCCGTAAGGCCGTCCACGTGCTGCAGGACGTTGCGCATGCCCGTCTGGAGCGCCTGGGAGATGCGCTTGTCCTTCTCGCGCCTCTCCTCGCCCAGGAAGATGTCGCGCACGTCGCCGGCAAGCGTGCCGAGAAACGCGAGCTCCCCCGCGTCGAGGGGCTCAGCGCCGTCCGGGCGCAGCACAAGGCAGCAGCGTCTCTCGCCCGCGAGCTTGCCCGCGTCCACGAGGGCGCCCACGCAGGGCTCCCCCAGGTCGCGCAGGACGTCGAAGACGTCTGTGCCCGCAAGCACCGGCACCACGGCCACGCCGTCCTCCACGTGGCCCTCCTCGACGGCATCGAGGTTTATGGGCACGGCGCGCATGCCCGCAACGGGAAGCTCTGCCACCAGGACGCTCTGGTGGACGTTCTGCTCGAGCCGCACGTAAACGGCATCGAGCTCCTCGGCCGCCTGCACAAAGGCCTGCTCGGCGCGGGAGGCAAGGTCCTCGTCGCCCTCAGAGGCATCCAAGAGCTCCTCGCGCAACTCAGAGCCGCGCTGGTTGAGACGCTCTGCGCGCTGCTGCCGCATGGTCGAGAAGGCCCCCATAAGCTGCACCGAGAGGTAGTGCGCAACGGAGTCGAGCAGGCGCGCATCGTCTGTGTCTAGAGGGCGTGGGCGAGACCAGCCCACCTCGATGATGGCAATAACGTGGCCACCAAACCACACTGGCACGGCGAAGAAGCTCGCGAAGGGCGGAAGCAGGCTCCTGCGGATGCGCAGGATCTCGCGGGTCTCCTCGTCCACGACCTCGCTCACGCGGATCTTGCCCTGGCGCAGCGTCTGCGGCTCCGGTGGCTTCACACGCAGGCGCAGCGCGTGCCCCGCGCGTGTGGCAAGCGTCTCGACCGACTTGCCGTACGCCATGAAGTGCGGCACGCGGGCGCCCTCAAGCGACTTGGAAATGCCACGCAGGTGGAAGCCGTCGGACTCGGCCAAGTAGACAATCGTGGCGTCTGCGTCCATGGTCTGCGTAATCTCTTCGAGCACGCGCGAGAAGAGCGTTGCGACGTCACGCGAGTCAAGCGTGTCCAGGACGATACGCAGGGCGCCTGCCAGGCGCTTGTTTGCGCGGCGCAGGTCATCGAGGTCCCTCTCGCCCTGGCGCTCCTCAAGGCTTTGGCTCTCGGCAGGAAGCGCGACCACCACGTACGTCTCGCCTGCCGCCTGCACCCGGTCGCAGCGGACCCTCAGTCGCATGGCATCGCCCGCGTGCGAGGCCATGGTCACCACCGCCGGCGTCCCATCAACGGGAAACGGCAGCGCGTCTACCGAGAAGGGAGCCTCGGGGTCGATGCTTCCCGCCGGGGGGAAGAGCGTGCGCACGTCCGCGCCAGCAAGGCCCTCGGCCTCTCTGTGCGGCAGCAGAGACGTTGCCTGGTCGTTGGCGAGAAGGACCCGCCCCGCCCCGTCAAAGGCCACTACAGCCTCTGAGGCAAGCTGCAGGAGCCGCGCGAAGGTGGCGGCGAGGCTCCCCTCTCCTATGCCCTCCACGCGCCGCGTGCTGAGTGCGTTCTTTGCCACGTGCCGCCCTTTCCTCGAAGCCTGGGTCCCGGGGCGGCACGACGTTCTCACACAGTCCGGCGTGGCGTGCAGAGCTCCTCTGCCGAGACCATCGTGAGGCCGCTCTCGCGCAGCTTGATGGCAAGCGGTTCTCCCGTGACCTTCACGATGTCAACGGTACGTCCGCCCATGGGACAGGTGTAAGCGTACTCCACGTTGAGGTCGGCCGAGGCCAAATGGTCGAGAAGGATCCCCAGGCCGCCGGGAACGTCGGAGACCTCTATGCCCACGACCTGCGTGAGCGTGGCGTCGTAGCCCAAACCGCGCAGGAGCGAGAGGGCGTCCTGCGGGCGGTCGCACACGATGCGGATGATGCCAAAGTCCGTGGTGTCCGCCACCATGAGGGCGTGGATCTGGATGTTGTCCGCGCCCATGGCGCGACTCATCTGGGCGAGCTTTCCCGGCTCGTTGGGCAGGCAGACGGTCAGCTGGTCAATCATTGCGCTCTCCATAGCGCACCCCTTCCCGGTGGTGCCGCGGCACCCACACCGGCATCGCGGCCGACAAGGAACCTTGGGGGACATGGTCGCGCTTTATGTTTTCGCTTTGGTTGCGAACGCGCTACGAATGGCGAATGAGACAAAGGGACTGTCCCTTTGTCTCATTCGCAGCCGACACAAAAAAGCGGGCCCCCGTTTCCGGGGAGAACCCGCACGACCTTTTAGTCAGTCACTAGCACCTCAAGCTAGCGCGTCTGCCAATTCCGCCACTCCGACGTGCGCCTTGAACGCGAGGAGTATCTTAACACACGCTCGCGCAGTGGCAAGCGCGAATCGCAAGTTTTTCTCGCCAGACCAAAAATGTGCCGAAAGGGACAGGACTTACTCCTGTCGTCAGACGGTCCTACCCTCTCGCCAATGCCGCGCGATTTCACCGGTTAGGTTTTTCCCGAACGATTAGAACGGCTTAACCGTTCGGATTCCGCGCCTTTCCTGCAACGCCGCGAGATCTCGCCGTTTAAGGCTGTCTAAACGTTCGGAAAAATCCTAAACGGCGAAATGACGCGGCACGTCAAGAGAGGGCGCCAGCGAGAAGACCCTCTCGCCTGCCTGACGCCAGAGGCGCGGTCCCATACGCCACGCCGACAAAAGAGCCCCTCCGGCGACGAATGCGCACCGGAGGGGCGAAACGCTACTGTCGCGGCAAAGAGCGCCACGGTGAGATACAGCGCGGGGCCGTAGTTGGCGAGGCCCTGCTTGGTCACGACAACGTCGGGGCCGGCGTACAGCGGCACGAAGCCGTAGGAGGCCAGTGCCTCCTTCTCGGCAGCGTTCAGGGCCTTCATCTGGTCGTCGTGGTTCTCGATCGAGATGATCTTGGCGAGCTCGGCGTCGAGGTCGGCGCTGCCAAGGTGCGTGAAGTTCGACGGAGAGTCGGAGCCGTAGATCTGCGGCCCGTTCCAGACTGACGTGGGCGTGGAGACCCAGCCGAAGAGGCAGATGTCCCACGAGCCGCTGGTGAGCGTGGTGGAGAACTCAGACGAGGGCTTGGCGTCCTGGTCGATCTTGATGCCGGCGTCCTTGGCCATCTTGATGATGGCGGCAGCGCGGTTCTTCACCGTGTTGGAGTCGCCGAACGTGGTGAAGGAGAAGGCGACCTCGGTGCCGTCCTTGGCGTAGTAGCCGTCGTCGTCGAGAGCGTAGCCAGCGTCCTCGAGGGTCTTCTTTGCCGCAGCGGTACGCTCGTCGGCAGTGGTGAGGCTGGTGACATCGTCCGGCATGTTGTTCTCGTAGCCATCGGCCCAGACGGGGGTGAGCAGCGAGCCCGGGACGTCCTCCTCCCAGTTCACGCCCTGGAACACAACGGAGCGCAGCGTGGGGATGTCGAGGCACTGCACGAAGGCCTTACGCACCGCAATGTCGGCGAGCACGCCACGTGTGGAGTTGATCTCGATGTTGGCAATGGAGAGACTGTTGGCGCGACGGATCTCGGCGTTGTCCATGCTGGAGAAGTTGGAGAGCATCTCCTGGGAACCGCTCTGGGCCGTGCCAGTCGCGTCAATCTCGCCGTTCTTGAAGGCGTTGAAGAGCGCCTGGGAGTCCATCTGCTTGTAGGTGACAGACTCGAGCTTGGGAGCGTCGCCCCACCAGTTGGGGTTGGGGACAAAAGTGACCTGCGTGGTGTCGAAGGAGTCCACGGTATAGGGACCATAGCCCCACTCAGCGGCGTGGGGGTTGTTGTTCCAGCCGTTGTTGAAGACCTCAGGGTCGGCGGCATCGGGGTGAATGACCAGGTTGAAGAGGGCCTCGGCAGGATAGACCGGGTTGGAGGTGGTGATAACAACCTGCTTGTCCGACTCGCCCTTCTCGACGGACTCGATGCGGTCGTAGCCGTCGGTGGCGGCGGGGGTGTAGTCGGGGTTGGTGCCGTTCATGACGGTCCACACGGCCTGGAAGGCGCGGTAGTCGATGGGGGTACCGTCGTTGAACTTGGCGTCGGGGTTGAGGTCGAGGGTCAGGACCTGCTTGCCGCCCTCATCGGTGGTCTCGGCCTTGGTCACGAAGTTCGGGTTGGGCTCGAACTTGGAGGCGGTGGCGTCAGAGGTGAAGAGGTTGGTGGGCATGTACCAGTCCCACATGTTGTGCATCTCTTGCGTGTTGCCCTCGATGGAGAGGTAGTTCCAGTTGGGGCCAATCTCGCCGGCGGGAAGGGTGAGGGTGCCGCCGTCCTGGATCTGGTCGCGGTCGAGCGGGTTGTTGTAGACCTTGCCCTTCTCGGGAAGCGGCAGCTGGTCAAGCGGCGTGGTTGCGGGCGAGCCGTTCTGGGGCTCGACGCCGGTGACATCAGTGCTGTTGGCAGTGCCGGTAGCATTGGCATTGTCACTGGACGAGGAGTCGGACCCGCATGCCGCGAGGCCCAGGCCGGCCAGCGCGACGGCGCTGCCGCTCATGCCCAGGAAGGCACGACGCGAAAGGTTGGAAACAGACATGTTCTCTCCCGTTCTCTCGGATGATACCGGTTCGTAATGAACCAGTAAGAATGGTATCAGACTGGCATTAAGTAATGAAATCGCAACGATTTCGAATTGCGTTTAGAAACCTACACGCAATGATTCCGCCACAAATGTTCGGTTGGCACAAGAAAGCGGACCCGGAAGTCCGGGCCCGCAAGACAGCCACAACGCACAGTTGCTCGGCGAAACGTGCTACTTGAGCGAGGTTGGAATCAGGCTTGAAGCGGGAATGAGCTTGCCGTCGCTGTACACGAGGCGCTCGCGCGTGCGCTCGACCTTGGGATCGGGGATGGGGATGGCGGAGAGCAGCGCCTTGGTGTACGGGTCCTGGGGATTGGTGAAGACCTCCTCGGTATCGCCGTACTCCACAATCTTGCCCAGGTGCATGACGGCCACGGTATCGGAGATGTGGCGAATCACGGCGAGGTCGTGCGCGACAAAGAGGTAGGAAATCTTGAGCTGAACCTGCAGGTCCTCGAGCAGGTTGATGATGCCCGCCTGAATCGACACGTCAAGCGAGGCGATGGGCTCGTCGAGAAGAAGCAGCTTGGGGCTTGTCGCCAGGGCTCGCGCGATGGCGATGCGCTGGCGCTGGCCGCCCGAGAACTGCGACGGGAAGCGGTCGACATAGTCGGGGTTGATGCCCACGAGGTACATGAGCTCGCCGATGCGCTTGTTGATCTTGGCCTTGTCCCAGCCCTGGGCCTCGAGGGGCTCGGCCAGCACGTCGTAGATGGGCATGCGGGGGTCAAGCGAACTCATGGGGTCCTGGAAGATGATCTGGAGGTTGCGGCGCAGCTCGCGACGATCGCGGGCGCTCTTCAGCTCGGAGGTCTTCTTGCCCAGAACGGTGATTGTGCCCTCCTCGGGAACCACAAGGTCCATGATCTGCATGAGGGTGGTGGACTTGCCCGATCCGGACTCGCCTACGAGCGCAAGCGTCTCGCCCTCGTGGATGGTGAACGAGGCGTGGTCGACCGCCGTCATGGTTCCCTTGTTCCTGCGGATGAGTCCCTTGCCCTGAATGGGGAAGGTCTTCACCAGGTCCTTGACCTCAAGCACCACAGGGCGCTTGTCGCGCGGGACATCGGCCCACTTGGGCAGCAGCGGCTCGAGCGCCGGGTAGACGTCCGCATAGGTGAGGTGCTTGTCGCGAATCTCGCCCATGTGGTGGCACGAGACCAGATGCCCCTCCCCCGCCTCGATGGGCAGAAGCTCGGGCTCGGTCTTGCGGCACTCGTCGGTTGCCATGGGGCAGCGCGGCGAGAAGGGGCAGCCTGCTGGAATGGCCGCAAGCGAGGGCGGATTGCCCTTGATGGGAACCAGGCGATGCTCGGCCGCCACGTGGGGCTTGGGCACGGCGCCGAGAAGACCCATGGTGTAGGGCTGAGAAGGACGCTCGAAGAGCGTGTCGATACTCGCACGCTCCACCGCCCGGCCGGCGTACATGACCATCACGTCATCCGCGGTGCCGGCAACAACGCCCAGGTCGTGGGTGATGAGCACGACGGCGGCGCCAGTCTCCCTCTGCGCGACCTTAAGGATGTCCAGGATCTGTGCCTGGATGGTCACGTCGAGGGCCGTCGTGGGCTCGTCGGCGATGATGATGTCGGGGTTGTTCGCGATGGCGATGGCGATCACCACGCGCTGGCGCATGCCACCGGAGAACTCGTGCGGGTATGCGTCCAGGCGGTTCTCGGGATCGGTGATGCCCACCAGGGTGAGCAGCTCGATGCAGCGCTTGCGCACCTGGTCCTTGGGCATCTCGGGATTGTGGATGAGAAGCGCCTCGGCAAGCTGGTCGCCAATGGAGAACATGGGCGTCAGGGCCGAGAGCGGGTCCTGGAAGATCATCGAGATGCGCGCGCCGCGGATCTTGGACATCTCCTCGTCGCTCTTGCCGATGAGTTCCTCGCCGTTGAGCTTGACCGAGCCCGTGACGTGCGCGTTGTCATCGAGAAGCCCGATGAGCGAGAGGGCCGTGACCGACTTGCCCGAGCCGGACTCGCCCACGATGCCCAGCGTGCGCCCGCCCCAGAGGTCGAAGCTCACGTCGCGCACGGCGTGGACCACGCCGGCCTCGGTGTTGAAGGAGACGCGCAGGTTGCGAACGCTCATGACGGGGTCGCCGGTCGGCGCGCCCTTGGGTCCGTTGGACTCGAGCAGCTCGTAGCGAAGCGTGTCGTCCATGGTTGTGGTGCTGTTGGTGTCAGACATGCGTGCTTCTCCGTCTACTCGTGGTCGGATCCGGCGGCGGTGCTGCCAGCAGCCGCGGTGGCCTTCTCGGCCTCGTCCTTCTTGGACTCCTCGTCGGCCACCTCGCCCGCGGCGCGGGAGTAGGGGTCGAAGGCGTCCCTCAGCCCGTCGCCGATGAGCTGCATGCTCACGCACAGGACGATGAGGACGACCGAGGGGATGAGGACGATCCACGGGGCGGAGAGCATGGCGGAGGAGCCCTGCGAGAGGATGTAGCCCAGAGAGGTGTCGGGCGCCTTGATGCCCAGGCCAAGGAAGCTGTAGGCCGTCTCGGAGTTGATGCCGCTGATGACGCCGAGGACCGTGTCGATGACCAGGATCGAGCCAAGGTTGGGGATCAGGTGGCGAACGATGATCTTGATCGAGGGCACGCCCATGTACTTGGGCGCTCGCGCAGCGAGAGCGCCATGGTGCGCAGCGTCCTCGCATAGCCGATCCAGCCAAAGGCCGTGAGGCCGAGGATGAGCATGAGCCAGCCCTGCGTCCCGGATGCGGCACGCACGACCATGGCCACGAGCAGGAAGCTCGGGATGACAAGCAGCATGTCCAGAAGCCACATGCCGATCTTCTCGCCCCAGCCGCGCGCGTAGGCGATGGCCGTGCCCACGATGGCCGAGATGGCGGTCGTGAGGATGGCGTAGGTGAGGCCGATCACGAGGGAGCGGCCAAGGCCGTGGACCACGCAGGCAAAGAGGTCAAAGCCTCCGCCATCGGTGCCAAACCAGTGGCGCGCGTTGGGCGCAACGTTGATGGCCGTGAAGTCGGGGTCCGTATAGCCGAACTTGCAGATGAGGGGCCCAAAGATGGCGAGAAGCACCAGGATGCCCAGGATGGTAAGACCCACCACAGCACTTCTCTGCCTAGCTGATGCGCTTGACCTCGCTGGGGCCGGCAGCGTCGGCCTGGAGCTCGAGCTGGGCGTTGGTGAGCTGCTCGTTCTTGTTGTTCTGCTCTTCCATTGCCATCTCCTAGCTCATCTTGATGCGGGGGTCGAGCGCCGCGGCGAAGAGGTCCGCGAGCAGGGCACCCACGAGCGTGCAGGCGCCCGAGAAGGCGGCGACCGCGACGGCACCGTTGATGTTGTTGTTATTGATGCAGTTGATGAAGTACTCACCCATGCCGTGGATGGCGAAGATCTTCTCGGTCATGACGGCACCGGTGAAGATGCTCGCGATGGAGAAGGCAACGTTCACCGAGGTAGGAATGAGGCTGGCGCGCAGAGCGTGCTTACGGATGGCCTGCTTCTTGGTGAGGCCCTTGGCGCGCGCCGTGCGCACGTAGTCAGCGTGCATCTCGTCCAGGAGGTACGTGCGCTGGTTAAGGTGGTAGCCCACGGAGCTGATGATGGTGAGGACGATCGTGGGCAGCAGGATGTGCTGCAGGAAGTCGATCAGCCCAATGAAGAAGTTGGGCCCGTCATAGCTCGAGAGTCCCGTGACGTAGAAGATGCGTTGCCCCGTCTGCTGGTTTATCTCGATGGCAAAGAACACGATGAGGATGGCGAGAACAACCGTGGGGATGACCAGGAAGACCGAGGCTAGGCCGCTCCAGAACCTGTCCTGCCATTGATACTGCCGCTGCGCCGTGTAGACGCCCAGGCTCACGCCGATCACGATGGAGAGGATCGTCGAGAGGAGCATGAGCTTGACCGAAGCGCCAATACGGCTCGTAATCTCGTTGTTCACCGAGTCGCCTGCAGGCGAGAGGCCCCAGTTCCAATCGGTCACGATGTTCGAGAGCCAGCGCTGGTAGCGCTCGGTGACCGGGGTCTTGTCGTTGAGGTTGGCCTTGTCCAGGGACGCCTCGATGGACTCCTGGGACGGCCGCGGCGTACGCGACTCGTAGTTCGAGCGCGGGCTCATGAAAGCGCACGCGAGGAAGTAGGTAAGCGAGGTCGCAACGAAGATCATCACAATGTAGTTGACGATCCTCTTGGCCAGGTACCCTAAAAATCGTGCCATCGAAACTCCTTTGTGCCGTTCGCGCAACCAAAGGAGAGGTGCCGGCAGCCTGTGCCGACACGCCCCTTGGGGGTTCCGCTCGCCCGAGCCATACGGTGCGCAGTCCCCCTGGCACAACGAAAAGGGACGAGTTTTCGCCATATGGCCACCCACGTGTTGCGTGTCACGCAACGCCATGTGGGTCTGACGCAGCACGACACAACATGGGGTAGTCTAGCACCACGTCCACGTTACACAACGGAAAACAGAATGGAAACCAAACGACCAAAACGCCCCGTACCAGTGACCTTAGGTCACCACACGGGGCGAAAAGCGTTGAAGTTTGATACTAAATTATAGCTCGATGGATGAATCTTTGATGGGGAACGGCTGGCCGTAGTGGCAGGCGCAGAAGTGTCCTCCACCCAGATCGCGCAGCTCGGGGTGCTCCTTGGCGCACTTCTCCGTAGCAAGCGGGCAGCGCGTGTGGAAGCGGCAGCCGGAGGGCGGGTCGATGGGCGACGGCGGGTCGCCGGCAAGGATGATGCGCTTGCGCGAGTGCTGGATGTCGGGGTCGGGCACGGGGACCGCCGAGAGGAGCGACTGCGTATAGGGATGGCAGGGCTTCTCGTAGAGCTCCTTCCAGTCCGCGTACTCCATGAGGTTGCCCAGGTACATGACAGCAACGTGATCAGAGACGTGCTGCACCACCGAGAGGTCGTGAGCGATAAAGAGATAGGCCGTCCCAAACTCCCGCTGAAGATCAGCGAGGAGGTTCAAGACCTGCGCCTGGATGGAAACGTCAAGCGCCGAGACCGGCTCGTCGCAGATGATAAGCTTGGGCTTTAAGGCAAACGCACGCGCAATGCCCACGCGCTGGCGCTGGCCGCCCGAGAACTCGTGCGGGTAGCGGTTGATGTGCTCGGGGTTCAGGCCAACCATGTCGAGAAGGGACGCAACGTACTTGGTGCGCTCTGCCTTGTCCGACATCACGTTGTGGATGACGAGGGGCTCGGAGACGATCTCGCCGATGGTCATGCGCGGGTTGAGGCTCGCGTAGGGATCCTGGAAGATGTACTGCATGTCTCGGCGCATGGCCTTGAGCTCCCTGCGGTTCATCTTCGTGACGTCCTTGCCGTCGAAGGTGATCTTGCCGGAAGTGGGCTCGATGAGGCGCATGATGCAGCGGCCCGTGGTGGACTTGCCGCAGCCGGACTCGCCGACCAGGCCAAGGGTCTGGCCGGGATAGATCTGGAAGCTCACGTCGC
Organism: uncultured Coriobacteriaceae bacterium; assembly: GCA_902773995.1. Lineage (GTDB taxonomy): Bacteria > Actinomycetota > Coriobacteriia > Coriobacteriales > Atopobiaceae > Tractidigestivibacter. Next base: position 16,228 of record CACYGL010000034.1, on the reverse strand, counting down.
TCACGGCGGAGACCTTGCGCTTCTCGCGAGAGAAGACGCTCGAGTCTACCGGGAACTCCTTGGTGAGGTGCTCGACCTTGAGGAGGGGTTCCGCCATCAGGCCTCGCCTCCCTTCTCCGCCTGCGCCGCCGCTTTGACCGCAGGCTTCGTCCTGCTCGTCTTGGGGGCATTCTTGGTGACAAAGTCCTTGTCAAGCGCGTAGTGGCAGCAGGAATAGTGATTGGGACCAACCATGATGCGGCCAGGACGCTCGGAGCGGCACTTGTCCGTGGCATACGGGCAACGCGGCGAGAACGCACAGCCAGATGGCAGCGTCACGAGCGAGGGCGGGTTGCCCTTGATGGGCGTGAGCGGGTGCTTCTCGGTCATGACTGGATCGGGGATCGAGCGGATGAGACCCCAGGTGTAGGGATGCGTGGAGTTGTAGAAGATCTCATCGGCCGTACCAAACTCCACGGGATGCCCCGCGTACATGACCATGATCTTGTCGGCAACGTCGGCAACAACGCCCAGGTCGTGCGTGATCATCACGATGGCGTTGCCGTTCTTCTTCTGCATCTCGCGCATGAGCTCGATGATCTGCGCCTGGATGGTCACGTCGAGGGCCGTGGTGGGCTCGTCGGCGATGAGGATGTCGGGGTCGCAGGCAAGCGCCATGGCAATCATGACGCGCTGGCGCATGCCACCGGAGAACTGATGCGGGTAGTCCTTGACGCGCTGCTCGGGGTTGGGGATGCCCACCATGTCGAGAAGCTCGATGGAGCGCTTGAGTGCCTCATCCTTGGAGTAGCCGCGGTGCAGGCGCATGCCCTCGCCCAGCTGGCGACCAATGGTGTAGACCGGGTTCAGCGAGGTCATGGGGTCCTGGAAGATCATCGCGATGTCGTTGCCGCGGATGTCCTGCATCTGCTCCTCGCTCATCTTGAGGAGGGACTGGCCACGGTAGCGAACGTCACCCCCCTCGATGCGTCCCGGGGGCATGTCGATGAGGCCCATGATGGTGAGGTGCGTGACGGACTTGCCCGATCCAGACTCGCCCACCACGCCGAGCGTCTCGCCGCGGTCGAGGGTGTAGGACACGCCGTCCACGGCCTTGACCACGCCGTCCTGCGTGTGGAAGTACATCTTGAGGTCGTCGACCTCAAGAAGGTGCTCTCCTTCGGGGACGGGCTGGTCCTTGAGGTGCATCTGCACTCTAGTCTTCTTCTCGAACATGGCTTAGGCATCCTTCATCTTGACGTCGAGGGCATCGCGCAGACCGTCGCCCAGGAGGGTGAAGGCAAGCACTGTGGTAAGGATTGCGAGGCCGGGCATAATCATGAGCCAAGGCTGGGTAGCCAGGTAGGTGGCTCCGTCCTGGATCATAATGCCCCAGGACGGGTTGGGCGCCTGGACGCCCATGCCCAGGAACGAAAGGGCCGCCTCGGTGAGGATTGCGGAGCCGATGTTCATCGTGGCGTAGACCACGATGACTGCCACGGAGTTGGGGAAGATGTGGCGGGCGATGATGCGCGCGTCGGAGGCGCCCATCGCACGCGCCGCGTCAACGTAGTCGTTCTCCTTGACAGTGAGGATTGCCGAACGGAACACGCGGGCGATGGACGGCCAGCCCAGGATGCCGATGGCGATAAACACGTTCTGGATGCCCGGCCCAATGACCGCAAGCATCGCGATGACAAAGAGCGTGTACGGGAAGGCTAAGAAGATGTCGGCCAACCTCATGATGATGGTGTCCCAAATGCCACCGTAATAGGCGGCAAGTGCGCCCATGATGAGGCCCAGCATGGTCGAAATGGCAGTTGCAAGAACGCCGACGGCAAGCGAGATCCTCGAACCGTAGATAACGCGGCACAGGACATCACGACCAAGTGTGTCCGTACCAAATGGGTGATCGGGGGACGGTGCAAGCCTCGAGTTCTGGGCCATGGTTGCCGAGTCGGTCTCAGTGGGATTGCCAAGCGTGCCTGGGACCCAGAGATCTGCCGTAAGCGCGACAACAATGACGATCCCAATCCAGATTATGCCAATCACGGCCAGCTTGTTGCGCTTAAGCCGCTTCCAGGCGTCGCCCCACATGGTTCTGGACGAGGTTTGGGCGTTGACGGCAGCTGCGGCGGCCTTCGCGGAGAAGATGCCAAGGGTGTTCTCGTCCTTTGGTGCCCCAGATGTCTGTGTGGTGTTTTCTGCCATGCCTGCCTACCTCTCGTTCTTTGGTGCGCCAAAGCGGATGCGCGGGTCAAGGAAGGCATAGCTCACGTCAACGACAAGATTGATGACCATGACCACGACCACGATGACGGTAACCGAGCCTAGCACCAGAGGCCAGTCGCGCTGGGTGATGGCGCGGTATGTCTCATAGCCAACTCCAGGCCAGTTGAAGACCGTCTCGGTCAGAATGGCACCGGCAAGCAGCCCGCCGAAGTCCATGCCAATGTAAGTGACAACGGGGATGAGCGCATTCTTGAGGGCGTGGTGGATGACGACGTCCTTACGAGATAGGCCCTTTGCCTTTGCCGTACGGATGTAGTCCTGGTTCATGACTTCAAGCAACTGAGACCGCATTATGCGGGCCGTATATGCCATTGAGATTGCTGCCAGAGTGAATGCGGGGAGTATGTAGTACATCCAGTCCTGAAATTCGGCATATGGCCCACCGGCACCTGATATGGGCAAATAGAAGGCACCGCCGGTCGCATCCTTAAGAAAAACGCCAAAGAACAACTGCAAGAGCATGCCCAGCCAGAACGCAGGCATGGAGACGAACAGGGCCGAGAGGAACGTTACAAATATGTCCCAGAATGAGTAGCGCTTGAGTGCGCTCACTATGCCGGCACCTATGCCGAGCACCGCCTCCATGATGATTGCCACAATGGCAAGTCTCACGGTGTAGGGGTACTTGTCTGCCAGGATGCTCGAGACCGACTGGCCCGACTTCTGGTAGCTCACGCCAAGGTCCCCGTGGAGAAGGCCACCAACGTAGAGGAAGTACCTCTCCCACATAGGGGTCTCGATGGTGTTGCCGTTCTCGTCATACTTGATTGTGCCATCATCGTTCGTCTCGATGAGGTGGAAGGAGGCGCGCAGGTTGTTCTCGGTGACGGGGTCGAGCTTCTTGTCGCCGGCAATCAACCTGATTGGGTCTCCCGGAACGATGTTCTCGAGGGAGAACAGAATCAGCGTGACTCCCAAGAACACCGGGATGAACTGCAGAACGCGCTTGATGATGTATTTTCCCATGGTCACTCCCCTGCCACCGCATGGGACGAGCGAATAGATGCCGATAAAAGACAGGGCGGGGCACCGGAGCCCCGATGCCCCGCACGAGCTTGTGGGGACTAGGCCTGGACGCTCGCCTCACCTAGGTGGGCAATGCCTGCCGGGTCGTAGTACAGGCTCTGAATCCTCTCGGAGCCAATGTGGTCGTGCGCGTAGAACATGATGGGGATGACCGGCATGTCCTCGCCCAGGAGCTTGCAGGCCTCGCGGTACTCGGACTTGCGCTCGTCCTCGTCGGTGACCTTGCGGGCCTCCTCGACGAGCTTGTCGAACTCGGGGTTGGAGTACTTGCCGTAGTTATTCGACGAGGTGCTGTAGAAGTTGGGGTACAGGAAGTTGTCCATATTGGGGTAGTCGGCAATCCAGCCCATTCGGGCAAGTTGGAAGCCACCGCCATCGAGCGCGGTGAGGTAGGTAGCCCACTCCTGGGAGTTCTGCTGAACGGTCACGCCAATAGCCTCGAAGTCGCCCTGGATGATGGACATGATGTCCTCGTGGCCACCGCCGGAGTTGTAGGAGAGCTTCACCGTGAGATTGCGCTTGCCATCCGCGTCTGCGGTGTAGCCAGCGCTATCAAGGATCTCTTTGGCCTTGTCGGGATTGTAGTCGCAGTACTCCCAGGTGGAGTCGGGAGAGTCGTCAATCAGCGGCGGGAAGCAGCTGGTAGCGGGCTTGCGGGAGCCCTCGAAGAGCGTGTCGCAGATGTTCTGGCGGTTGATGGCAAGACTGAGCGCCTGGCGGACCTCCTTCTTGCCAAGGTTCTCGTCTCCCATCTCGCAGATGAGCCAGTAGGTCGCGGCCTCAGCACCGGTGAGAACCTGCTTCTTCGGCGTCACGGTATAGCCGTCATCGGAGGTGCCGTACTGCTGCTCGACCTCGCCAAGGCGGCCGGAGGGCACGGAGCAGAAGTCGATGTTGCCGGCCTGGAACTCCTTGAATGCGGTATCCGGGTCCTTCTGGATGGAGAAGTTCACGGCATCGAGCTTTGCGGGGGTGCCGTAGTAGCCGTCGAACTTCTTGACGTTGATGTACTGGCCGGAGACCCAGGTGCCATCCATCTGGAAGGGGCCATTGCCGATGGGGGCAACGAGGAAGCTGTCGGGATCGTCTCGTGCCGCCTTAGGAACAGGCACGAGCGCCTGGTGGGCGCAGACGAGCGGCCACTCGGACATAGGGGTGGTGAGCTCGAAGACGAGCGTGTTGTCGTCGGGGCACGTGACGCCAGAGATCTCGTCGGCCTCGCCCGCCTGCATCTCCTTGGCGCCCTTGACGGGGTCGAGGTGGTAGGCAACGTCCGAGGGGGTCTTCATCGTTGGGTCGCAGATGCGCTCAAAGGCGCGCTTGAAGTCCTCTGCCTTCACGGTGTCACCGTTGTGGAACTTGCAGTCCTTGCGGATGTGGAAGGTCCACTGGGTCGCGTCGTCGTTGGACTCCCAGGACTCGGCCGCCGCCGGCTCAAGCTCCTTGGTGTCGTAGTTGTACTTGGTGAGGGAATCGAACAGGCATTTCGCGACCTGGGTGCCCTCGGACTCCTGCGTGTTGTAGGGGTCGATGGCAACGGGGTCGTTGATGTAGTACTTCAGCACGCCGCCCGTGCTGGCTCCCGCATCAGAAGAAGAGCCACCCGAAGTCGCACTTCCAGAGTTGTTCTTGCCGCATCCCGCGAGACCGGCCAGTGCGGCGGCTGCGACGCCACCCTTGATGAAGCCTCGACGAGAGACTCCGCCAAACCTGTCTTCCATATGCTCCTCCTCTTCCACACCAATTTGACTGTCAAAGCATCAAGTCCCACCTTGATGTTGTGAAACAGGGTAGCGGGCTATTGTTTCTAAACAGTGTTCATTAAGGTCGAATAGTCCACATGTAACGTTAAGAACGTAAATAGAAAAGTTTATGAAATGACAATGTAATTACCCGTTAACGCAACTCCAAATTGCCAGGGGTCCCGCTCTGCTTAAAAGGAGCGAACGGCATCCGGAGTAATCCGCTCGGCCACGGCAACCGCAACCTCCGCCGTCATCTTTACGTCATAGAGCGTGCACAGCGCGGTTCCCGAGTGGACGTAGCGACTGGGAACGCCAGCGACCACGCAGGGGATGTCAAGCATGTGGGTGGGGCCGCCGTCGGTGCCGCCGCCCTCCCGCACGCTCGTTTGGCAGACGAGTCCCGCCTCCGCCGCACATTTGAGTACAAAGCGCTGGTAGCGAGGGTTCGTAATCATGCAGCAGTCAAAGTAGCGAAACATGGGGCCATGGCGAAAGGCAGTCTGGACGTCATCGGGGATGGTAAACGTGTCATCTGCCGGGCAGCCCTCAAACATGAAGGCGACCATGGGATCGAAGTGCAGCGCCGCTGCCAGCACGCCGCGCTCCCCCACCTCCTCCATCGAGCTCACCGAGGCAACAACGTCAAAGGGTAGATCCGTGCGGCTAGAAAGCTCGCGCAGGGCGAGGAGCTCTGCGGTGACTCCTGCGCGGCAGTCGAATGCCTTCCCCAACGCAACGCCAGTCTTCTCGTTGTACTCGAACTTGGTGGCCGGGACAAAAGGCTCGGCCAACGTCCAGGATGAGCTGCAGCTCTCCGGAGGCGCGCTCGGCAGCGCTCATGAAGTGGGGCGGCTTCACGCCAATCACGCCATGGACCCACTCGCCAAGCGTGTTTCTCACCAGCACGTCCTGGCCGGTGAGCACGTTGGGAGAGAAGCGTCCTAGTTCAACGAAGGTCATCGTGCCGTTGGAGCGGATGGACTTGACCATGCCTCCAACCTCGTCGCCGTGGGCATCGAGCATGAGCACGGGCTTCTCGCCTGTAAAGTTCTTGGGGGTGACGAGTGCGTCGTGGACGCTGTTGGTCTCGACCTTTGCCCACCCTTGGCAGAAGTCGCGCACGACCTCTATGGTCTCGTCCTCGAAGCCCGAGGGGGACTTTGCGTTAGAGAGCCTGCCGAGAAGGTCCACGACCTCGCTATCGTTGAAATCCATTGCCACTTGCCTCTCTCCTGGGAGCCAATATCGCGTACGTGCTGACGTTACTTGCCGCCATTGCCGCCGTATGCCTTGGTAGTGCGGACGGGCATGGGCGCGGGAAGCGGCGCGCGCTTGAGGGCGCCGATGAAGTCGACGAGGTAGCTGGCCACGCCGTCCATCATCTGGCCTCCCCACTCCGGGTTGGCGTCCGCTGGGTCGTCGGGGCCAATCCAGCCGTTGCCGGCGTAGCGGCAGGCGTCACGCGGAATGGCAACGTGGGCGCCCTTGAACTCAACGTTGTCCCAGCCAGACGTGGGAAGCTCGTCGGAGATGTCGTTAGCAAGCGCCATGGGGCCAAGCTCGGAGGAATCCACAAGCGAGGGGTCGACGGCCATCACCGCAGCCGTCTCCTCTGCCCCGCCATGGCCACCGCCCCACGCAGGGTTGAGCTCGCCTGCCATGAGCCACCAATCCGCCCTTGCCGCGAGGCACCCTCGCCTATTGAGCTCCTCGCACACGCTTGAGATGGGCTTGATGTTGGGGCCGTGGCCGTTGATGAAGAGGAACCTTCTTGCTCCATAGTCGTAGAGCTGCATGCTGAGCGTCCGGACAAGCGAACGGAGAAGGTCATAGCCTATCGAGAGCGTTCCCGGAAACCCCAGGAGGTCATCCGCGTTGCCAAAGGGAATCGTGGGCGCAATGAGCACGTCCTCGCCAAGGGCAGCATCAATCTTTTCCAGCAGCAGATTGGGTGCAAGGGTGTCTGTTCCCAGCGGGTTGTGCCTCCCGTGCTCCTCCGTGCTTCCTATGGCCATGACGACGAGGTCGTTTCCCTGCTCAAAGTAGTCTTTCACGGCAGGCCAGGTACTCAGCTCGATGCGCATTTCTCCTCCTTGTTGTCCGCCCGTCCCTCGGCAGGCGGGAACGCCTGGTACAGATGCAGCTATGCAGTGTGCGCTACTGGTCGAGGTGCTCCGTTGCCCGAGAGAAGTCGATTGGCTCGGGCAGCTTCTCTGCCTCGAGGGCGTGCGTGAACTCCTGAAGCCACGCAGCCGTACCCTCGAGCATCTCCTTGCCAAGCTCCGCGCTTGCCCCGCGTGGATGGTCGTCGTGGCCTTCGGCAACCCAACCGGAGCTTGCAAAGCGGGCAAGCCTGCGCGGGAACTCCACCTCCGCACCGCCAAAGCTCACGCTGTTCCATCCCGTCGAGGGCATGTCGGCCCCAATGTCGGGGAGCAGGTTCTCGTCTGTCACCTGCGACATGTCAACGGAGGCCGGGTCTATGGCGAGATTGGCGCTGGTCTCCATGGCGCCACCATGCCCGCCGCCCCATGCGGGATCAAGCTGCGGGGCAACCCTCCACCAGTTGACCACCGCCGCAAGGCAGCCGGCATCGTTCAGGTCCATCGATGCCATCGAGAGCGACTTAACATTGCCGCCATGACCATTGAGAAAGACGAAGCGGCGTGCGCCATAGGCTCTGAGCTGCCGCGTGATACTCGAAAGGACGTCGTAGAGCCCCTGGACGCCAAGGCTCACCGTGCCAGGGTACCCAACAAGGTCATCCGTTGAGCGGATTGTGCCTGCCGTGGCACTCCGTCGAGCCAACTCCAATAATCACCAGGTCGTGCTCCTTGAAGTAGTCACGAACCTGCGTCCAGGTGCTTCTCTCCATGTACATGTGGCATCCTCCTTGTGACAAGCCTTTATGTCACCAGCATAGGCTTGCAAGCGTTTAAGGATGCCAACTCGATGGTTTAATGTCCCACCTGTTAACCAAAGAATGTGGTGCGGATAAAAAAGGACGGGGGGCACACGCCACTCCGTCCCGCATGAAACCGTTTTCCGAGAAGGCCTAGCCGGCCAGGCCGATGGTTCCCGTGGGGAAGGTCACCGCCATCTTGTAGAGCGAGGAGGCAATCATGTCAGAGACGCCCGTGCCCTTGCCCGAGTGCATAAGGACGAGAGCCACGGTGAGCAGGCCGGAGATGAACAGCAGGACAAGGAGGATGACGTTGAGGACGTTCACGGATTCTGGCTCCTTCGAGAGCGGATGGGCTGTACGCAATGCTATTCAGCATAGCATATGGTGATACGAGCGTTTTATCGTTTTTCTCATTTCACAACTCAGATGACATCCGGCGAGCGGCGCGATGAACGGCGCGAGTTCCATGGGTGATACAGTCTTCTCCGGAGCTTACCCGAGGACTTTGGAAGGGAGCAGGAATGGAGAGACCAAACGCCTGGAAGGGCTATGGCGAGAAGGACCTGGCGCAGCTCACTGAATTCTGCGAGGGGTACCGAAAGTTCATCTCTGAGAATAAGACGGAGCGAGAGTGCTGCTCAACCGCCATCGAGCTTGCGGAGGCACATGGGTATCGCCCGCTTGAGGAGACTGTCAAGGCAGGCGAGAAGCTATCGGCCGGCGACAAGGTCTACGCGTCGGTTCGCGGCAAGAGCCTCATGCTCATCGAGCTGGGCACGGAGCCCCTCGAGCAGGGCGTCAACATCCTTGGTGCCCACATCGACTCGCCCCGCCTGGACGTCAAGCAGAACCCGCTCGAGGAGAGAAACGACATCGCCACGCTTGACACGCACTACTACGGCGGCGTGAAGACATACCAGTGGGCAACCCTGCCCCTGGCAATCCATGGCGTTGTTGCCAAGAAGGATGGGAGTGTCATCAAGGTCGTGATTGGCGAGGACCCATCGGACCCCGTCTTCTGCGTCTCCGACCTTCTCCCCCACCTTGCCCGTGAGCAGATGCAGAAGAAGGCGTCCGAGCTCATTGAGGGCGAGCTTCTCGACGTGATCGTGGGCAACCGCCCCAGGGCAGCTAGCGACGGCGCCGAGAAGGACCAAGACAAAGAAGCGGTTAAGGCAACCGTCCTTGATATTCTCGCCGAGAAGTACGACATCACCGAGGAGGACCTACTCTCCGCCGAGCTTGAGATTGTGCCCGCTGGCCAGGCGCGCGACATGGGCCTGGACCGTTCGATGATCCTGGGCTACGGCCAGGACGACCGCTCCTGCGCCTATCCCTCTCTTCTTGCCCAGCTTGCGTGCGAGGCGCCCAAGCGCACCGCCGTCACCATCCTCGTTGACAAGGAGGAGATTGGCAGCCGCGGTGCTACCTCGATGAGCAGCCGCTTCTTTGAGGATGTCATGGCCGAGCTTATCGAGGCAGCCGGACAGGGTACTCCCCTGGCGCTGCGCCGTTGCCTCGAGCGCTCTCGCATGCTCTCGAGTGACGTCTCCGCGGCCTTCGACCCCAACTACTCCTCGGTCTTCGAGGCAAAGAACTCGTGCTTCCTTGGGCGCGGCCTCACCTTCAACAAGTACACGGGAGGCAGCGGCAAGTCTGGCTCCAACGATGCCGACGCCGAGTACGTTGCCCTCATCCGTCGCGTGATGGATGACGCAAACGTCCGCTTCCAGACCGCCGAGCTCGGCCGCGTTGACGCCGGTGGCGGTGGCACCATCGCCTACATCCTTGCCACCTATGGCATGAACGTCATTGACTCCGGCATTGGCGTGCTCTCGATGCACTCCCCCTGGGAGGTCACCAGCAAGGCGGACATCTGGGAGGCCTACAAGGGCTATTGCGCCTTCCTCGCGCTGGAATAGCGGACAGAACGGGCGGAGCTTCTCGCCATTGGAGACGGTGCCTCTTGATGGGTGCGGGCAGTCATGCTCGCACCCATTCTTGTGGGGTCCACGAGCGAGGTGCGGCCATGCGGCTTTCGAGTTGCAGTCGGCGAGCGGTAAGAAAATCAGGCCAAAAGTATCAATACTGCAAACATTTGCTTCAGGCGTGTTTCAGCCCTCAGCCACTTTCCTCCAACAGGACGAACATCTTTCTCGAAAAGCAGACGCTGCGGTCATGCGGCGTCTGCATGGGGACAGACGGCGGGAGGAAAAGATGGGTCATTCGATGGATCGTCGCACCTTCATCAAGGGTGGAGCTGCCGCGATGGCTGCCGCAGGACTCGGCGCCTGCGGACAACGCTCGTCCAGCAGCGGAGAGTCATCCAGTGGGGAGGCACCATCCGGAGGAACCATCAACTACGCAATCACGAACCCCACGTCGATCGACCCCTTCGACATTGAGGAGTTCAACGGCACGGCTGTTGCCTCGCAGCTCTTTGACCAGCTCACGGTCTACGACTATGACACAGAGGAGTTGAAGCCCAGCGTCGCCGAGTCCTGGGAGTCGTCTGACGACGCCGCGACGTGGACCTTCCACATCAAGCAGGGCCTCAAGTTCCACGATGGCACCGACGTCACGGCCAAGTCGTTCCAGTACGCCTGGAACCGCATCTGCAACCCCAAGACCACCACTGCGCCGTCTGTGGTCTCGTACCACCTTGCCATGGTGAAGGGCTATGACGACGTGGTCAACGGTAACGCCGAAGAGCTTGAGGGGCTTTCCTGCCCCGACGACTACACCCTCAAGGTCGAGCTCACCGGCCCTTACGCAGACTTCCCCTTTGTGGTGTGCTGCACGCCCCTCTCGCCCATCCCGGACTGCGCGAAGGACAACTACGACACCTACTCCAAGGCGCCGGTTGGCAACGGCCCCTTCCAGATGGATGGCACCTGGAACGATGGCCAGTACATCAACATGAAGCGCTACGAGGACTATGCCGGTGACAACCCCGCCAAGGTCGACGCCGTACACTTCAACATCTACAAAGACACCGACACGGCGTTCCGCGAGTTTGAGGCAGGCAACCTCGACCTCTGCGACATTCCAGCGGGGCGCGTCAAGGAGACGGTCGAGAAGTACGGGCAGTCGGACGACGGCTACACCGGCACCCCCAACAAGCAGACGATGGTTGGCGAGGTTCTGTACACGGAATACCTTGCGTACAACGTGAACGACCCCATCCTCTCTGACAAGAGGGTGCGCCAGGCAATGTCTCTTGCCATCAACCGCCAGAACCTCTGCGACACCCTCTACGAGGGATTTGCGCAGCCCGCAGGCGACATTGTCCCGCCGGGAATCAAGGGCAACGACGAGACCACGTGGCAGTACTGCGCCTATGACGTGGACAAGGCGGGCAAGCTCCTCGACGAGGCAGGCTATCCCGCCGGCTCAGATGGTATGCGCGGCATCGACCTCACCATCATGGTTTCCTCGTCCAACAAGACAAACGAGTTCGAGGTCCTGCAGGGCGACTGGAAGGCCGTGGGCATCAACGTGACCATCGACCAGAAGGAATACGCGTCGATGCTCGACGACTACGTTGCCGGCACCTTCCAGCTTGGATCTCGTGGCTGGACCGCAGACTATCCCATCATGGACAACTTCCTGCAGCCGCTCATGTACACCGGCGTGGGCGACAACGTCTCCCACTACTCCAGCGCCGAGTTCGACGCCAAGCTGGACGAGGCGCGAAAGACCGTGGACGAGGACAAGCGCGTCGAGCTCATGCACGAGGCGGACGCCATTGCGGCCGAGGACATGCCCATCATCCCCATGCTCCACAAGACCCTGAACAAGGTGACCTCGAACAAGTTCACCGGCATCAAGGTCGATGCCGCACGCCTGCCCGAGCTAAGGGACGCAACGCCCGCGCAGTAGTTGCATTTGTCATCATGTAGTAGTCCTGGGCCCACCGGTTGATGCCGATGGGCCCAGATCATTTTCTACGAGAAGACCGCGGACACATGCGCTGCCATATCTCACGTTCCGGCGCCAAAACGGCGCCGGAAGAACTCTTTTGTACGCGATAGTTGCGGCAACGACCCTTCCGGCGCTAAAAGGGCGCCGGAGGGCGTATCTCGTACTGGATTCCGTACGAAACAACCGCTCGGGCGTCATTTTCTCTCCGGAAGGCGCATTTCTGCAGAGAAGGTCTCCGTGCAATCGTGGAGAGAAGCCTCGACGTTCTCGCCTAGCGCTCTATCTGGCCCGGCAGCGGAGACTGAGCGAAGGCGTCGAGAAACTTCACGGCCCAATCCGCAAAGGAGGTGAGCATCTGCTCTCCCCACTCCGCAGACGCCTGCTTGGGATCGTCTTTCCCTATCCATCCGTTCGAGGCATACCTGCGAGCGCGACGGATGAGCGAAGGGTGAACCCCTTCAAACTCGACGACATCGAATCCCTTTGTCTTGATATCGCTACCGCCGTCATCCACAAGGTCCATGGAGCCAAGCGCAGAGACATCAACCGATCCTTGGTCTATCCAGAGGTTTGCAGAGGTCTCCTGCGCTCCGCCGTGGCCACCGCCCCACGCGGAATCAAGCTCACCCGCAAGCTTCCACCAGTTGAGGAGGGCAACCTGGCAGCCACGATCGTTGAGACCGTAGCCGGTCAACGTGAGTGCGCGGGTATTGCCCCCATGTCCGTTCACAAAGCAGTAGTGCCGCGCGCCGTAATGGTAGAGCTGGTCGCAGATTCGGGCACTCACCTGGTGGAGGAGGTCATCGCCAAGCGAGAGCGTGCCAGGATAGTCGATGAAGTGATCGGCCGAGCCAAAGCGAAGTGTTGGGCCAAAGAGAATGCCAGGCCGACGCTCCTCCATGAGCTCAAGTATCCTCTGGGGAGCCATCCAGTCGGTACCAAGTGGGTTGTGCCGCCCGTGGTTCTCCGTGCTTCCAAACCCAAGGACTACCAGGTCATTGCCAGCAAAGTAGGCCTCGACCGCAGGCCATGTCGACTTCTCGAGAAGCAACTTCCGCCACCTTTCGGGACAAGAACCGCCCCATCTAGAAAAAGGCCCCGGCGCGAATGCGCACCGGGGCCAAACGAGACAAGCACGAGACAAGGGAGCAGCTCCCAAGTCTTACGCCATGGCGCTCCTCACCATGGCAGCAAAGCTGTCGGCCTTGAGCGAGGCACCGCCGACGAGCGCGCCGTCGACGTCCTCCTTCTCGAGGAAGCCGCCCACGTTCTCGGGCTTGGCGGAGCCGCCATAGAGGATGCGTATGCCGTCGGCCGTCTCCTGGCCAAAGATCTCGGCGAGGGTCTTGCGGATGGCGCCGCAGACCTCCTCGGCGTCATCGGCCGTGGCGGTCTTGCCGGTGCCGATGGCCCAGATGGGCTCATAGGCAACGACGTACTTGGAGGGGTCGTCGATCGTGAGGCCCTCAGTGTCCTTCTTGATCTGCTCGACCACGAACTCCACGTGCTTGCCGGCCTCGCGGACCTCGAGGGACTCGCCGCAGCAGGAGATGGGCACGATGCCATGGGCCATCAGGGCCTTGGCCTTCTTGTTGATGTCCTCGTCGGTCTCGCCAAAGTAGCCACGACGCTCGGAGTGGCCAATGATGCAGTAGGTGGCACCAACGGCGGTGATCATGTCGGGAGCGGTCTCGCCGGTGTAGGCGCCCTTCTCCTCCCAGTAGACGTTCTGGACGCCCACGGCGATGGGGGCGTTTGCCTGCTGGATGACCTCGGCGACGCCCTTGACGTCAATGGCGGGCGGGCAGACGACGACGTCCACCGAGCCGGTGCCGTCCTTGAGCTCGTCGACCAAACCCTGTGCGAGGACAACGCCCTCGTCGTAGGTCTTGTTCATCTTCCAGTTACCAGCGATCATCCTGTTACGCATCGAGAAGCGCCTCCACTCCAGGAAGGGCCTTGCCCTCGACGAGCTCCATCGAGGCGCCGCCGCCCGTGGAGATCCAGCTCATCTTGGGAGCCAGGCCAAACTTGTTGATTGCGGCCACGGAGTCGCCACCACCGATGATGGAGGTGCCGCCGTTGGCCTTGACCTCAGCCACGGCCTCGGCAACGGCCTTGGTGCCGTCAGCGAACTCGTCCTTCTCGAAGACGCCCATGGGGCCGTTCCAGAAGACGGTCTTGGCGCCCTTGATGGCATCTGCGTAGAGCTCGCGGGTCTTGGTGCCAATGTCCATGCCCATGCGGTCGTCGGGGATCTTGTCGGAGTCGACGACCTCCTTGACGGTGGGGTTGTCGAAGTCGTCGGTGACAACGTTGTCGACCGGAAGAAGCAGCTTGACGCCCTTGTCCTCTGCCTTCTTGAGAAGCTTCTTGGCCTCGTCGACGTAGTCGGGCTCCTGGAGGGAAGTGCCCACCGTATAGCCCTTAGCAAGGAAGAAGGTGTAGGCCATGCCGCCGCCCACGATGAGGGTGTCGGCGGAGTCGATCAGGCGATCGAGCACGGTGATCTTGGAGGAAACCTTGGAGCCACCCACGATGGCGACGAACGGACGCTCGGGCTCGGCGAAGATCGACGTGAGGGTGTCGACCTCCTTCTCGAGCAGGAAGCCGGCGACAGCGGGGATGTAGGCAGCGGGGCCGACGACGGAGCCCTGCGCACGGTGCGCGGTGCCGAAGGCGTCGAGCACGAAGATGTCGCCGTAGGAGGCGAGCTTCTTGGCGATCTCGGGGTCGTTCTTCTTCTCGCGCTTGTCGAAGCGGACGTTCTCGAGCACCAGGATGTCACCAGGCTTGACCTCGGCAACGGCGGCAGCGGCCTTCTCGCCGTAGGTGTCGTCGACGAACTTCACGTCATAGCCGGTAAGCTCGGCGAGCTTCTCGGCGGCAGGCTTGAGCGAGAGCTCGGGCTCGGGACCGTCGCCCTTGGGGCGGCCGAGGTGGCTCATGAGCACGATGCCGGCGCCGTGCTCCTTGAGGTACTTGATGGTGGGGATGGCGGCCTTGATGCGCGTGTCGTCGGTGACGACGCCGTCCTTCAGGGGCACGTTGAAGTCAACGCGCATGATGATGCGCTTGCCCTCGACGTCGATGTCGCGAACGGTCTTCTTGGTGAAAGCCATGTTCACTCCTCTGGTTGTCGATACGTGCAAAGAACAGGGGCGCGGCCGCGGCCCGAAAGCTGCAAACCGCGCCCCATAGTTACCTCAGCGAAGCGTCGAACTAGGCGACGAACTTCTCGAAGTACTTGATGGTGCGGACCATCTGAGAGGTGAAGGAGTTCTCGTTGTCGTACCAAGAGGTGACCTGGACGAGGCTCTGGCCGTTGCCGAGCGGGTTGACCATGGTCTGGGTGGCATCGAAGAGCGAGCCGTAGGTCATGCCGACGATGTCGCGAGAAACGATCTGGTCCTCGTTGTAGCCGAAGGTCTCGGGGATCTTCTCGGAGAAGGCCTTCATCGCGGCGTTGACCTCCTCGACGGTGACCTCCTTGTCAACGACGGCGTAGAGGTTGGTGAGGGAGCCGGTGGGCGTGGGAACGCGCTGAGCTGCGCCGATGAGCTTGCCGTTGAGCTCGGGGAGCACGAGGCCGATGGCCTTGGCGGCACCGGTGCTGTTGGGGACGATGTTCTCCGCGCCAGCGCGGCTACGACGGAAGTTGCCCTTGCGCTGCGGGCCGTCGAGGATCATCTGGTCGCCGGTGTAGGCGTGGATGGTCGTCATGATGCCAGAGACGATGGGGGCGAAGTCGTTCAGGCCCTTGGCCATGGGAGCGAGGCAGTTGGTGGTGCAGGAGGCGGCGGAGATGATGTCATCCTCGGCGGTCAGGGTCTCGTGGTTGACGTTGTAGACGATGGTCTTGAGGTCGGAGCCCGCGGGAGCGGAGATGACGACCTTCTTGGCACCAGCGTTGAGGTGGGCCTGCGACTTGGCCTTGGAGGTGTAGAAGCCGGTGCACTCAAGGACGACGTCGACGCCGAGCTCGCCCCAAGGCAGGTTGTTGGCGTCTGCCTCCTTGTAGATCTTGATGGTCTTGCCGTCGACGGTAATGGAGTCCTCACCGGCGGAAATCTCGTGATCGCGGGAGTAGTTGCCCTGCGTGGAGTCGTACTTCAGCAGGTAGGCGAGCATCTCGGGAGAGGTAAGATCGTTGATGGCGACGATCTCGGAGCCCTCGTGACCGAACATCTGGCGGAACGCCAGGCGACCGATGCGACCGAAGCCGTTGATTGCAACCTTAACTGCCATGCTTTCTCCTTTCGAGTGGCCGACGGGGCCTCCCCCCGACTGACCATGTAACAACGCCGAAACGTCATTGCTAGGGACATTCTACCGCACGTTTGCCAATCTAAAACGA
>CACYGL010000033.1 GCA_902773995.1 uncultured Coriobacteriaceae bacterium | reverse complement strand
GCGACGACGCCGCGGCGGCGCTCGCCAAGACGATACAGACCACCTGCAACGTCGAGCGCGCGGACGAGGGGCGCGTGGAGATTCCCCTGGCAGACGTGGCTGTGGGCGACATTGTGCACCTTGCCGCCGGCGACATTGTGCCTGCCGACGCTCGCTTGATTCAGGCGCGCGACCTCTTCCTGGGGATGTCCTCGCTCACAGGCGAGAGCCTTCCCGTAGAGCGCGTGGCGAAGGCTTGCCCCGCACCGGCCAAGGACACGCGTACTGCGGGAGATCTTGACAACATCGTGCTCATGGGCTCCACCGTGGTTTCGGGAAGCGGCGTGGCCGTGGTGGTTGCTACCGGCGCCAATACCATGTTTGGTGGTATGGCGAGAAGCCTGGGTTCCGCGCGCGGCAAGACGGCCTATGACGAGGGCATCGCCTCGGTGAGCAAGCTCCTGCTGCGGCTTATGGTGGTCATGGCGCCGCTCGTCTTTGTCATCAACGGCATTACCAAGGGCGACTGGCTTTCCGCGCTGCTCTTCTCGCTCTCGGTTGCCGTGGGGCTTACGCCCGAGATGCTGCCCATGATCGTGACCACGTGCCTTGCCAAGGGTGCTGTGGACCTCTCTCACGACCGTGTGATTGTGAAGCGCCTTGACGCCATCCAGAACCTGGGAGCCATGGACGTGCTCTGCACCGATAAGACCGGAACCCTCACCGAGGACCACGTGGTTCTCGAGCGCCACCTTGACCTTATGGGCAATGAGGACCCGCGCGTGCTGCGCTATGCGTTTCTCAACAGCTTCTTCGAGACGGGCGTGCGCAACCTCATAGACTCGGCGATCATCTCCCGTGCAACCGATGAGACGGCACGAGGTGTGGCTGGCATTGACGCGGATGACCTTGCAGCGAGCTGGCATCTTGTTGACGAGGTCCCCTTCGACTTCGAACGCCGTCGTGTGAGCGTGGTTGTCGAGCACAAGGACGGACGCCGCCGCATGGTCACCAAAGGCGCAATTGAGGAGGTCCTTCAGGTGTGCACCGAGGTCGAGTACGGTGGCCGCGTGGTGCCCCTTGACGATAAGATGCGCGAGAAGGTCCTGGCCACCGCCTATGATCTTGCTGACAAGGGCATGCGCGTCCTGGGCGTGTCGTGCAAGGCCAACCCTGCTGAGGTGGGCGTGCTTTCCGGCAAGGATGAGCAGGGTATGACACTTATTGGCTATCTGGCGTTTCTCGACCCGCCCAAGAGGAGTGCGGCCCAGGCGGTTGCGGCGCTGCGGCAGCATGGCGTGACCACCAAGGTCCTTACCGGCGATTCGCTGCGCGTTGCATGCACCGTGTGCGAGACGATCGGTCTGCACGTTGAGGGAACGCTCGACGGCGCTGCGGTGGCACAGCTCTCCGACGAGGAGCTCGAGGATCGTGTGGAACACGTCACCGTCTTTGCGAAGCTCTCGCCCAACCAGAAGGTGCGCGTGGTGCGTGCGCTGAGGGCAAACGGACACGTGGTGGGCTTCATGGGAGATGGCGTGAACGACGCGGCTGCCATGGGTGCGAGCGACTGCGGCGTCTCGGTTGACTCTGGCGCCGACGTGGCCAAGGAGGCCGCAGACATCATTCTGCTTGAGAAGGACCTGGGCGTGCTGGAGCGCGGCATCGTCGAGGGGCGCCGCACCTTCTTCAACATGAACAAGTACGTAAAGATGACGGCGAGCTCGAACTTTGGCAACATCTTCTCGGTCCTGGTGGCAAGTGTGTTTCTGCCCTTCCTGCCCATGACTGCCGTGCAGCTCCTACTGCTCAACTTCATCTACGACTGCGCCTGCACGGCAATTCCGTGGGACAACGTTGATGCACGGGAGCTGCGGGCGCCGCAGACGTGGAGGTCGGGATCGATTGCGAGCTTCATGCGCTGGATTGGGCCCACGAGCTCGGTCTTTGACGTTGTGACCTTTGCGCTGCTGTTCTTTTGGGTGTGTCCGGCCGTCGCCGGCGGAAGCTGGTCTGCCATAGCGGGTGATCCTGCTGCCATGGCGCTCTTTGCCGCGACCTTCCAGGCATGCTGGTTTGCCGAGTCCATGTGCACACAGGTGTTCTTTGTCCATCTGGTGCGCACCGAGCGCGTTCCCTTTGTCCAGAGCATGGCCGACTGGCGGGTGCTGCTCCTGGACGCTGCCGCCGTTGTGCTCTCGATTCTCATCCCGTTCACCACGGTGGGAGCCGATCTTGGCATGGCGCCGCTGCCTGCGACGTTTCTTGTTGCGCTGCCGCTGATAGTCGCTGCGTATGCAACGCTCGTGATGCTGGCGAGAAGGGCGTACATCCGCCGTTTTGGGCGTTTGTTGTAAGAGGCTGCGGGCGTGGACGGTACGGCCGTTGCGCCCGCGCTCCGCCTTGCCGCGCTGTAGTATGGCTGGAACGGCTACCATGTGTGTCAAAAGACAACATGGCAACAGGGAGGTCTCATGGGCGCTGAGAAGGACGGACAGGGAGTCTCGCCGGAGCTGGACGATCTCTCGAGCACCCTCATGGGCCAGGCGTTCGACGTGCTTGCCGAGGGCGTGGAGCTGGACGTGATTCTCGCGGTCGAGGATGCCGCCGGGCACGTTGCCAGCTATACCTTTGCCGACGACGGACCGGAGGAGTGCCTTGAGGGCGCCCGCAAGAAGGTTCGCGACCTTGCGCACTCTCATGGTGACGCGGGCGTCAAGCTTGGCGACCCTGTGCGCTATGCCCTTGCCTACGAGGGAGCCGTTGCCGACGAGCGCGGAGCCTACCAGGACGCGGTGCTGCTCGAGTTTGGCGAGCGCGGTCGCACGAGCTTCTCGGCCTTCTCGCTTGTGGACGGCAAGGGCACGGGTGACAACTTTGCCTGGACGGACCCCGCCCCCGCAGGTGAGGTCGAGAACCTGCTGGGGTAGGGTCCGCCGGCCTTATCTCTTTCTAGATTGCCGTACGGTCCTCGTAGAAGCCGTACGTCATGTAGTGCTGGTAGTACGAGGTCCAGTTGTCGCCAAAGGCCGCGGCGAGGTCCGCGTAGCGCGCCTTATACGTGGCGGGGTCAAAGTTGAGCGACGCCCTCACTCCGCGGGGCATGTCGTTCTGGACAAAGTAAGCGAGAACAGCGTCTGAGTCGGTGCCAACCGCGGCCGTGACCTCGGGGTGATTCTCAACGTAGTAGTTGTAATCGTAGACCAGGCCGTAGTCGGTTTCGTCATAGTTGGACGTGTGCTTCTCGGCCTTCTCCGCGTTTGCAAAGTATCTGTTGAACCACTCAGTTCTCCAGGTGAGCCAGTTGACCATATACTGGTAGTTCTCCTCGTAGGTCGAGTAGGGCGCAAACTCGTTGCCAAAGTGGCTGATGCCAAATAGTGCCTGGTTGGCAGCCTGCGAGGCAGAGATTTGGTTGCGGTAGTAGGCGAGCGAGTGGAGGTACCCATTGCTGCCAACCGCATTGGCGTCGCCGAGAACCACGTTGGTCATGAGCGGGCTCAGCTCCTGCTTCCAAATCTCCTGCGCACGCTTCCAGATGGAGAGGATGTTGCACAGGTAGTCACTGCCGGGAACGCTGTAACCGGAGTACTTCTTGAAGTCGGCGCCTCCGTCATCGCCCCTTACACCCATCGAGCCGTCGAAGTCCCACAGCGGCTCGGCATAGATGACGTTGCTGTCCTTGTCCTTGTAGAAGTAGGTCGAGGTGAAGAAGAAGTCGATGTTCTTGGTGAACTCGCTCACGAGGTAGCTCTTGGAAAGGCTATCGAGGTCGAAGCTCGCCTGGTCGGTGAGGTTGAACTGGTTGTTCTGCATAGCGTCGATGGCGGTCTGGAACTGCTCGGCAATGTAGAGAATCTGCTTCTGCGAGACGACCTCGGGGCTCTTGACCACAAAGATGCCGATGCTCGTGTTGAACCAGCACTTCTCCTTGCGGTAGTAGGCGCCGTCCTTCTCCACCAGGTAGCCGCCAGTGATGTTATCGGGATCCTTCACGCCCACGGCGTACTGGTAGGTGTACGTATTGCCGTTGTGGGTGTAGGTGGCCTGCGCGGTCTCGGCAGTGCTCAGGTCCGTGCCCTTGTTTGCCTTCTCGACGTCGTCTTCGAGGTTGTGGATGTCGATACGACCGTCCTTAATCTCGACCTTCTCGCAGAGGTAGTAGCTGCCGCGATACTCGCCGTCGTAGTAGAGGTCAACCGGTGTGCCCTCGGTACCAACCATGCCCAGTTCAAGGCCCATGTCATAGGCAACGGTATCGTGGAGCAGCGTGGGGTCGTTCTCGTTGGCGAGAAGGACCCACTTCTTGTTGGCGTTGTCCTTGTTGCCGGTCTGGAGCAGATCTGTCTTCTTGTTGAGCGAGATCTGGTAGGGCTTCTTCACGCCAAGGCCCCAGGTGTTGTTGCCGCGGCCCTTGATGGTGGAGTGCTTCTTGCCGTCCTTGTTGTAGATGAGCGAGCCGTCGCTGGCGACCATCGTGATGTCGACGTTTGCCTTGGCGCTGTGATCACGGCTGGCCTCGACCCACGCGCGGTCCTGGCCAGGGTCGACGCTCGTGACAAAGATGGTGCCCACATTGCCGGACTTGAGGATTACCAGCGGGTGGGTGCCGAGGTTGGTCGAGTAGTTGATGGTGGAGCCAAGGGCGCTGGAGAGGTCGACGGTGCTGCCCGCCGCTGCGACGGAAGCGGTGCCCGCGGGGAGGCTGAGCTGCGCGCCAACTGCGGAGCCATTGCCCGAGAAGCTCAGCGTCACGCTGCTTGCGTTGGCGTAGGAGGGGAGAACCACGTACGTTACCCCATCCTTATTGGTGGAGACGGTGCTCTCGGTAGAGCCGGCCCCATCGCCGAAGGAGGCGGTAATGGTACAGGAGGTGCTGTCAACGGCATACCAGCCAATGCCCTCCCGGCTCCATCCAATGGTGCCAAGGTACTGATACTCGTCCTTGCTGAGCGTGTAGTGGTGCGTGCCAATGGTTACGTAGGGGTTGAAGAGGCGGTAGACCGCAAGCCCCTCGTTGCCCGAGGAGTAGAAGCCGATGCCCTCCTGGCTCCAGCCAAGGGCACCGAGCTGGTTGTACTCGTCCTCGCTCGTGGTGTAGTGGTGGTCACCCGAATAGGGGTTGTAGAGACGGTAGACGGGCGTACCAGAGCTCTGGGGTGCCTCCCAGCCAAGACCCTCATCGGTCCAGCCGAGGGCCACGTTTGTCCTGACCTCATCGATGCTGGAAGTGAAGAGGTGCTCGCCAGACCACTGGTTGTAGATGCGGTACATCTTGACGGGTGGCTGGCTGGTGGCTGCCGTGGTGGTCGCTGCTGTCGTGGCGGCTGTAGACGCGGGCTCCTCGCTGGTTGCTGCCACGCTGGTCTCCGCGGGGGCCTCCGTCGCCACAGCGTCTGTGCTGGTGGCACTGGGCTCGGTGACCGTGCTGGCGGTGGCATCTGCGTTGGTGCCGGTTGCGACGCTCTCCTCGGCCTTCTCGCCCGTCTGGGCGGTTGTCTGCTGGGGCTCCTGCTCCTGTGCGGCGGGTTCCTGCGGCTGGGACTCAGGCTCCTGCTGCTGGGACTCCTTGGGAGCAACCGCATCCTGTGGCTTGGGCTCCGTCACGGTTGCGTCCGCGGTGGACGTGGCGTTCTGGGTAGTGGCGGCCTTCTCGGCGGCAGGCTCTTCCTGGGCTTGCGTCGCGACTGCTGCGGATTCCACTGCTGGCGCCTGTGCCTGCGGCTCGTCTGCCAGAGCACAGACGGGGAAGAGGCCAAGGGTTGCCGCAAGGGCAACCGCCGAGGCCCGCTGTGTCAATCGATGGGAGAGCATTACTTGCACCTTTCATTCAAGTAGTTGGAGAAAAGCCAGCACGGGGCATATTGTAGTCTCGTGACGCAGGTTTGGCGTATCATGTAGCAGTTTGCGTGGAACGATGCTGCGTGGGGCCCAAGTGCCCCTGCGCTGGTATAAAGTTGCCGCGAAATCCATTAGCGTTGGCGTATGTACGCTGGCGAGCTAGACGAGAGGTGCCCATGCTCCAGGAGCAGATTAGAAACATCGCAATCATTGCCCACGTCGACCACGGCAAGACCACGCTGGTTGACCAGATGCTCAAGGCCACCCACGCCTTCCGCGAGAACCAGCAGGTCCAGGAGCGCGTGCTTGACTCCAACGACCAGGAGCGCGAGCGAGGCATCACCATCCTGGCCAAGAACATCTCCATCGAGTACCAGGGCATCAAGATCAACGTCATTGACACCCCGGGTCACGCCGACTTTGGCGGCGAGGTCGAGCGCGTGCTCAAGATGGCCGATGGCGCGCTGCTGCTGGTTGACGCGGCGGAGGGCCCCATGCCCCAGACGCGCTTTGTGCTCTCGCACGCCATTGCCGCGCACCTGGCGATCATGGTTGTCATCAACAAGATTGACCGCGACGGTGCCAACCCCGAGAAGGCCCTGAACGACTGCCTCGACCTCATGATGGACCTGGGCGCCACCGACGAGGAACTTGAGTTTGCCATGGAGCACGTGGTGTACGCCTCGGCCGTCAACGGCTTTGCGCGCCTTGACCCCAACGACGGCAACATGGACATGTACCCGCTGCTTGACATGATCATCGACGCCATGCCCGCGCCCGACGTTGATCTCGAGGGGCCGCTGGCCATGCAGTGCGTGACCGTTGACCACTCCGACTACGTGGGCCGCATTGGCATTGGTCGCATCTACTCGGGCACCATCCACGCCGGCGACAAGATCCTTGTGGTGAAGAACGACGGCAGCCGCGAGATGAGCCAGGTCAAGCAGCTCTTTACCTTTGACTATCTGGGCCGCAAGGAGTGCAGCGAGGCACAGGCGGGCGACATTGCGGCCGTGGTGGGCGTTGACCACACCGATATTGGCGACGTCTACACCGACCCCGAGAACCCTGTGGAGCTAGATCCCATCGAGATCGACCCGCCCACCATGTCTGTTGTGTTTGAGGCGTCCACCTCGCCGCTCGTGGGCCGCGACGGCGACATTGTTGGTGGCCGCCAGCTCAAGGAGCGCCTGATGACGGAGCGCGAGAACAACGTCACCATGCGCATCGAGGAGCTGCCCGACAAGACCGGCGTCGAGGTTGCTGGCCGCGGCATCCTGCACCTCTCGGTCCTCATGGAGCAGATGCGCCGCGAGGGCTTCGAGTTCCAGGTTGGCCGCCCGCGCGTCCTCTTCAAGGACGACGGCCATGGCCACAAGCTCGAGCCCATCGAGGAGGCCGTGGTCGAGTGCCCCGGCGAGTACTCCGGCAAGGTCATCGAGCTCTTTGGCAACTCCGGTGGCAACATGACCAACATGGTCTCGGGCGTGAAGCAGGACCACCTCGAGTTCAAGATCCCCACGCGTGGCGTGATGGGCCTCAAGAACCGCATCCTCAACGTGACCCACGGCGAGGCCGTGTTCTATCACAACTTCCTCGAGTACGGCCCCATGGAGGGCGAGCTGGGCAAGCGTCAGAACGGCGCCATGATTTCCATGTCCACCGAGAAGGCCGTGGCCTACGCCCTGGGCAACCTGCAGGACCGCGGCACGCTCTTCGTTGGCCCCGGCGACGAGTGCTACGAGGGCATGCTCGTAGGCGAGCGCTCCAAGCCCGGCGACATCGTGGTGAACATCGCGCGCACCAAGAGCCTGGGCAACCAGCGCAGCTCCACCGCAGACATCGCGGTGCAGCTCACGCCGCCGCGCACGTTCACGCTTGAAGAGGCGCTTGAGTACATCATGGACGACGAGCTGGTCGAGATTACGCCCAAGAACATCCGCATGCGCAAGCGCATCCTCTCTGAGGTCGAGCGCCGCAAGTGGCGCGTGCGTCACGGCCTGGTGGACAAGTAGGACAACGACCTGCACAACCTGCAAGAACAAAGAGGGCGCCGCGAGAACTCCGCGGCGCCTTTTTGCTGTAGAAAACTGATTTACTCTCGATTGTCGTGAAAAGAACACGTCAAACCGATTTACTGCAAATATCTAAGCGGCTCCAATGCTTAGGCAACAGGGTCCTGCCCGTTTGAGAGCACATTAATGACGTGCTTGAAGTCTTCAAACAGCGTCTCATGAGCAACCGTAGTCATATCTTGCCAATAGACAATCGAACCCGAATCCTTCGCTTCGAAATCCTTGATAAGCTTCCGAACTGCTTCGCCTGCAAACTTTGCGCCATAGGTGAAGTAGTTGACCTTACGGATGCCCGCTTCAACGCACCTTTGGTAGTCAGCGTCAGATACACCGGAACCGCCATGCATTACCAGAGGTACATCTACGCGGTTGCGGATTTCACGCAATACATCGTAGTTAAGGTGTGGCTCTCCCTTGTAAATGCCATGAACAGTGCCAAACGAGCATGCCAAAATATCGAGCCCGGTTTCCTCTATGAATTCTGCCGCCTGGTCGGGATCGGTGTACGTTGCCTGTCCAACATGATCATTTTCATGACCGGCGCCATTCTCGCGCGTGCCCATCGAACCAAGCTCACACTCAAGGCCGCAGTCGTAGTTGGCTACCATTCTGGCAGCGCGCTTAGAGTTGGAAACATTTTCATCGTAGGGGAGAAACGAGCCGTCATACATGGCTCCAGAGAAGCCCAAATCTAGCGCCTTGCGCATATACGAGAGATCCTCGCAGTGATCAAGGTGTACGCACACGAGTGCGGAGGAGCGCTCGGCCGCCTCAACCATCATCGGGCCAATCCACTCGAGAGGCGCAATCTCTTCGTGCCCCTGGGCATGGCTCAAAATAACGGGGAAACCAGTTTCCTCTGCAGCTTCCACTGCAGCACGAACTGCCTCGAAGCTCGGTGTATTGAAGGACGCAACAGCAATGCTGTGCTGTTCTGCTACTGCACAAATATCGCGAAGGTTAACAAGCATCTTGTCTCCAATCCGATTGGGCGTCCGGAATAGCCGCCGACTACCGAAACATCCTAAATCATAGAGACAAAAAAGTAGAGACAAATTTGTAGTAACTATATCATTTGCAGCTGCTCAGCTGCCGACCGCTTATCTCTCGATAGTCATATTGGTCGAGACTTATATGTAGTGTCTTTATTTGTGGAACCGGATGAGAATGGGGTATGTGACAAGATAGATAAGTTGTAGGAAACAGGCGTCTGACTTGTTCCGCATCAATCCTTTGTATTCGAAGCTGACTTGAAAAGCCAGGAGGAACCATGGAAGAGAAGCGCACGACAAAGCAGGATGCTATCTACCATGACCTTAAAAATAAAATACTCTCCGGCTATTACCAGCCATGGGGAACGATGGACAACGAATCCGTACTCTGCAAGCGTTATGACGTGAGTCGGACTACGCTCCAGAAAGCTATTCAACACCTCAAGCAGGATGGACTTGTTCACAGTCGACAAGGAGCCGGCACTTTTGTAAATCCCCCAGAGTTCTTTAACCTCTACAGCCTTCGATCTCTGAGCGAGCGTAACGCCGCAAGAGGACGTACTGTCGAAAGCAAAGTTCTTTTATACGAGGAAGTACCGTGCGGGAACCTTTCGGATATTTTTCACTTGGGCTCGGATGAGCCGCTTGTGCACTATAGCCGTCAGCGTTTTCTTGACGGTAAGCCACGTCTTGTAGATAACGCCTACATGCCTAGATACCTCTTTCGTAACCTAAACGAGGAGACGCTCCATGGCTCTATGCTTTCTTATATGGAAACATGCGGATATACGGTAAGCCATGACTTGCAGACCATTCGTCCTATTGTTGCCGATGACCACATTGCCAACCTGCTTTGTATTCAGGTAGGTACTCCAATATTTCAGACTGACCACGTAATCTATTCAACACGAAATGTCGTTCTGCAGTTCGTATCGGAGATTTCCAACGAACAAGAGATTAAAACGCAGTCTGTCAGGTAAGGCACTGAATAGTTATTGAACCTACTCTGCAACCGCATGTTTCTCTAGTTTCCGCCGACCGGTAAAAACATACCGGTCGGAATTTTTTGAAGATATGAATTTGTAGAGACAAATTTAGGTGTACATTATCGTGCCGAAGAGGTAGTCGAGCGCTCCGGCGTTTGCCTTCCATAAGGGAATTGAAAATAAGAGAGGGGTACGCGAGTGAGTAAGAAGATCGTTGCAATCACATCGTGTGTTACTGGCATTGCGCACACATATATGGCTGCTGAAGCCATGAAAAAGTATGCAGCCGAGAAGGGTTATGAGATTCACGTCGAGACACAAGGCGCTACAGGCGTCGAGAACGCTCTCGAACCGGATGACATTGCCTCTGCAGACGCAATCGTATTTGCCGTAGACAAGGCCATTGACGAGTCGCGCTTTGCAGGCCGAAATGTACTTGAGGTTACGGCTGACGCTGCGCTCAAGCACCCAGACACTACCATCGAAGATGCGCTTGCGGGTAAGGGGGTGAAGCGCGTTGAGGGCGCAGCTGATATGTCTACTGATCAGCCTGCTCCCGCTGCTGCAGCGAATGGAGCCAAGGGAGCCAAGGGAGTATTCCAGCATGTCATGGATGGCGTCTCCCACATGATCCCAGTTGTTGTTGCAGGTGGCATTCTCACCGCGTTGAGCTTCTGTTTCGGGCTTGATGTGGCAAATCAAAATGGAACAATCGGTTGGGCTCTCAATGCTATGGGTGGCATTGGCCTTGGCCTGATGATTCCGGTCTTCTCAGCGTTTATCGCAAGCTCTGTGGCTGACCGTCCCGGTTTTGTACCTGGCATCATTGGCGGCATGATTGCGGCAAACATTGGTGCTGGCTTCATTGGCGGCATCGTCTCTGGTTTGCTCGCTGGCTATATCACCTTTTATCTCAACAAGTGGATCAAGCTACCTGTTACGCTGAATGGCCTTAAGCCCATCCTGATTCTGCCAATTCTGAGCACTGCGGCTGTCGGACTCATTATGTACTTTGTTGTTGGACAGCCCGTTGCTTGGCTCACTGCGGCACTCAATGATCTTCTCACGAATTCAGTCAACTCAGCGCCGCTCCTGCTCTCGTTGATCTTCTCCCTTATGTATCTCGACCTTGGCGGAGCGATGTCGCACGTACTGTATGCATTTGCAGTTGGACTGCTTGGCGAAGGCATTACCGCCCCGATGGCTGCCGCTATGCTTGTTGGCATGGTGCCTCCGATTGGCCTGGCGCTCGCTACGATTATTCGTGGCAAGCTTTGGAGTGAGGATGAGCGCGCGGCGGGGAAGGCATGCCTGCTGCTCGGTCTGTCCTTCATCACCGAGGGATGCATTCCTTTTGCTGCGAGCTATCCCCTCGAGATTATCCTGTCGACATTTGTGGGCAACTTTGTTGGTGCGTCCATTTGCCTTGTGAGCGGAGTCACTCTTAACGCGCCTCACGGCGGGCTATTCCTGCTGCTCATCCCCGGCGTCATTAACAACCCGATTGCATGGGTGTTGAGTATTGCCGTGGGCTCTATCGTAAGCTGCGTCTTGATCATCGCGCTAATGAGCATCCGCCGTAAGCGTGAGGCGAAGAAGAGCGCTGCGTAAAGTATTACCGCTGGGGAATGTCACCTGAGTTTGAGAGATGTGCGCCCTACGGCTGCACAATTCGCAAATAGGTGCTAGCCGTTCCGCCTCCGAGCAGAGCTGCGGTTTCTTCTCGCAGAGCTCTTGGTCCTCGAGACGTGTCGGGTTATCTTACGCACGCCGCCAGCCACGCGTGGTGCAAGGTTCACGTCGTTGGGCGAGATCACGTTGTAGTGGAGCGACCAGCGCCTAAGGCCCACGGTCACCGCCACGCACAAGAAGGCGGCCCAGGGCTTTCCCAGCCAGAAGACCATGACCGTCACGTAGTAGACAGTAGAGCCCGCCAACGCGCACAGCGCGTAGTAGTTGCTCGGCTTGAAGATGCGCGGAATATCGCCGAGAAAGACGTCGCGAAGCATGCCGCCACCCACGCCCGTGAGGGTGCCCATGAGGATTGCCGAGAACGGCAGAAGTCCATAGACGATGGCCTTATCGGTTCCCATGAGCGCAAAGAGCCCCACAGAGACGATGTCGACCCACTCGATGAGGTTGGAAAACCTATCGAAGAGGCTTGGGAACAGGAAGGCGAAGATGCCCATGCCAGCGGCGGCGGGTATGGCGTAGGGGGAGGAGAGCATATAGACCGAGTCCACCTGCATGGTGACGTCACGGATAAGCCCGCCACCCAGGCCGCAGAGCATCGCGAGGCCAATAAAGCCCACAAGATCGAGCTTGCGCTCGCGGGCAACCAGGACGCCGGAGACCGCACCAACCATAAGTGCCGCCAGGTCGAGCCAGGCGGGAAGAGATACGGCCGCCATCTCGGGGCCAAACTTTGAGAAAAGCTCCGGCATCCGGCCTCCCTGGGGTTGGACAGGTGTATATTTTCTCGCACATTGACGCGAGCGGGCAAGAAGAACCGGTGGAGAGAAAAACGACTTCCCCTTACCGGCAAACTTACGATATACTAGCCGTCGCGGTTCCTGGAGAGTTGTCCGAGTGGCCGAAGGAGCACGATTGGAAATCGTGTATACGCACGGAGGGGTGGCAGAGTGGTTGAATGCGGCGGTCTCGAAAACCGTTTACCCCTTCGGGGGTACGAGGGTTCGAATCCCTCCCCCTCCGCCATTTGAAAGTCAGGGCAGGTGCCATGGTGCACCTGCCCTTTTTCTGTTGCTGGGCTCCGGAGAAGTTGTGGCTGACGCTGCGGTTATGTGGGGGAATTATGGATTCATGAAGCCTCGTTACCAGATTCTGCGGAACACCGCAGCGACGTTTGCCGCCCCCAGGGGCGTACGTGACAGCTGTGTGCAAGCGCGCTGCTCGCCCAGCGTCAAATTAGTGTCAGGAGCGAGCCGTACCCTTGGAGCACGGAGAAGGAGACGTGGCGGTTGGAAACGCGCAGGCGGGGCGCGTGGTTGTGGATTTGGGCACACATTCGCAGGCCATGGGTGGTCGTTCCTGCAGGTGCTGTGATACGATACCAAATCGCATGCTTCCTGCCCTAGGCGCAAACCTTCACGACCTAGGGCCATCAGCCCAGAGGAGGTGACACCATGAAGGCTTATGAACTGCTGTTCTTTGTCGATCCCACGACCAACGAGGAGACCCGCGCTGGCGTTATGAAGCGCATCGAGGTCGCTATCACCACTGACGGCGGCACCGTCGACTCCGTTGAGGATTGGGGCAAGCGCAAGCTCGCCTATGAGATCGACCACCTCACCGAGGGTGACTACACCCTCATCAACTTCCACGCAGAT
>CACYGL010000032.1 GCA_902773995.1 uncultured Coriobacteriaceae bacterium | reverse complement strand
AGCCCGTGGGAGACCAGGACGCCGCTGGCCGACTGGGGGCGTTTTCGCCAGGAGGGGCCCCGCGCCGAGCGCGGGGCCCCTTTTTTGTGCGCAGGCGCAGTCGCCCCGCTGTAAAGCGCCGGGCTTTTCTATGTTCGGATATGACAACTTACAGGTTACTTGCAGTTTACTGTCACAATTTGTTTGCCGTTTATCCTGTTCGTGTTTTATACATGGCGTAGCAATGATATGTTTCGGTCACCGTTATTTTTGGGCGGTGACCTTTGGTGCTCATCTCCCGCCCTACTGCCCCATGAAAGGCCAGGTGTTGAGCCATGCCAGTCAAAGTACGTCGTTGTTCTGCTGAATCACTACCTGCTAATGACTCCGGCATCGTTGCTGGGCGACTTTTTTCTTGGAAGCTAACTTCTCCCGTAATCGATGCCTTCGTGTCGGACATTCGTACTTCAAATCTTCTTGTGATGTGTCTAGAGCCTGGGATGGGTCAGGGGGCTGCTCTAAAGGCGATGCTCTCTGACATGAAGCAGCACTCAGCTACTCATATATTTCGTTTTTCTGGTATGGAGGCGGATGCTGCTTCCAAGCGGCTCTCACGCTTTGCTCGACAGGTGGAGAAGGAATGTCTTGCTGGTAAAGGAGTATTTGTTGCGCTTGATTCTGTCCCCGCCGGCGATGATGTTGTGATTGATCGTGAGATCGCTGCTATTTCTAGAATGACCGGATCTGGTGCCATCGTCGCTGTGTCACTCCTTCCTGAGGATGCACTGCTTGCCGAGAGGCTTACAGATTCCGTGTGTGTCTCCCCCAAGGATCTTCTCGTTTCGGATGTTCTCGATCTTCGGCCTAGCGACCCTCTCTATGATGTCCGCACTGCTACCGGCGGCATTCCGTCTCTTGTTGGTGCGATCATACGTGACAATGGCAGTTTACGTTCGGATTCCATCCTATTTGGCAACTCGTACTACAGTGCCCTTGAGCAGCTCGTCAATTCCTCGCTTCGATCCAATCTTCTTGATGAAGAACTGCTCGTCCGCTTGTCCATGATTCTTCTTGGGAGGGGCACGTTTGAGGATATTGCCAGCGTCGTGTGTGTAGAGCCGAGTGATGTGGCGCGTGGTTTGGAGGAGTTTGCACCTTTGTTTGGTGTCTCCTGCCGCGACCACTCATTTTGTTGCTTTGGCGTCGACACAATCGATGGCATCTCTGCTTGTTCTACCGTCCTTTCCACCAGGGCTTCTTTGTGGGCTTCTGTGTTCGACTCCGTTCTCCGCGTACTTGTTGAGAGGGGCGAGTTTAAGCGTGCGGCGACTATTGCCCGTATGGCTCCCTCGAAAGCGGTTGCATCCGTTCTCCTGGAACATGCCGAGGATTTCATAGGGGTGGGGGAGGCTGGTCTCGTTAGAAGGACCCTGGGACCAGCCCTAGCTCACTCGCAAATTTCCGACGATCGCTCTAGGTGTCTTGACCATGTCCTTGCGGCTTTGGGCGATACGAAGTTCAGAACGCCAGAGGCAAGGGCGCCCCAATCGTCTGCGGACGGCTCTGATCTTGGAGGTGCCAACCAGGCTGACGCTCTCCTCGTGGGGTGCCGTGCGGTGCTTGCTGGCGAGGCCGTTCCAACGAGCGCGCCCGATATCGCGTGGGTAGCGGGAATCGCCGTTCACCTCCAGGCTGTCCAGCTCCTGCGTGATGGTAGAATTCGCGCAGCTCAGGGCCTTGCGGGATCTCATGCGCTGTCTTGTACGGAGGGAACCCTCCCAGCCGCGCTGCTGCACCTCGACCTGGGCATTGCCAGCGCGCTCCTCGGTGATGACCGAACAAGTGTAGATGGACCGATCTCCCGTGCGCAGGATTTTCTCGCCCAAGAGGGCTATGCAGCGATACGGGACGAGGCCTCCCTACTCTTAGCCTTTGATGCGATTCTTCATGGGTCATGTGACCTCGCATCCATGGATGCGCTAGTGAGGGAGTCGGAACGGACAGGGAACGAGCTGGTGCGAGTTGCGGCTCTCATGACTGGGGCGGCAGCAGAGTACATGATGGGAGATTTTCGCAGCGCAGGGCTTAGAAGTGCGATTGCTGCCAGCGCAGCGGCACGGGCTGGATTCTCGCACCTGGAAGCCGAGGCAGGGATTCTCTGCAAGGCCGCGACGGGGCCTGGTCTGGGAATCGGCGCAGTACCTCCGGACTGGGAGGATGCATGTGACACGGAGGGGCTCTCAGCTGTAGCAAGGCTGATGCATGCGGCGCTTGCGGGAGATGACCTTTCGCCGGACATTCGGTTGACGCTTGGGGACACCCCTATTCCCAGTGACGAGGTATGGCTTCTCAAGGTATTGACGTCAGGACAGGGTGACATACAAGAACGCGTAAGGAAGCTCGTCCCCCATGCCTGGACTGCTGCGCTGGCCCCCATCGCCTTCGTACAGCGGGCTCCTCAGGTTATACGGACAAGTGAGGCGGGAGGCGGAAATAAAGGAGACGGAGATGCGCGAGGAGTGGCTCCTGGAGCTCGTCTGAGGCTTAGCCTCCTCGGTGGCTTTTCGTTGCAGGTGGATGGCGAGACGGTCCCCGAGTGGCGGCTGGATAGGCGATGCGCAAAAGCGATGCTGGTATTTGTCGCGCTGCACCCCAATCTCCTGGCGAGGCGATACGAGATTATCGATCAGATCTGGCCCGACTGCGACTACAAGGCTGGCCTCGATAGGATATACCAGGCAACGAGTGCACTGCGAAGGGTCATCGCAGAAGTGACGCCAGACCTCGATCCGTTCCTTTCGTATCGAGAGGACAAGTCTGTGTCGTTCGACCCGGCGCTCTTCGCATGCGATTTCGTGGAGTTTGCAGATGCGGCAAAGGAGGCGCTGACGTGCGAGGGCGATGATGCTCGCTCTTTGGATGCAGCGCTCAGAGCCGAGAGGTTATATGTGGGCGATCTATTTGTTCCGTCACGAGATTTCACCGGATATGTGGTGGCTCGCCGGCAGGAACTAAGGGAACTCTACGCTGACTCGATGGTAGCAGGCGCGGAGGCCGCATTCAGGCTTGGCCGCTATCGCATCTCGGCGCGGCTTGCCGACTCGGCAACCGATGTCGACGACCTCCGGGAGGACGCCGTAGAGGTACTCATCCGGGCCCTTCGCGCCAGTGGGCGAATGTTTGAGGCGGAGCAGCGCTACAAAAAGTACGCCGTGCACTTTGTTGACAGGACGCACATGCCGCCCTCCAAGAGGCTTAGGAAAGCAATGGGTGAAGGTGGTCGCGGAGAAGGAGACAAGCAGCATCGGCAAAACGATGGCGAACCCATGGCAAACTGACCTGATGGTCTCGATTTCCAGGCGATTAACCTCCAGAATACAGTGCGCTTTTAGTGAGACCACATCCCGGGCCACCACGGCGAGTTTGCTATGGGTAAAGTGAAAAATGCATGTGTCGGTGGATAGTCACCGCCCATCAACCAGTATGAAGGACTGCCCATGCCTAACTTTCTCTCCAAACTGCTCTCCGCTGGAGCCGACAAGGATCTCAAGGAGTACCAGCGCATCACCGCGCACGTCAACGAGCTTGAGCCGCGCTTCAGCGCTATGGATGACGAGGAACTGAGTGGCCAAACGAAGCTCTTTCGTGAGCGCATTGAGAACGGCGAGACGCTAGATGACCTTCTTCCTGAGGCGTTTGCCGCTGTGAGGGAGGCATCCCGTCGCACGACAGGGATGCGCCATTTTGACGTGCAGATTATTGGCGGCATTGCCCTACATCGCGGTACTATCGCCGAGATGAAGACGGGCGAGGGCAAGACGCTGGTGTCCACGCTTGCCGGCTACCTCAACGCTCTTGAAGGCAAGGGCGTACACATCGTGACCGTCAACGACTATCTGGCAAAACGCGATAGCGAGTGGATGGGCCAAATCTACCGCTTCATGGGCCTTAGCGTGGGCCTGCTCCAGAACGGCATGAGGCTCAATCTCAAGAAACCTGCCTATCAGGCAGATGTCACCTATGGCACGAACTCGGAGTTTGGCTTCGATTACCTTCGCGACAATATGGTCACGCGGCCTAGCTTGCGCGTTCAGCGTGGCCACCACTATGCCATCGTCGACGAGGTCGACTCCATCCTCATCGATGAGGCGCGAACGCCGCTCATTATCTCGGGTGCTGGCACCAAGTCGGCGGGGACCTACAAGGACTTCGCTCGTGCTGTTCGAGGCCTCACGCCCGATGTAGACTTCGAGATGGACGAGGCCAAGCACACCATTGCGGCGACCGACGAGGGTCTCAAGAAGATTGAGCGCAACCTGGGCATTGATGACATCTATGCCGATCCCTCTGGTCAGCTGGTGAACCATCTCCAGCAGGCTCTCAAGGCACAGTACATGTTCCATCGCGATCAGCAGTATGTTGTCGTTGATGGCGAAGTCAAGATTGTCGACGAGTTCACTGGCCGCATCATGGAGGGAAGGCGCTACTCCGAGGGCCTGCATCAGGCAATCGAGGCCAAGGAAGGCGTCCTTGTGCGCGAGGAGAACCAGACGCTCGCCACGATTACGCTTCAGAACTACTTCCTCATGTATGACAAGCTTTCGGGCATGACGGGTACCGCCATGACTGAGGACGCCGAGTTCCGTGAGGTCTATCACGTTCCTGTGCAGGTCATTCCACCCAACAAGCCCGTGATTCGCGTAGACCACGAGGACCTCGTTTACAAGACCGTTGCGGCAAAGTTCAATGCCGTTGCCGACGACGTGGCGGAGCGTCACGCCAAGGGACAGCCGTGCCTGGTGGGTACGGTATCCATCGAGAACTCCGAGCGTCTCTCGCGCATCTTGGACAAGCGCGGTATTAAGCACAACGTCCTTAACGCTAAATACCATGAGCGTGAGGCTCAGATTGTTGCACAGGCAGGTCGCGAGGGCGCCGTGACCATTGCAACCAATATGGCTGGCCGTGGTACGGATATCCTTCTTGGCGGTAACCCCAAGGCTATGGCTGAGGATATGCTCCGCGAGCAGGGCTTCTATGCGCCGGCCAAGGAGGACGAGGAGCCCGTCCTGCCTACCGAGGAAGAGCGTGCTGCTGCGTTGGAGAAAGCGAAGGCCATCTGCGAGCGGGAACGTGAGCACGTGGTGGCTGCTGGTGGCCTTGCCGTCATTGGCACCGAGCGCCACGAGAGCCGCCGCATCGACAACCAGCTGCGCGGCCGCTCCGGCCGTCAAGGAGATCCAGGCGAGACCCAGTTCTACCTCTCGCTTGAAGACGACCTCATGCGTCTCTTTGGCGGAGATCGCATGGACCGCATTGCGGCGATGATGGACAAATACGAAATGCCCGATGACATGCCCATCAAGTCGAAGCTCGTTACGCGTGCCGTCGAGAGCGCCCAGCGCAAGGTTGAGGAGGTCAACTTCGCCATGCGCAAGAGCGTCCTCGACTACGATGACGTTATGAACAAGCAGCGTCAGGTCATCTACGAGGAGCGCAACAAGATTCTGGACGGCAAGGACCTCATGAGCCACGTGGAGGAGGTCACCTACGATACCGTCCAGCGAAAGGTGAACGAGTACTGCTCAGAGGGAGCTGACCCGGAAGAGTGGGATCTTACCGGCCTTGACAAGTGGGTCCGCGAGCTCACCGGCCGCACAGACGGCCCCACCTTCGACGCGGATTCCGACCAGGGCGACATCATCGATGCCGTGGACGCCTTTGTGGACACCTGCTACAAGGACAAGGAGCAGCGCCTTGGCGATCAGATCATGAGTGATCTCTCCGCTCAGGTCATGCTTCGCGTCATCGACACTCGCTGGATGACATACCTGCAGGAGATGGACTACCTCAAGACGGGGATCGGCCTGCGCGGGTACGGTCAGCGCGACCCTCTCGTTGAGTACAAGAGTGAGGCATACGCAGCGTTCACCGAGCTCGTCAACACGATGTACGAGGACTTCCTCCGCACCATCTTGCGCATTGAGATTGCCGTACGCCAGCCCGCGCCCGCCAAGCCCAAGGGTGACGACGAGGCGCTCTCCGATGAGCTGCGCGGTGCGCAGTACTCTGGCCCTGCCGAGGTCGACGGTGATCACGGCTCTCCTGCACGTCGTCCTACCACGGGCGCACCGCGTCAGCAGGGCAGTGCTGGCAACGCCAATGCGGGCGCCGGCAAGCCGCGCACGTATCGTAAGGATGAGGATCCAGACCCCTACGTAGGTGTGGGGAGGAATGACCCTTGCCCCTGCGGCAGCGGAAAGAAGTTCAAGAACTGCCACGGTAGGAACAGGTAGCCATGGCAGACATCGATGGCTCTTCGCTTGATGCCTTGTCTGCTCGTCTCGACGAGGTTGAGGGCTACCTTCATGTGGACGAGCTGAGGGGGACCGTTGCCCAGCTCGAGCAGGAGAGTGCTGCCCCCGGCTTCTGGGATGACGCCAACGCCGCGCGCGAGACCATGGCGCGCCTCTCTGCGGCAAAATCAGATGTTGCCGGCATAGACAACGCCCGCACCAAGCTCGATGACGCGCGCGCTGCGCTCGAGCTTGGCGAGGAGACCTCGGATGATGACCTTCTCGCCGAGGCCGCCTCGATTGCGGTGTCGCTCGAGCACGATCTAACCGAGCTTGAGCTTTCCAGCTGGTTCACCGACGACCTCGACCACGGTGATGCCATCGTGACGGTGACGCCGGGCCAGGGCGGGCTCGAGGCCCAGGACTGGTGCGACATGCTCTTCCACATGTACCTGCGCTACTGCGACAGACGCGGCTGGACGGTAGACGTGAACGACGCGCCTCAGGCGGAGGTTATCGGCATTGACCATGCAACCTTCACCGTGCACGGTCACAACGCATACGGCATGCTCCGTGCCGAGCAGGGCGTGCATCGCCTGGTGCGCATCTCTCCAACGGACGAGAAGAAGCGCCGTCAGACGACGTTCGCCGGTGTCGAGGTGCTCCCGGTCCTTCCGGATGACATCGAGGTCGACATCGACCCCAAGGACCTTCGCATCGACGTCTATCACGCGACGGGTCACGGCGGCCAGGGCGTCAACACCACCGACTCCGCCGTGCGCATCACGCATATTCCAACCGGCACGGTGGTGACCTGCCAGAACGAGCGCAGCCAGCTCCAGAACAAGGCGTTCGCAATGAAGATTCTTCGCAGCCGCCTCTACGAGATGGAGCTCGAGAAGCGCGCTGCCGAGCTCGACGAGCTTCGCGGCCCAAAGCACGAGATCGGTTTTGGAAATCAGATTAGGAGCTACGTCCTCTATCCCTACCAGCTGGTGAAAGACCTGCGCACGGGGGTGGAGACCGGTAACGTCGACTCGGTTCTCCAGGATGGCGACCTCGACAAGTTCATCATTGCCTACCACCGATGGGTGCTTGCGGGGAGGCCGGAGCAGTGAGGCAGCTCGGCTGGCGGGAGGTGTCGGCGGACGCCGCCCTGATTTTCTTCGGGTCGCTTCTCTTTGCCTTTGGCCTTGACTGCTTTGAGGTCCCCAACGGATTGGCTGCTGGTGGCATTACGGGTCTGGCAACGGTGTTTCATGCCCTTGCCCTCCAGGCGGGGGTCAACCTTCCTGTGGGCATCCAGTCCATCGTGATGAACGTCCTGCTCTTTGCGTATGTGGTCAAGTCTGGGAGCAGGCGATACGCCGTTCTCACCGCAGCGGGCATCATTGTCTCGGGTGTGCTCACCGATGCCATTGCCCCCTTTGTTCCCGTTCTGGGGGAGGGGGATCTCCTGCTCTGCGCGCTGTGGGGCGGTGTCATTACAGGCGTGGGACTCGGCATGGTCTTTCGCACGGGAGGTAACACCGGCGGGACCGATATCATTGCTCAGCTCATAGCGAGAAGGACTGGCGCGTCCGTTGGAAGCATGGCGATTGTGGTCGATGGCGCCATTGTTGCCCTCTCGGCCCCGGTTTTCTCGATAGAGAATGCACTCTACGCCGCGGTTGCAATGTACATCTGCGGTCGCGTGATCGACGCCGTTGTCGACGGCCCACGTGTCCAGCGCGCGGCCTACATCATCTCGGAGAAGCACGAGAGAATCGCCCGCCAGATACTGGTGGAGCTTGATCGAGGCTGCACGGAGTTCGAGGCAAGGGGCATGTGGAGCCGCGAGCTGCGACCCGTCCTCTTCTGCGTGCTCTCCCGTGGCGAAATTGCGCACCTCAAGGAGATCGTTGCGGAGACCGACCCCAATGCCATCGTGGTCATCGCCGAGGTGCACGAGGCCTATGGCGAGGGCTTCAAGAGCATCGACAAGCGATAGCCCATGAGCGGCCGCACGCGACTAGAGGTCGCGGGGCTCTGTGTCATCCTCTGCGAGCGGCATCGAGCTGGGTCCAAGGTCAACTCGTATCACCTCGGATACGCCGTTCTCCTTAAGCAGCTCGACCTGTTCGTCTGTGGCGCCGGAATCTGTGATGAGCAGGTCCACCTCGTCGGTTGAGCCAAACTGGAAGCTTGACGTTTTCCCAATCTTGGAAGAGTCTGCAACGATCACGTGCATACGCGAGCGCTCGAGCATCATGGCGTTTACTGCAGGCTCGGGGGCGGTGGCGGAAGTGAGGCCGTAGGCGGGCGAGAGGCCCGTCACGCCCAGGAAGCACTTGGTCGCCGTAATGCGCTTCACGCACTCGAGCGCAAACTCGCCGGTCATCGATGCCTTTGGCGGCCTTATCTCTCCGCCCGTGAGAATGATTGATGCGTTGGGACGCTCGGTCAGGAGCATGGCCTTAGCGTTGTTGGTGATAACGGTCACGTCCTGCGCCGTGATGTTCGAAATGATCGATAGCGCCGTGGAGCTGGCATTGATGAAGATGCAGTCGCCGTCGTTCACGTGCTTGGCAGCCTCGCGCGCAATCGCCTTATTGGCGCGGATTTGCCGGGAACCAGAGGGCCTTCCAAGCGGGTTGAGCAGAGTCGCCGTGCCGTACTGCCGAGAAAGGACGTGCTGCTCCTCCAGGTAGTCGAGGTCACGTCTGATGGTCAGCGTAGAGACGCCAAAGTGCTCGGCGAGGTCGGCCACGCCCACCTGCCCCTTGCTCTCGAGGAGAGCAACGATGGCATCCCTGCGTGCGGCAATGTATGCCTTGCTTCTCTTCACAGTGTCTCCGCCCTCAACAATGTCGCGCTGACGGAATCAATTATACGAAGTGGGAATGTCTATTCATAGTCAATCGTACATAAAGTTTGATACTCAAATACCTAATTGTTTTGTTTATAGAAACAAGATGAACAGTGTTCTATCGTTCGTAAAATCATGTCATAAATACATAAAGATATCGTTATATACGCAACTATTCTACGATGCATCATTCAATTAGATATGAAAAACCGCAGCTAGATTGCATGTATGCACAATGGTTCATTCGACCGTTGAGCGAAATTGGGGAAAATTTGCGCCGAGAATATGAAAAATTGGTTGCGAAGGTGTTCATTTAGTGTCACAGTTACGAACGGTCATTGAGGGGTAGCCGTGCGCGGCTGCCCGCGAATCAAGAAGGGTAGGTGGTTGCATGCTCAGCGATCTTCTCGACGAGAGCCTAGTTCAGCTCAATGTTGAGGCGAGCGACTGGGAGGATGCCATCCGCAAGGCAACGGCTCCTCTGGTTGCCAATGGCAAGGTGACGGAGGGCTACGTTGACGACATCATCAAGGGTGTCCACGAACTTGGCCCGTACATCGTGATCACGGAGCACGTGGCGCTCCCGCACGCCCGTCCCGAGAGCGGAGCTCTCGAGTCTGCCGTGGGTATTGTGACGCTCAAGAATCCTGTCGAGTTTGGCAGCGAGGACAACGATCCGGTGAAGTACCTGTTCCCGCTCAGCGCGAAGGACAACGACTCGCATCTGAGTGCGCTTCAGTCGCTGGTCGAGCTTCTTTCCGATCCGGACTTCTTTACCAAGCTCGACGCCTGCAAGGATGCAAAGGAAGTCGTGGACCTTGTCCACGCTAAGGAAAGGGGTATGTAATGGACCGCAAGTATCACGCTCTGGTGTGCTGCCGCGCTGGCATGGGTTCTTCGATGATGCTCAAGATCAAGTGCGACCAGGTCATCAAAGAGGACAACCTCCCCATCGAGACCGAGCACGGCAACCTCGACTCCATCATCGGCTTCCGTGGCGACCTCGTGATCACGATGATCGACCTCACCGAGGAGCTTTCCCAGGACCCCCGCGTTCCCTCCGCGATTGGCATCAAGAACCTCGTCGACAAGAACGAGATCCGCGAGAAGCTTCACGCGTGGCTTGACGAGCACAAGGGCGAGGAGCCCCGCAGGTAGCAAACACGTAGCTGGGTAGGACAACGCACCACACGAGCGGGAGAACCCGCAGTTTCATCGGAAGGATTATCACATGCTGAACGCATTCCTCATGCAGATGAGGGACACAGCGCTGATTATGGGCATCATCGCCCTTGTCGGCCTGCTCCTGCAGAAGAAGTCGGCGGTTGATACGTTTGCCGGCACCGTCAAGACCATCATCGGCTTCATGATCTTCAACATCGGCTCCAGCGCCATGTCCGCACAGATCACCACCTTTGGCGCCATGTTCTCCACCGCCTTCAACGTGCAGGGCGTCGTGACGCAGGTCGAGGTCGCAACCTCTCTCGCGCTTGACACCTACGGCACCGAGGTCGCCCTGGTCATGGTCTTCGGCTTCGTCATGAACCTCGTGTTCGCCAAGATCACCCCTTGGAAGGCAATCTTCCTGACCGGTCAGCACTTCCTGTACTTCGCCTGCGTCCTCGCGCTGGTCTTCATCGCCCTGGGTGCCCCCATTGCCGTCACCGTCATCTGCGGCGGCGTGGTTCTGGGCTTCTGCGGCGCGGCACTGCCTTCGCTCTGCCAGCCCTTCGTTGAGAAGCTCACCGGCTCCAACGACTTCGCTATCGGTCACTTCAACTGCATTGGCTACGCTTTCTCCGGCTATTGCGGCAAGCTCTT
Source organism: uncultured Coriobacteriaceae bacterium (assembly GCA_902773995.1). GTDB lineage: Bacteria > Actinomycetota > Coriobacteriia > Coriobacteriales > Atopobiaceae > Tractidigestivibacter. The sequence continues at coordinate 13,096 of CACYGL010000032.1, read as the reverse complement.
CGCCAAGAAGAACGAGAAGGAGATCGAGAACAACGAGGTCAAGGAGGCCAACCTCCCCGAGTTCTTCAAGCTCTTCCGTGACTTCGTCTTCTCCGTGGCCCTGTTCATGATCGTGCTCTTCTACATCGTGACCATCGCCTGCTTCGTGACCGGTCACTTTGGTGACACCCTTGCCAACGGCAAGCCCTTCACCTCCTACTTCGGCAACGACATCTGGTGGATCTGGCCGTTCCTCGCTGGCCTCCAGTTCGCCGCTGGCATGTCCGTCCTGATTTACGGCGTGCGTCAGTTCATCGCCGAGATCACCGCAGCCTTCGTGGGCATCTCCGAGAAGCTCATCCCCGATGCCCGTCCTGCCGTCGACTGCCCCGCCATCTTCCCGTTCGCGCCTGACGCCGTCATCATCGGCTTCATCGGCTCGTTCCTCGGTGGCCTCGTTGCCATGGCCTTCATGGTCGCCTTCCACAGCCCGACCATCATGATTCCTGCTGCCGGCATCTGCTTCTTCTCTGGTGGCACCTGCGGCGTCTGCGGCTATGCCTACGGTGGCTGGCGTGGCGCCCTGCTCGGCTCGTTCCTCGTTGGCATCTTCCTCTGCGCTGGCCCGCTGATCCTCTATCCTGCGTTCGCCTCGCTCGGAATCACGTCGACTACAACATCGTCGGCTCGATCATCTACGGCATCGGCAGCCTCTTCGCCTAGTCGTACGGGAACCAGAATTGCACTTCCTACTCAGCCCTAGCGTTTGATTTCAGGGGCGCCCGCGGCACGCCACGGGCGCCCCTTCGCCAATCTGGGAACAGCGGCCCCATCGGACGCAACGATACCGGTGGAGGCAACACGAAAGGAGACCAGTGGCACAGAAGAAGCAGAAGAGCCAAGCGACCACCGCAAGGTCCAAGGCCAACTCCGTCGAGCGTGACGAGGCCGACAAGAGCGAGCCAACTGCATCCACCGAGCCTTCGAAGGGCCCGCGGAAGATCGGGGGCCACGCTCAGGACTCCTCCGCCGACAAGGCAAAAAGGGCGAGCGACGCGGTTCTCGGAGACATCATTGGGATGGCCAAGCCAATAGCCATTCCCGACCTGCCCGAGGACGAGCTTGAGCTCTCGGTTGGGGAGGACAGGAAGAGGCTCCTGCTCCAGGGCGTGCTCCTTCTCCTTGTGGTGCTCGCCCTGCTCTTCCTCACCTTCTGGTTTGGCGTTGTGGCCAACGCCTCCGGCAACGTGTGGTTCCTCCTGGCGCTCATCCTGTCGCTCACTGCCGCGTGGTTCGTGTCTAAGCGCATGGGCAGGTTCCTCGGCAAGTTCTTCATGAAGACCGGGGTCGTCGACTTTGGCAGCAAGTATGTCTACATCTACGAGAAGTCAGATCCAAAGGAGGCCACGGTCGTCACGTACAAGGACGTCAAGTTCTACAAGACCGTGCGTCAGGGCAACTCCATTCGCCTCCTCCTCTGGGGCGACTGGGTCAAGCATCCGTCTGGCTATCTCTACGTGGGCATTACGCGCCCGTTCATGGCAGACACGCTTGACTCCCTGGAAACCCAGATTTGCGAGACTCTGGCGCATCACCACGTCAAGGAAAAGAAGTAGCGCCGGAATCCATCCGGCTCCTACATATCGTTGAAAGGGGAAACTATGGCAACTGACAAGGAGCAGGTCGAGGAGTTCCTCGGCATTGTGAAGACGTCGCTCGACGAGTACGTCGCCGGTATCGACTTTGATGCCCTGAGCGCCGCCAAGCAGCTCATCCTCGATGCCGAGAAGAACGGCGGTCGCGTGCACGTGACGGGCATCGGAAAGCCCGGCCACGTTTCCGGCTACGCCGCCTCGCTCTTCTCGTCCACCGGCACGCCCACCTACGAGCTTCACGGGACCGAGTGCGTCCACGGCAGCGCTGGCCAGGTGCTTCCGGGCGACGTGGTGATTGCCATCTCCAACTCTGGCGAGACCGGCGAGCTCAAGGCCACCGTCACCTGCCTCAAGAAGAATGGCGCCAAGATCATTGCCCTCACCGGCAACCCCCAGTCTTGGCTTGCGCAGCAGGGCGATGTTGCCCTCATCGCCGGCGTCAAGCAGGAGGGCGACTCCATGAACAAGCCGCCTCGTGCCTCCATCCTGGCCGAGGTCATCGAGCTTCAGTGCCTCTCCATCCTGCTGCAGAACGAGTTTGGCCTCACGCCCGAGAAGTACGTCACCTGGCACCCAGGCGGAGCGCTTGGTGCCTCCATCCGCGCCGGCAAGTAAAGAAGCTCATCCGCAGGGAAAGGCAGTCCATAGCATGTCAACGTTCTCCGGGGTCATCTACGAGGCCGGCGAGCAGCTCGTCGAGAGGATCATCGCCGGCGGCGCGAGCGGCATCTTCACCTTCGGCTCCAACGGCGAGTTCCACGTGTGCACGCCCGACGAGAAGATCGAGTTCTCGAGGTTCGTGATCGAGAGGGTCGCCGGCCGCGTGCCCGTCTACGTGGGCACCGGCTCCTGCTCGACGCGCGAGGCCGTCGAGATGTCCAAGCGCGCCGAGGACGCGGGCGCCTCCGCCGTCTCGGTCATCAACCCGTACTTCATGAAGGTCTCCGACGCCGAGGTCGAGGGCTACTACGAGGCCGTCGCCGAGAGCGTCAGGATCCCCGTGCTCATGTACAACATCCCCAAGTCCACGGGCACCAACCTCTCGCCCGAGGTCGTGGCGCGCGTCGCCGAGATCGACAACGTCAAGGGCGTGAAGGACTCCTCCGGCAACATGGAGAACCTCGCCGCCTACGTCGAAGCCGCCAAGGGCAAGGACGTCGACGTGCTCGTGGGCTCTGACGGCAAGATTTCCGCCGCCCACGCGCTCGGCGCATCCGGCGCCATCGCCGGTACCGCCAACCTCATCACCGACGTGGTGGTGTCGCTGTGGCGTGCCCTCGAGGCTGGCGACGCCGAGGCCGCGGCCTCCTACCAGGCCGACGTCGAGCCCATTCGTGACGTCCTGCACATGGGCTCCACGCCCCAGACGCTCAAGCGCGCCCTCGAGCTGGCCGGCGTCCCCGTGGGCCCGGCAAGGAGGCCCGTCGCGGAGACCACGCCCGAGGTGGACGAGAGGGTCCGCGCCATGCTCGACCACTACGGCATCGCACACGAGTAGCGTGCGGGTATAGCGAGAAAGAGGGAGAAAGATGAAGCTTCAGAAGGTCAAGGCAACCGAGAGGCTCGCCGAGATTGGCGCGTTTGCCGTCGTGAGGGTCGAGACCGTCGAGCGCGGCCTGGAGATTGCGGACGGCCTGGTCAAGGGCGGCGTCCCCGCAATGGAGATCTCCTACACCAACGCCAATGCCGGCGACGTGATTGCCGCCGTCAAGGCCAAGTACGGCGACAAGGTCTGCGTTGGCGCCGGCACCGTGATGGAGGCAGCCACCGCCCGCCTCGCCATCATGGCGGGCGCCGAGTTCGTGGTCTCCAACATGGAGTCCGAGGAGGTCGCGCGCGTGTGCAACCTCTACCAGGTCCCCTATGCGCCGGGCTGCACCACGGTCACCGAGGCTGTGAAGGGCCTCGAGATGGGCGCTGCCTTCATCAAGTGCTTCCCCATCTCCAACACCTATGGCGTCCAGCTCGTGAAGCTGTTCAAGACCCCCACGCCCTGGATGCCCCTCATGGCCTCCGGTGGCATCAACCTCGACAACCTTGCCGAGTGGGTGCGTGCCGGCGTTGACACCTGCGGCATGGGGAGCCTGCTCACCAAGGGCTCCGCGGACGAGATCGCCGCAAATGCCGCCGAGGTGCGCCGCATCATCGACGAGACCCGCGCGGGGATGGGCGAGTAGATCTCATCCAGGACGATAGGTGCCGGCATGGCGGCCGTGCGGGTCTTCGCGTGTGCGTTGCCCCGCGCGGCCGCTGCCTATTCGGCGCAACGTTTCCTCGACTCCCCTCGCCGTCACCTAACCTGCACACCACTTCGCGCTCACGGAACGAAGGCGACGTGTGGGCGGGAGACGACTCGCGCGACGGCAGATGCCGCATAGCATAGAACGGGCCGCGTATAGTGGCTCAAATGGCAATTTGAGGGAGGATCGTCATGAAGTTCTTTATCGACACGGCGGACCTGGACGAGATCAAGCAGGCAGAGAGCTGGGGCGTTCTCGCCGGCGTCACCACCAACCCGTCGCTCTACGCAAAGACGGGCGGCAAGCTGGCAGACTTCGAGGACCACATGGTCAAGATCTGCAAGCTCTGCGAGGGACTGCCCGTTTCGGCCGAGTCCCAGGCAAAGACCACCGAGGGTATGGTCGCCGACGGCGAGCGTCTTGCTGCTCTCGCACCCAACATCGTGGTCAAGCTCCCCATCTGCGAGGAGAGCCTGCCCGCCACGCACACGCTTGCCAAGGAGGGCATCCGCGTCAATATGACGCTGGTCTTCTCGGCGCCCCAGGCGCTGCTCGCCGCCTCCGCTGGCGCCCGCTACATCAGCCCCTTCGTGGGCCGCTTCGATGACATTGGCGATGACGGCATCCAGCAGCTGGCAACCGTGGTGCAGTGCGTTAAGAACTACACCTATGGCTACTGGGACGAGGAGGACGGCCCCGAGATCATCACCGCCTCCGTGCGTACCCCCAATCATGTGACGCAGGCGGCGCTCCTTGGCGCCGACATCGCCACCGTGCCCTTTGCGGCGCTCAAGAAGTGCCTGCGCCACCCGCTCACCGACCAAGGTCGCGAGCGCTTCGACGCGGATTGGGCTAAGGTCACAGGGGAGCAGGCCTAGCCACAACCGTCTCGAGAGGAGACACATGAGCATCACCAAGACGACGCACGAGACGCGGCTCATCGCCAACTCGATGCGCCACGACATCATCACCATGGTGTCGAAGGCAAAGTCGGGGCACCCCGGTGGATCGCTGTCGTGCACGGACATCCTTGCGACGCTGTTCTTCACCGGCGTGATGAACTACGACGAGAACGACCCCTCAAGCCCCGAGAGGGACTTCCTCATCCTCTCCAAGGGCCATGCGGCACCGGCTCTCTACGCGGCCTTCCACCAGCTTGGCTGGGTCCGCGATGACGAGCTGGGAACGCTTCGCCAGCTTGGGACGCGTCTGCAGGGCCACCCCGACAGGAACGCCCTGCCGGGCGTCGAGGTCTGCTCTGGCTCCCTGGGACAGGGTCTTTCCATCGCTGCCGGCGCGGCGCTGGGATTTCTGGCGGACGCCCCTGAGGGCGCCCACCCGCGCCACGTCTTCTGCGTGTGCGGCGACGGCGAGCTGCAGGAGGGCTCCAACTGGGAGGCGCTGATGTTTGCCCCCAACCACGGGCTCTCCAACCTCACCATGTTCCTCGACCTCAACAACCTGCAGATTGACGGCGACGTGCGCAAGGTCAACTCCCTGGGCGACGTTGACGCCAAGCTTGCCGCCTTTGGCTGGCACGTCATCCATACTGATGGCCACGACATCGAGCGCCTGCACGCGGCGGTCGAGGATGCGCTGGGCTTCTCGGTGGCACCCACGGCCATTGTGTGCGATACCGTCAAGGGCAAGGGGGTCTCGTTCATGGAGAACGAGGCAGGCTGGCATGGCAAGGCTCCCAACGAGGAGGAGACGGCGCTTGCGCTGGCCGACCTCGACGCCGAGCGAGTCCAGATCGAGAAGGAGGCCTAGCCATGGCTAAGAGGGCAACACGCGAGGCCTTTGGCGAGACGCTCGTCGAGCTGGCTAACGAGGGCGTAAACGTTTGCGCGGTCGACGCCGACCTTGCCGGGTCGACTACAACCAACAAGCTCCAGAAGGCATACCCCGATCGCTTTGTGGATGTGGGCATTGCCGAGCAGGACATGATCGGCGTGGCGTCGGGCCTCGCCCTTACCGGGCGCATCCCGTTCACGGCATCGTTTGCCGTGTTTGGCGTTGGCCGCTGCTACGACCAGATCAGGAACACCGTCTGCGACTCCAACCTCAACGTGAAGGTGTGCCCCACGCACGCCGGCATCACGGTGGGCGAGGACGGTGCGACGCACGAGATGCTCGAGGACATCGGCATGATGCGGGCACTCCCCAACATGCGCGTCCTGGTGCCCGCAGACTATCGTGCTGCAAAGGCGGCCATTCGCATTGCCGCCACCACGCCTGGCCCCGTCTACGTGCGTATGGGCCGTCACAAGGTGCCCGAGGTCTACGACGAGTCCTTCGTCGGCGGCCTTCCGTATGCGGGCGTCCTGCGCGAGGGCTCGGACGCTACCATTCTTGCCTGCGGCGTCGAGGTGGCCCAGTCGCTGGCTGCGGCAGACATCCTGGCAAAGAGCGGCATCTCTGCCGAGGTCATTGACGTCTTCTCGGTGAAGCCGCTCGCGGAGGACGTCATTCTTTCCTCTGCCGAGAAGACCGGCCGCGTCGTGACGGTGGAGGAGCACATGGTCTCCACGGGCATGGGGTCCGCGGTGGCCTCACTCCTTGCCGAGAAGCACCCCACTCCCATGCGTTTTGTGGGCATGCGGAGCTTTGGTACCTCCGCTCCAGGAGATGTGCTTCTCGAGCACTTTGGCCTTGATGGGGCAGGTATTGCCCGTCAGGTTGAGGAGTTCGTCCGCGCTTAGCGGCGGGAGAAACAATGATCATGCAGGCGCCCGCGACGGCGTAACGGCCGTCGCGGGCGCCTGCTGTGAATAAAGATGTTGTTCAACAGTTACATAACTGACTTTACCCAGCTGACGAGGTCTTCGTATTCCATGCTTCCGTCCGCAACATCCATCATTGCCCGAAGGAAACTGGCGGGCTCTGGTGAGAAGCCGATTCCATTTATTCGAAGGTATGTGCCGAGGAGTGCCGCTCCGGTTCTCTTGTTGCCGTCAATGAATGGGTGGTCTTTGATAATCCCAAAAGCATAACGGCAGGCTTTTTCAATCGCACCCGGGTAGAGGTCTGCGCCAGAAAAGGTTTGGAATGGTTGAGCTAGGGCAGAATCTAGCAGTCCCTCGTCTCTGATGCCCGTGGCGCCTCCAAACTTTTTTATCGTTTCAGCGTGAATGGCCAAGACGACTTCTTTGGAGAAGGGCGTTGCGGCTGTCATTTTGCGAGCTCTGAGAATACCGACGAGTACTCATCCATGAAGTCGACGGCAACATCAACGATGTTGGAAGCTGCGGATGCTGGCTGAATAACAACCCACGGCTTGTTGTTCTTGAGTACCGTGACGGGACGTCCGGTTCGGTTGACCTCTGCCGTTACCTTGGAGAAGTTGTTCTTTGCCTCTGCAAGACCCAGTGTAAGCGCCGCCATGGTAAACCTCCTTAGGCTCATGTTATGGCTTAAATTATAGCCATAACATTAACGACTCAGACGTATTGCTTGATATCCCTGTGGCCTTCTTGTGGCTTCCATCTGCGTGTTCTCTGTTCGCCCAGAGCTGCTCGCGTGCGGATGTGCCATCGCTTGGTATCATTGCGAATGTATCTGCATCTGCTATGCAAGAAGAAGGAGCTTTCGTGGCCAACCACTTTCGCAGCACAGAGCGACAGGGGTCGGGCGGGGATGGCATGAGGCTCGTGCCTCCCAGCGAGCATATCGTGAGCAACGTCCCGGACATCGAGCCCGTCGAGAACGCTGACGAGTCGCAAACCCCCGCCGCAACAGAAAACGCACCAGAGGCGGTCCACGTCGTCACGGCATCCGATCCAGCAGACTCCACAAGCGAGCAAGAGCGTCCCTACACCAGCGTCTTTGCGTCCCTCGCGGGCAACGACGCCCCTGTGACGCCGCACACCGGCACCCCCACCATTTCGTTTAAGAACGTGACCCTCATCTATCCAGCCCAGCCCAACAAGCCGGCCCTCGAGGACGTGAGCCTGGACATCTATCCCGGCGAGTTCGTCTTTGTCGTGGGCCACTCCGGCTCGGGCAAGTCGTCGCTCCTGCGCCTCATTACCTGTGAGCGCCGCGCGACCTCTGGCCAGGTCCTTGTCGCTGGCCAGGACCTCACCAAGCTCAAGAACAAGAAGGTCCCGTACCTCCGTCGCCAGATTGGCACCGTCTACCAGGACTTCAAGCTCCTGCCGGACAAGACGGTCTACGAGAACGTCGCGTTCGCTCTTGAGTGTATCGGCAAGCCGCGCGCCGTTATCAACGTGCAGGTCCCCGAGGTGCTCCGCCTCGTTGGCCTTGCCGAGAAGCAGGACAACTATCCCGACCAGCTCTCCGGTGGCGAGCAGCAGCGCGTCTCCGTGGCAAGGGCGATGGTCAACCGCCCGCCGCTGCTCATCTGCGACGAGCCCACGGGCAACCTCGACCCGGCCATCTCGCTGGGCATCATGAAGCTGCTCGACCGCATTAACCGCGAGGGCACGACCGTGGTCATGGCTACTCACGACCGCGAGATGGTCGACTCCATGCGCAAGCGCGTCATCGCGCTGGAGGCCGGCCACGTTGTCCGCGACCAGGAGAAGGGAGGCTACGGCTACTATGGTGCCCTCTAACTTCACCTACTCGCTGCGCGAGGCAGGCCACCACTTCCGCAGGAACTGGTCGACGGTCCTCGGCGCAATCGTGACCATCTTCCTTTCGCTCTTCATCATCGGAGCATTCGTCCTTGCCTCAAACGTGCTCAGCAACATGGTGGGCAGCGTCGAGGACAAGGTGACCATCCAGGCATTCCTCGCCGACGACGCCGACCAGGCAACCGTCGAGCAGCTCCAGTCCGAGATCGAGGGTTGGGACAACGTCGAGTCCGTCACGTATCGCAGCAAGGACGAGAACCTCGCGCAGTATCGCACCTCGATGTCGCAGAGGAACGCCTCTGACGCCGTGGCGGCGCTCGACGGCCAGAACCCCATCCCGGCATCGCTCGTGATCAAGCTCACCGACCCGCAGCAGGTCGAGGGCACGGCCGAGAAGCTCATCGCCGACGAAATCTTCAAGTCCGTCTGCGACACCCCCGACAACCCGTCGAGTGACGTCCAGTATGGTCGCGATACCGTCGAGAAGCTCTTCTCGGTCACCAACATCGTGCGCGTTGCCGCCATAGTGCTCGTGGTGCTCCTGATCTTCGTGGCGTTCGTGTTCATCAACAACACCATTCGCCTTGCCATCACCGCGCGTCGCAGGGAGATTGCCATCATGCGCTTGGTTGGCGCGTCGAACGGCTTCATACGAGGGCCCTTCATCATGGAGGGCACGTTGGAGTCGCTCATTGGCGCTGGTCTTGCCATTGCCGCGCTTGCGGCCGGCATGAGCTACGTGATGCCCAGGCTCGAGAACAGCCTTAAGTTCCTCTCGTTCTACGTGTCGCCCCAGGCGCTTTGGCTCACCTACGGCGGCCTTCTTGTGCTGGGCGTCCTCATCGGCCTCTTCAGCTCTGCCATCGCCATGAGGCGCTATCTCAAGGTCTAGGGTTGGGGCACTAAAGACTTGCTGGTAGAAGGGGCGGTGCGGCTTGTTCGCGCCGCCCCGTTTTCTCAAGGAGGACACATGGGCAGAAGGCGTCCGGGCGCTCGTCGCAGCGGTGGCCACCGGCGTGGAGGCGGAAAGGCAGCCATGCGTCGCTCGCCCACGCTCACGGGTACGCTGCACGTCACAAGGCCCGGCGTTGCCACGGTCGAGACGGCCGAGGGCAGCTTTCGCGTTGCTCGCCGAGGTCTGCGCGAGGCCATGAACGGCGACGAGGTCACGGTCTCGGTCTTCCCCGCCCGTGGCGGCGAGAAGGTCGCCCTGGTGCAAGGCGTCATCACCCGTGCCCAGACCACCTTCCTCGGCCGCTTTGAGCTGGCGGGTCCTCTGGGTGCCGTGGTACCGCTCGACGCGCGCCTGGGCCGCGACTTCTTTGTGGTGCCCGAGGATACGTCGCCAGCCCGCCTTGGCGTGGGGGAGGGCGACGTAGTGGTTGCCCGCATTGTGGAGTACCCCACTCGCAACAGCGCTGCCGTGGTGACTATCGAGCGCCGCGTTGGCTCCTCGGACGAGCTCGACCTCAACGTCGAATCGGTCATTGCCTCCTATGGGCTTGCCACGGAGTTTCCGCCGTCAGCACTTGCGCAGGCAGAGGGCATCCAAGCTGGTGTCGAGGAGGCCCTGAAGCGCGAGCCCGGCCGTCGGGATCTGCGCTCCCTTCGCTGCATGACCATCGACCCCACCGATGCGCGTGACTTTGACGACGCGGTGTATGCCACCCAACTCCCGGACGGCGGCTTTGAGCTCTGGGTACACATTGCTGACGTCACGCACTACGTAGGCTGGGACACTCCCATCGACAACGAGGCAAAGCGCCGCACCTGCTCGGTCTACCTCGTCGACCGCGTGCTGCCCATGCTGCCCGAAAGCCTCTGCAACGACGTGTGCTCACTCAGGCCGCACGAGGACCGGCTGGCCATGAGTGTGCGCATGAAGCTTGATTCTGCCGGCAACCTCGTGGCGGCCGAGGCTATGACCTCGGCTATTCGCTCGACCGCGCGCCTTGACTATGACACCGTGGATGCCCTGCTCGCAGGCCAGGTGGATGCCTCTGCGCTGCACGAGGACCAAAAGGACGCCCAGGCGCTGGAGGAGGCGCTGCGCGTGCTTGACCGCATCCGCGACCTTCGCGAGCACATCCGCGAGGAGCGCGGCTCGATTGACTTCGATACCGTGGAGCCAAAGGTCACGCTTGACGAGGAGGGACATCCCACGGGAGTGACCGTGCGCACGCGCACACGAGCGACGGGCCTGGTCGAGGAGGCAATGCTTCTCGCCAACGAGTCCGTGGCTCGCATGCTTGCGGACCACGAGGTACCCTGCGCCTACCGCGTGCACGAGCGACCGTCGCCGGAAGACCTTCGCGCAACGGTGCGCCCCCTCATGGAGCTGGGGCTCATTGACGGCAACGCTCAAAGAGAGGCTCTCATTGCGGGCGAGCCAGAGGCGATCAACGCCGTTCTTGACGCCGCCCGAGGAACCACCGGCGAGTTTCTCGCCAGCGCACTTCTCCTCCGTGCGCAGAAGCGCGCGATCTACCTTCCCACCAACCAGGGACACTATGCCCTGGGGGCGAAGGCGTACTGCCACTTCACCTCCCCCATCAGGCGCTACCCGGACGAGCTGGTGCACCGCGCTCTCAAGGCTCTTCTTGCCGGTATGCTTGGCAGCAAGGAGCAGGAGCAAATTGCGGGCCAGCTGCCGCAGCTCTGCGCTACGTGCTCGCAGATGGAGCGTGCCGCAGACGGTGCTGCCCGCGCGAGCCAGCGCATCAAGATGGCCGAGCTCTACGCAGACTACGTGGGAGAAGTGTTCTCTGGCGTGGTGTGCGGCTGCGAGCGCTTTGGGCTCTTTGTCATGCTCGATGAGACCTGCGCCGAGGGACTCCTGCCCGCGCGCACCCTTGGCGGGGAATGGCTCGAGTACGACGAGGACCGCATGACCCTCACGGGCGAGGAGTCCGGTCGCGTGTGGGGGCTGGGCACGCGCGTGCGTGTAGTGGTCACCGAGACGGACATCCCGCGTGGAAGGATAGACTTCGCGCTCGCAGACCCGCGTGACGCGGCGCGATAATGGGAAGACTAACGAGCAGTGCATACCGCGCATCTCGCGCGTGAGTTTGGCCCTAAGGGGCCAGGGGAGAGGGACATGGACCAGGAGCAGAACCAGAGCACGCTGACAGACAGCCTCGAGCAGGCTGAGGGACTTATCCTGCAGGGGCAGGACGACGCGGCGCGGGAGCTTCTCGCCCGCCTTGCCGAGGACGCCGAGGAATACGTCGACCGCAACTGCGCGGCCACCGAGAGCGACCAGTGGTTCAGCTTTCCCACGATCTTTGACCGCCTGTGCTATCGTCGCGTGGAGCGCGACCCGCGCACCCTGCATGACGTGGGCGAGCCCCTGGACCGCCTCTATGCGGACCTCGCGCTTGCGTGCGTGCGCACCGGCGACTACAACGCCGGCGTCGAGGCGCTCAAGCAGGCGGTGCGCTGGAACCCCATGAACTGCGGCTACCGCCTTGACCTGGCCGACCTCTACCGCACCAACGGAGACATGCAGGAGTACCTGGCGCTCACGTACAGCTGCTTCGAGCGCGCGAGCGAGGCGCGCCACCTTGCGCGCGCCTTTCTCAACTTTTCCGGCTACTTCGAGGCGCAGGGCAAGCCGCGCACGGCGGCCGCCGCGCTTCGCGCGGCAAGGCGCCTCGAGGTGGAGGACTCGGCGCTCAAGGCCGCGCTCGACCAGGCTGCTGGCACCGAGCGAGACCCGGATGGCGTGACGGACAAGGAGACCACAGATCTTCTCGCCGAGGAGGGGCTGCCCGACGGCGCAAACGCCGAGGTGGCCATCTGCCTGCTCATGTGCGCCCAGGACGCTGCCGTCGCAGGTGACCGCAACGTGGCTACCGGCCTCACGCTGCGCGCCCGCGATCTGGTGGGCGAGCCTGCGGCAATGACGCTTTTGCAGCTCATCCGCGACACTGACGCCGAGATGGCCCAGGAGGCCGCAGCGAGGAACGCCGCTGAATCCGGTGACGCAAACGAGCCGCAGGCCAACGGGGGTGCGGGCGATGACCAAGCCAACTAAGCGCGAGAAGAAGACCATCGCGCGCAACCGAGCTGCGCGCCACGAGTACTTTGTGGACGAGACCTTTGAGGCGGGCGTCGAGCTCACCGGTACCGAGGTCAAGAGCCTGCGCGAGCGCGCGTCCCAGATCACGGACGCCTTCTGCCTTATCCGCGGGGGAGAGGTGTGGCTGCATGGCGTGCACATCCACCCCTACTCCAACGGCGGCGTGTGGAACGTAGACCCCGACAGAAAGCGCCGGCTCCTGCTCCATCGCCACCAGATCGACTACCTCGACGGCAAGCTCCGCACAAAGGGCATGGCGCTCATTCCGCTCGAGCTCTACTTCGACGAGCACAACCGCGTGAAGCTCTGCATTGGCCTCTGCCGCGGCAAGAAGCTCTATGACAAGCGCGACGACATGGCGCGTCGCGATACCGACCGCGAGATTCAGCGCGCGCTCAAGGAGAGGAGCCGCTAGGTCGCGCCGCCGGGCGATATGATGGGAATGTCTGGTCCGCAAGGTCGAGGAGAGGAGACCCATGGACGCAAAGGCGATGTTCAGTTTCTCGTACGGGCTCTATGTGGTGTCGGCCAACGACGGCGAGA
>CACYGL010000031.1 GCA_902773995.1 uncultured Coriobacteriaceae bacterium | reverse complement strand
CCGCCGGTGACGAGCACGCAGGTGTTCTTGGGGTCTTTTGCTTCGCTCATGGGTTTCCTTTCGGGTCTTGTGCCAAGGTACCTCGCGGCGAATAAGCCAAGAAGACAGTATACGTTGCCGATGTGTACGTGGCGTTGGGGTTGGTGGGCGCCGAGAACCCCGCCGGCAACGTGGTTGCTGCTACAACGCGCCCCCGGCGTCATTTCTGCGCCCGAGGTGCCCCCTCTCTGCATCGACTGCCGAGGCACGCCCCCCGGCGCCGGCGGCGCGGAGCTCCACCTCTTCGAGCATCTCGTCGTAGCCACGGAGGGCGGCAAACGGGATGAACTGGCGCCCCCGCTCGGGGGAGGCCATGGCACGGCGCGGCCCGTCCTCAACAATGCGCTGGACAATGCCTCTAAGCACCGCTTCCCTGCGCTCCTGCTCGCGCTCGCCTATGTCTGGCCACGAGGATGCCAAAGGTAGCCGGCCGATCTCTTGGCGCACGTCCTCACGCACGGTGGCCCCCGATCTGCAGGTTGCGTTCACGGGCATTGGCGGCGGGAAGAAGACTCGTGCCAGAAAGCACGGTGTTGGGCCCAAAGCGCCGTCGCGCGCGCATCACGGCGCCGGCCAGCCGTGCCTCACGCGCGTCTGCCGCGGGGTTGTCGAAGAGCGTGGGAACCGCCATGGCCGCTGGGACAACGCCGCCCAGCCACAGGCACACGCGGCGTATGGGCACGTTGCGCGCAACCGTCTGGTCATAGAGCGCGAGAAGCGCGTCCGTCACCTCTCGCTCGCCGGCTGTTTGGTGTCCGAGGGCCCTCTGCCCGCCGCCGTGCCCAAAGAGCTCTGCCTGGCCCGAGTAGCCCACGTAGAGCCCCACCGTGTCGCATGCGAGCGCCTGCTGCCGCAAGTCCAGGCAGCTCTGCCAGGCCATCTCGCGCAGCACCACGCGCGCCTCGCCAAAGCCGTAGTCGCGCATAAGCACCTGGCCGTTGGAGAGCGAGCGCGCCATGGGCACGTACCCGCGGGCGTCCGCAATGGTGCAGGGCTCGAGCCCCCAGGCGTGGTCAATGAGCCATTCGGCGTTGCGGCCAAACTCCCCGCGCAGCCACGTTGGGTCCGTGGCGCAGATGCCCGCAAGGTCGTAGACGCCCGCCCGAGCGAGCCTGCGCGCAATGCCGGGCCCTATGCCCCAGATGTCCGTGATGGGATGGTGGAACCACACGTCGCGGCGAAAGGTCTTCTCGTCCAGCTGTCCTATGCCATCTGCGGTGTGCTTGGCCATGAGGTCGAGCGCCACCTTGCAGAGAAACATGTTGGGGCCTATGCCCGCCGTTGCCGAGACGCCCGTCTCCTCTCGTACCGTTGCGATGATGCGCTTTGCGAGCGCCCGCGCGTTGGGGCCATAGAGCGCCTGGTAGGGCGTCACATCGAGAAATGCCTCGTCCACGCTGTACGGCCAGGCGTCCTGACTGGACACGTAGCGCAAGTAGATGGCGTACACCTGCGCGGAGACCTCCATGTAGCGGTGCATCCTGGGCATGGCGGTGATGTAGGGGATGCCCTGGGGTATCTCGCGCACGCGGCAGCGGTTCCTGACCCCCTTGGCCTTGAGCGCGGGGGTTATGGCCAGGCAAATCGTGTTGGGGCTGCGCGTTGGGTCTGCCACTACAAGGTCCGTGGCGAAGGGATCCAGGCCCCTGTCGGCGCATTCCACGCTTGCATAGAACGACTTGAGGTCGATTGCCAGGTAGGTCTTCTCGAGTGCGTGCGCATCTGGTGCCATGGCTCCTCCATTCCAGCTAAGAACACATGTTCTAACTCGCATAAGGTTATACGGCGGCCACGCGACACAAATAAGCGTGTTCCGCTCGGAGAATTCACTACTCGTTCGCTTGCCGAGAAGGAACACATGTTCTACTCTCTGGGCATGGAATACCGGACGCTCACAGACGGAACGCGGCGTCGTGTGCACCGCGAGTACGTGGATGTCATCGCGCGCTTTGGGCGTGATGGCTCCCTGGAGCCCGTTGCGGTCATCTGGAAGGATGGGAGGAGCTTTGCCATCGATGAGGTAACGGAGGAGGGCACGTTTGGCGCCGAGACGCGCGGGCGACGGCAGGCCTGCTATCACGTGCGCTTTGGCGGGCACGAGACGGAGCTCTACCTCGAGCGGCGCAGCGCCGTTCCGGCGGTGGGCCAGCCCGAGGAGCTTCGCTGGTGGGTCTTTGCCTACGACCAGACGCGCTCGCGCGAGGCGGGGGAGTAGTGACGTGCTCGATCTGCTGTCTGCACCGCCCGCGCCGCCTACGACCCGCCCACCACCTTTTTCAAACTTTTTGTTTGAACGGCGTTATAGTTTGTAAGCAAGAACGCCGCCATCGGACAGGCACCACATCCACGGCAGCGAAGCCCACAGGCACCACATGGGCGGTACGCAAAAAGCATCGCACCAGAGATGCGCCCCAGGCAGGCATCACACCGAGGGAAAGGAAAGCACCATGGCAGGCTCCGGCATTACCAGGCGTTCGTTTGTGTCGGCGGCAGTAGCCGCGGCAGGCCTTGGACTGGCGGCGTGCGGAGGCACA
The DNA here is from genome assembly GCA_902773995.1 of uncultured Coriobacteriaceae bacterium. Taxonomy (GTDB): domain Bacteria; phylum Actinomycetota; class Coriobacteriia; order Coriobacteriales; family Atopobiaceae; genus Tractidigestivibacter. Next base: position 9,223 of record CACYGL010000031.1, on the reverse strand, counting down.
CAGTCCCAGTCCACAGGCTCGACGGCGACAGACACCACGTCTACGGCAGAGACAAAGACGCTCGTTGTCTTTGCGGCGGCCTCGCTCACCGAGTCTCTCACCAAGGCGGGCGACCTCTTCAAGGCGGCCAATGACGGTGTGGACATTAGCTTCAACTTCGACTCTTCGGGCACCCTCAAGACACAGATCCAGGAGGGGGCAGACTGCGACGTCTTCATCTCTGCCGGCCAGAAGCAGATGAATCAGCTTGATGCCAGCGCCACCTCCGGCAACGACGAAGGTCTCGACTTCATCAACCACGATACGCGCTTTGACATCCTCGAGAACAAGGTCACGCTCTGCGTGCCCGACGGCAACCCCAAGGCCGTCCAGGGCTTCGATGACATGGCCAAAAAGCTCCAGGCCCACGACATCCTGCTGGGGATGGGCAACTCCGATGTGCCCGTGGGCCAGTACACCCAGAAGATTCTCGCCTACTACAACCTCGACGAGACCGAGCTGGCAAACGCTGGCTGCATCACCTACGGCACCAATGTGAAGGAGGTCACCTCGCAGGTAACCGAGGCGGCCGTCGACTGTGGAGTCATCTACAAGACCGACGCCACGTCGGCAAACCTCACCATGGTGGACGAGGCCACCGAGGAGATGTGCGGCCGCGTGGTCTACCCGGCTGCGGCCACCAAGAATGCCCTCCAGCCCGAGCTCGCCGCATCCTTTCTCAGTTTCCTCAAGACCAAAGATGCCGGTGACTGCTTCGAGAAGGTCGGCTTCACGCCGCTTGCCGAGGCGTAGCGCGGCATGGACTGGTATCCGCTTCTCAACTCGCTGAGAATAGCCGCCATCTCTACGGTGGTCGTCTACCTTCTCGGCATCTGGCTCGCGGACGTGGTGGCGCGAGCGCCTCGGGTGGTGAAGGGCATCCTCGACGTGGTGCTCACGCTGCCTCTGGTGCTGCCGCCCACCGTCGTGGGCTACCTCCTGCTGGTGCTTCTCGGACCCAGGCGCCCTATCGGCGCCTGGGTGATGGATACCTTTGGGATAAAGCTCACAATGACCTGGTACTCGGCAATCTTTGCCACCGTGGTGGTGAGCTTCCCGCTCATGTACCGCACGGCTCGCGGGGCGTTCGAGAGCTTTGACCAGAGTCTGGCCGATGCCGGCCGTACGCTGGGCAAGTCAAACACGTGGGTGTTCTGGCGCGTCAAGATGCCTGCCTGCCGTCAGGGCATCATCGCGGGCTCGGTCTTGGCCTTCGCGCGGGCGCTGGGCGAGTATGGCGCCACCTCGATGGTCGCGGGTTATACCCCGGGCTCTACCGCTACCGTTTCCACGACGGTCTACCAGCTCTGGCGTACCGGCGAGGATGGCCTGGCGTTCCAGTGGGTCCTCGTGAACCTGGCGATAAGCGCCGTGGTGCTTCTCGCCATGAACATGCTCGAGGCGCGTTCTCGCTCCGCCCGCGCGAAGGGGGCGGTCGCATGACGACGCTCGAGGTCGACATCACCAAGCGGCTCGGATCCTTCTCGCTTGACGTCTCGTTTGCCATCGAGCGTCCAGATGAGATCATGGCACTGCTCGGCCCCTCGGGCTGCGGCAAGTCCATGACGCTCAAGTGCATCGCCGGCATCGAGCGCCCTGACTCGGGGCGCATCGTACTGGGCGGGCGCACGCTCTTCGATTCCAGCGCGCACGTGGACCTGCCGCCGCAGCAGCGCCGCGTGGGTTACCTCTTCCAGAGCTACGCGCTCTTTCCCACCATGACCGTCGAGCAGAACGTGCGTGCCGGGGCTGCCGGTGCCACGCGCGAGGAGCGCTCGGCGCGTGCGGCAAAAGAGATTGCCGCCATGCGCCTGGAGGGCCTCGAGCACCACAAGCCGGCCCAGCTCTCCGGCGGCCAGCAGCAGCGTTGCGCCATGGCGCGCATCCTCGCGAGCGACCCGGAGCTCATCCTCCTGGACGAGCCGTTCTCGGCGCTCGACGGGTACCTGCGCTGGCAGCTTGAGCTGGAGCTGACGGACGTCCTGCGCGGCTTTCCCGGCGGAGCCGTCTACGTCTCCCACAACCGCGACGAGGTCTACCGCATATGCGACACGGTCTGCGTGCTGGACCGCGGTCGTTCCGACGCAAAGGTGGGCGTGCGAGAGCTCTTCGCCTCGCCGGCCACGCTGGCAGCGGCTCTCATCAGCGGCTGCAAGAACGTGAGCCGCGCGCATGTGGCGGGCCCTGGTCTGCTCGCATGTGATGACTGGGGCGTTACGCTGGAGACTTCGCTTCCCGTGCCCGAGGGCGTCACGCACGTGGGCATACGCGCGCACTACTTCCAGGCGCATGCGGCAGGCGACGGCGCTGTGAGCGCCGCTGGCGGGAATGCGATTCCCTGCACCGTTGAGCGGGTGATAGACTCGACATTCTCGACGATCGTGATGGCCCGCACGCCCGGTGGCGCCTTACTTCGCTACGAGTGCGAGAAGGACGCCTGGGCTGCGCTTGGCAATCCCGTGCAGCTGGTGCTTGTGGCGCCGCCCCAGACGGTTATGCCGCTTGTCTCGGCGTGTAACGGCGAAACGCCTGACGCAATTACTTTGGACAACACAGGGAAGGGAGGCGCGCCTCGTGCGTGACGATTACGGCCGCGACATACGCTACCTGCGCCTCTCGGTGACCGACCGCTGCAACTGCCGCTGCGTTTACTGCATGCCCGAGAATGGCGTGCCCATGCTCTCGCACGCAGACATCCTCTCCTTTGAGGAGATGCGCGACATCGTGGCTGCGGCCGCGTCGCTGGGGGTGCGGAAGGTCCGCCTCACGGGCGGCGAGCCCCTGGTGAGGCGCGGTATTGTTGACCTGGTTGGGATGGTCGCGGCCGTGCCGGGCATCGACGAGGTGGACATGACTACCAACGCCACGCTGCTCGCGCCCATTGCTGGTGACCTGCGTGCCGCGGGGCTTACGCGCCTTAACGTGAGCCTGGACACGCTCGATGCCGCACGCTACGAGGCCATCACGCGGCGCGGCACGCTTGCGGACGCGCTGGCAGGGCTCGAGGCGGCCCATGCCGCGGGCTTCACCAACACCAAGATCAACTGCGTGCTCATTGGCGGTGTGAATGACGACGAGCTACGGCCCCTGGCCGAGCTCGCGCGCGACCGCGACTTCACCGTGCGCTTCATCGAGCTCATGCGCATGGGGGAGTGCGCCGGCTGGCCCAAGGGACGCTTTGTCTCGGCAGACGAGGTCCTCTCAGCAGTGCCAGAGCTTGCGCCGGTGGGCGGCCAGGGCGTCTCGGAGCTCTACCACGCGCCGGGTTGGAAGGGCAACGTGGGTCTCATCCGGCCCATGACCCACCGGTTCTGCGGCAGCTGCGATCGCATACGCGTGACGGCGGACGGGCGTCTCAAGCCCTGCCTGCACTCCGCAACTGAGATCAACCTGCGCGGCCTTGTGGGCCAAGAGCTGGTCGATGCCATGCGCGCGGGCATTGCGGCAAAGCCGCGCGGGCACAGGATGGATGACGGGCGCGCGAGCGATTCGCTGCGCGCCATGAACGAGATAGGGGGATGAGCCATGGGGCTCACGCATTTCAACGAGGAGGGCCGCGCCCGCATGGTGGACGTGTCCGATAAGCCAAAGACCCAGCGGGTGGCTCGTGCCGCCGGCAAGGTCCTCATGCGTCCGGACACGCTGGAGCTTGTGCGCACGGGCGGCGTGCGCAAGGGAGACGTGCTTGCCGTGGCGCAGGTTGCGGGCATCATGGCTGCCAAGCGCTGCTGGGAGCTGGTGCCCATGTGCCATCCCGTGCAGCTCACGGGCGTTGACGTCTCGTTTGCGTACGAGGAGGACGGCATAGCGTTCACGGCAACCACGCGCTGCTGCGGCGAGACGGGCGTCGAGATGGAGGCGCTCACGGCGGCGTCCGTTGCCGGCCTCACCATCTACGACATGTGCAAGGCTCACCAGCGCGACATGGTGATCACCGAGGTGCGCCTGCTCGAGAAGGACGGCGGCAAGTCCGGGCACTTCGTGCGCGCCGAGGGGGACGACCCCACGGCGCCGCTGGATGCGGCTGCGGCGCCCGCCGCGTCGGAGCTGCCGCACGGCATCGTTGTCGCCACCTGCATCTCGGAGAAGAAGGGCACGCGCAAGCACCCCGTCGACTCTATCGAGCTCGTGGTGGGCAAGGGCATTGCGGGCGACGCCCACGCCGGCACCTGGCACCGCCAGGTGAGCCTGCTGGCAAACGAGTCCGTGGACCTCATGCGCGCAAAGGGCATCGACCTTGCGCCCGGAGACTTTGCCGAGAACGTGCTCACGCGCGGGATCGACGTGAAGAGCCTGCCCGTGGGCACCACCGTGGCCGTGGGACCCGCGCGCATGGTGGTGACGCAGATTGGCAAGACCTGCCACAACGACTGCGAGATTCGCCGCCTTACCGGCATGTGCGTCATGCCCACCGACGGCATCTTCTGTGTGGTGACGCGCGGCGGCATCGTGCGCGCCGGTGACGAGGTTCGTGTGATGGGGGAGGACGAACTGGCATGAAGCTTGTGAGAACCGAGGACGCCATCGGGCACGTTCTGTGCCACGACATGACGCAGATTCTGCCCGGCGACGGCAAGGGGTCGCCGCGCTATAAGGGACCGCGCTTCAAGAAGGGGCACGTGGTCACCGCCGAGGACGTGCCCGTGCTGCTCTCGATGGGCAAGGAGCACCTCTACGTGTGGGAGGCCGGCCCTGGCATGCTGCACGAGGATGACGCAGCGCGGCGCCTGGCGGCACTCTGCCTTGGGCCGGGCTGCGTTGCCGCCGGCGAGCCCCGCGAGGGCAAGATCGGCATCAAGGCAGCGCATGACGGCGTGTTTCTCGTCGATTCCGAGCGCCTTATTGCCGTGAACGACTGCGAGGAGGTCATGGTGGCCACCCGCAAGGGCGGCTTTGCTGTTTCTGCGGGCGACGACCTGGCTGGCACGCGCGTGATTCCGCTCGTGGTGAAGGAGTCCGTGGTCGAGGCTGCGGAGCACGCGGCAGACGTCGAGAAGAACGGGCCGCTCATGCGCGTGGAGCCGTGGCGTCTCAAGACGGCGGCCATCATCGCCACGGGCTCCGAGGTGGCCAAGGGCCTCATCGAGGACCGCTTTACGCCCGTGGTCGAGGCCAAGCTCGCGCGCTACGGCATTGCCACCACCTGGCATGCCACGCCTGGTGACGACATGGATGCCCTGGTGGCGGCCATAAACGATGCTCGCGCCGCTGGCGTTGACATGGTCGTGTGCACGGGCGGCATGAGCGTTGACCCCGATGACAATACCCCCGGAGCCATCAAGCGCGCCGGTGCGCGCATCGTGACCTATGGTGCGCCGGTCCTGCCGGGTGCGATGCTCCTGGTGGGCTACTTTGACGAGAAGGACGCGGCGGGCGAAGCCCGCACGGTGCCCGTGGTGGGGCTTCCGGGTTGCGTCATGTACAACGCGGCCACGGTCTTCGACCTGGTGCTGCCTCGCCTTGTTGCCGGTGTGGAGGTGCGCCGCCGCGACTTGGTGCAGATGGGCGAGGGCGGCCTGTGCCTGCACTGCTCGCCGTGCACCTTCCCCGTGTGCCCGTTTGGAAAGTAGGAGACATGAGCCACAGCGAGACAAACAAACCGCAGGTTACAGATGGTGAGGCCTACACTGCGGCGGTGATTACCGTGAGCGATCGCTGCTCCCGCGGCGAGCGCGAGGACGCCTCTGGCCCCGCGCTCGCGGAGCTTCTCGGCGAGAAGGGCTACCGCGTTGTCTCTATGAGCGTGGTGCCCGACGAGCGTCCTCAGATAGAGGATGCTATCCGCGGGGCTGCGGCCGCGGACGTGGCGCTCGTTCTCACCACGGGCGGTACGGGCTTCTCGCCGCGAGACGTGACGCCCGAGGCAACCGCTGCCGTGTGCGAGCGCATGGCGCCCGGCATCCCGGAGGCCATGCGAGCCGCATCGATGGCCATCACGCCGCACGCTTGCCTCTCGCGCGAGGCGGCGGGCATCCTGGGGGGTACGCTCGTGGTGAACTTGCCCGGTAGCCCCAAGGCTGCGTGCGAGAACATCTCTGCGGTGATTGGGCCCATCGCGCACGGGCTGCGTATTCTCCGCGGCGGTCCCGCCGACTGCGCCGCGGAGCGCTCCTAGCGCCGGGCCGCGTTCGACGCTGGGGCCTTGGCGCCTACAGGCTCCGGACGCCCTCCTTGATGAAGGTTCCCTCGTCCAGGTCGCGGAAGGCCTGCCGCAGCTCGGCGGTGCTGTTCATCACGATTGGCCCGCCCCATGCAATGGGTTCGCGCAGGGCAACGGAGCTCATGAGCAGCACCACCGAGGGCTTCTCGCCTGTGGCGGTGATACCCACGTGGTCACCCTCCACAAGCTTGACCGCGGTCTTCTCGCCCAGCGGCAGGCCGCCGATGAGCGCGGGCCCCTCGAGCGTGAACGCCAGGACCGAGCGGTCCTCGTCTACGGGAATCTCGACACTGTGGCCCGCCTCCACGGTGAGCTCGTAGTAGTCAAGTGGAAGGTGGCTGCCAACAAACCCCTGGTGGGACTTGCCATTCTCGTCAACATAACGCCCGACGAGCAGTCGCAGCACAGCGCCGTCAAGCGGCACGGACTCGATGTCGTCGCGCTTCACGGCGTGGTAGGTGGGTTGTGCCATCTTCTCGGCTGCCGGGAGGTTAAGCCACAGCTGCACGCCAAGCAGGCGTCGTGCGGCTGGAATGGTCTCCTCGTGCTCCACGCCCGAGCCGGCGCACATCCACTGCACCTCGCCCGAGGTCACGGTGTCCTCGAACCCCATGATGTCTCGGTGGTGCATCGCGCCTTCGCGCAGGTAGCTTACGGTTTCGATGCCGCGATGGGGGTGGAGTGGGAATCCTGCGGTGTAGTCGTCCGGGTTGGTGCTGTCAAACGAGTCCAGCATGAGGAAGGGGTCAAAGTCGCGTGCGGTGTGGTCGCCCAGTACCCGCACGAGGCTCACTCCGGCGCCGTCCTGCGTGCGGTAACCCTTAACGACGTTGGCTGCATGTCTGAGCATGGGTTTCTCCTTTGATTTGCCGAGTTACGGCTCTGGTCATTGGAGGCCTTATACCCTACTTGTTCAGTAGCATTTACGAGAACCGCAAGGGTGGACGTCGCAGGAGGATGGGTGCTGCAGGTGAGGCCCGCCGCCGGAATCCGTTGCCGAGAAGGTCTCGCTAGTCCCACAGGGTATCGGCGACCAGCCGCGAGAGCACCGCGCGGACGCGCGCGAGGTCTGCAACGGGAACGTGCTCGTTGGGCTTGTGGGCAACTTCGAGACTGCCCGGACCGTACGAGAGGCACGTGGGGTTCCCGCAGGTACCCGCCACGACGGCAGAGTCGGTGTAGCCGGTGAAGACGTCCGTCGCCGGCGTCTCGCCCCAGGCCTCCTCGCTTGCCCGCGCAAGCGCCGCAAGCAACGGTGATGCGGGGTCAAGCTCGATGGGTGGTCTGTCTCCGGTGCAGCGTACGTCGGCGTGGGTGCCGGGCACAGCTTCCTCTGCCGCGGCACAGGCGTCGCGCACGATCTTCTCGGCATCCGAAGAGCCCGTGGGCGGTACCAGCCGCATGTCGATGGTCACGTGGCACTCGTCGGGCACCACATAGGGACTATAACCGCCTTTGACCTGCCCAAACGTGACGGTCGAGCGCCCAAGCTCGGGGTGGGAGGGCAGTGCCGCAACAGCTCTGCGAATCCGGTAGACGGCCTCTGCCATGGCGGCAATGGCGTCTGCCCCGCGCCAGGGCGTGCTGGCATGCGCGGTGACGCCGTGCATGTCGATGACGTACCAGGTGCGTCCCTTGTGCGAGCCGCGCGCACGGCCGTCGGTGGGCTCGGTGTCGAGGACCCATCCGGTGGCACCCAGCCAGCCGGCGCGGATGGCGGCCTCCGAGCCGCGCATTTCGTCCTCCTCGTCCACGGTGCACACAATCGCCAGCGAGTGCCCGGGCAGGCTCCCGCGCCGACCAACCTCGTCAAGCGCATCCGAAAAGGCGAGAAGCGCGCAGGCCAGGCCGCCCTTCATGTCGCACGAGCCGCGGCCATAGAGCTCGCCATCGCGCAGAACGGGCGAGAAGGCTGGCGTGTCCTCGCCCCAGCCGGCGCCCACGCGCACGGTGTCCATGTGGCAGAGAAGCGTGAGGTCAGCGGGGCCGTTGGGGGCGTTGCCCGCACCTTCCGCGGGAATGAGCGCCCTCAGGCAACGGCGTCCTGGCAGCGCCTCGAGCTCTTCGATTTGTATGGACCCGGCAAGGCTGCCGGCGCGCTTGCGACGTTCCTCGAGCCACATGTGCACAAAGTCCTCGATGTGGCCCTCAAAGGCACCGGGGTCTGTGCTCTCTATGCCCACGAGCCGTGACGTGAGCCCTGTTGCCTCGTCGTCAGTGCGGCACTCGTTGGACATGCGCCTACTCCTTCTTCTGTGCCTTGGCCTCGTCCATGTAGCTGTACAGCGTGTACTTCGAGATGCCAAAGTAGTTGCATACCTTCTGTCCGGCCTTGGTGATGAGGAACGCGCCGGAGTCGTTGAGGAAGCCGATTGCCCTGACCTTGTCGTCCCTGGTCATGAGGGCAACGGGCTTGCCCACAAGCCGCACGCTCTGGTCGATGAGCTCGTCTAGGAGGTCATTCACGTTGTGGGGGATGACCTCCGGCTCGTCTGTAGCGGGGCTGGCAAGCGCGGTGAAGTCCTTGAGCATGTTCTGCAGCGCCATGATGGGCGTGGAGTCATAGTTGATGGCAAAGATTGCCACGGGCTTGCCCGTCTCGTCGCGGAAGAAGACCGTGCTCGAGCGTAGCTCGCGGCCGTCTTCGGTGCGCGTATGGTAGGCAAAGTGGTCCTGGAGCTTGTCCGGGTCGGAGCTCAGGGCCTTGAGCACCACGTTGGAGGGGCCATCGCCGAGCTTTCTGCCAGAGACCTGGCCGTTCTCTATTGCGACGATGGTGCTGTCCGGATCCTTGGACTCCAGGTCATGGACAACGACCTCGCAGTTGCTTCCAAACTGGGCGGCAATGCCCTTTGCAAGGCGAGAGAGAAACTCGACCTCGGACTTCTTCATGATTCCTCGATCCCTTTCTGGCGGGCCCGCCTTTCGGCCGCGCAGCTGGTGGTGCGGCGGGTGATGCTACGGGGTACGGTCGCGATGGACGGGAAAAACCAAAGACAAGCAAATACTAGCACCTGAAATCTA
>CACYGL010000030.1 GCA_902773995.1 uncultured Coriobacteriaceae bacterium | reverse complement strand
CGATTGTACTGCGGGTCAAGCCCGTGGGAGACCAGGACGCCGCTGGCCGACTGGGGGCGTTTTCGCCAGGAGGGGCCCCGCGCCGAGCGCGGGGCCCCTCTTAATTTGTATTTTGAGCAACTTGTTCAGACATGCTGCCCTGCTTTTAGGTCACGCTATAGGTCTCTGCATCATTCCTAAAACTAAGATTCCCGCATGCGATAGGTGTTACTTTGCATCTTCAGCAAGGAGCGCGATTCCATGGATAAGTGTGAAAAGCATTCGGGTCTAAGCACGAGGGGCAGGGGAGCCGTGTGGGCCTCGCTCGCGCTTGCGGCCGGGTTCGCGGTGGCGCCCGGCGTGGCGCTCGCCGACGAGGCCGGCGCACAGGGCGCGGCGGCTGCGGACCAGGCGCAGGCTGCTGCGACGGCGACAACGACGGCGACCAGCCAGCAGCAGGCTGCGGCGGCCACCGGCACGGACGAGAAGGCGGCCGCCGCCGACTCGTCCCAGCAGCAGGCGGACGGCCAGGCGACCGCCGACTCGTCGCAGCAGCAGGAGGCTCCCGCGGCGTCGTCCGACAGGGGCACCTACGAGGAGGCCGGGCTGCACGCCCTCACCGTCACCTACGTCGACTCCGACGGCAACCAGATAGCGCCCGCGCACCGCGAGGCCCTCGCCGACGGCGAGTCCTACGCCGTAAAAAGCCCCGCCGTGGGCGGCTACGAGCTCGCCGACGCCTCCCAGGCCACCGTGTCGGGCGAGGTCACGAAGGGCTCCGGCGACGTGTCGGTCACCGTCAAATACCGCTCCACCCTCGTGACCTACACCGTGGTGCACGAGCGCCAGGTGGGGCCGAGGTCGAGCGAGTACCGGGTCTCCGAGACCGAGACCCTGACGGCGCCCTCCGGCACCAGGGTCACCGCCGCGCCCAAGTACTACGACAACTACGACTGCGCCACCGACGCCGAGGGCCGCACCGCCGAGGTGACCCCGGACGGCAAGGCGACCATCGTCATAAGGTACGACGTGATAGTCCCCACCTACGGCGTCTACTTCTCGACCAACGGCTCCTACGTCGCGCCCCAGACGGGCAGGACGGGCGACGCCGTCACCAGGCCGGCGGACCCCACCCGCGCGGGCTACGCGTTCGCCGGCTGGGACACCGACGGGGACGGCAAGGCGGACCAGCTGCCCGCCACCATCCCCGAACGCGACGTTACCGCGACCGCCCTCTGGGAGCCCGCCCAGGCCACCTACCTCGTGAAGTACTGGGGCGAGGACAGGGGGGACGACGCCTCCACCTACAAGTACCACCTGCTCCAGACCGAGACGCGCACCGGCACGACGGACCACGCGGTCCCCACCGCCAAGAGGCTCGACACCTCCAAGGGCGCGACGTACCAGTGGTACCAGTACGCCCGCGAGGACCAGGGCTTGACCGTCTCCGGCGACGGCACCACGGTCCTCAACGTCTACTACGACTGGAAGCCGGTCACTGTTTACTTCAGGGCGCAGACGGATGGAGTTGGAGACTTCTCAAAATATCCTCGTGTTGCCGTGACCACCATCAAGGTCAATGATTTGTTACCGCTGCCTGATGACCAGGATACTTACGCTGCGTATGTTGGCAACGGTGGTACGCGAAAAAGCTTTGATTATTGGACAAATGTCGAAAAGAACTTTAGGGTTCACGCCGGTCTCAACGCCGTTCTCGCACCAGATGAAATTACGGTTGAAGATGACGGTACTCTCACGAGTCATTTTGTAGCGCAATTTACAAATGATGTTAGATACACCATTTATAGGGGGCGTATTTATCAGACTACTGATGGGAAATCCTATGCTCCTCAACTGGCTGCGGGCTCCGGAAATAAAGAGGGCGAGTTTTCTGAGCTGGTTAGCTCTGGAGACAGCCCATGGTTTGTTCTTTGGTATGAGAGTGATGGTTTCCGCCTAGTTGGTTGGAGGGTCTCGACAAACCTGTGGGATGGTGGAGATCCGGGAAGCATCGTATGGGCGGATTGGCACCAAGTCACGCAAAAGGATGTAAACGCACAGGGACGTGTGCCAACGGGCCATCTTGACGCGAAGCAAGCCAACGTCTTCGAGTTCAAATTCGACCGCATCCCCTACGACGTCACGTACTACTCCGAGGGCAAGCCCGTGGACAGTAAGACGCAGCTTTACGGCTCGACGATCGACGTCTCCGCGGCGGCAGCGCCCGAGGCCAAGGCCCCCGAGGGCACGGTGTTCGCCGGATGGTACACCTCCCCGACCTTCGAGGGCGATCCGGTCACCTCGCTCACGATGCCCGAGGGCGGCACGCACCTCTACGCGCTCTGGAAGCACCCGGACGTCACCGTGACGTTCGACGCCGCGGGGGGCTCAGCCGTCGCGCCCGAGACCGTCGCCTGGGGCGGCAAGGCGACCAGGCCGGCCGACCCCGTGCGCGAGGGCTACGAGTTCGGCGGCTGGTACTACCAGGGCGCGGGCTCCTCGACCCCGGCGCCCTTCCCCTTCGACCTGGCCCTGCAGGCCGACGCCCGCCTGGTGGCGGCCTGGAGGTCCACCAACACCCCCACGACCTACACCGTGCGCCACGTGCTCGCCGACGGCACCGTGCTCTGCGAGGAGACGCTGCCCGGCACGGTGGGGCAGACCGTGAGCGCCCTCGCGCTCCCGAAGGGCGACGCGCGCAGGCAGGGCCACGCCTACGCCAGCGCCTCGGGGGCCACGATCGACCTCTCCGCCGACGCGTCATCGAACGTGATCACCTTCACCTACTCCGACGACGCCTCCCACGCCTACGTCGTCCACCTCTGGGACGAGGCGACGGGCCTGCCCGTCGCGGCGGACATCAGCTTCGACTCGGCGGAGGCGCTGCTCGACTACCTCGCGCCCGAGGTGCCCGGCTGGCACGTCCTCTTCGGCGGGCAGGGCTATCTCAGCACCCGCGACGGCGGCCAGGAGCTTGCCTTCTGGTACGAGAGGGACCCGGAGCCGGCTACCCCGGCAGAGCCCGCAACGCCGGCTGAGCCCTCAGCGCCCGCATCCGCCGCGCAGGCGTCGTACGAGCCGCGCCACATGGCGGCCGTGCCCTCCACGGGCGACGCGACTTCGCCCGCCGCACCCGCCGCTGCCGGAGCCATCGGCCTCGGCCTCGCGGCCCTCGGCGCCCTCCTGCGTCGCAGGCGCGAGGAGTAGCGGGCGCCTCGTCAAAGGCACCGCACCCATCGGCCCCGCCGGAGCGCACTCCCTGCGCCCGGCGGGGCCTTCGTGAGACAAGGGTAAACTCCCTTTGTCTCATGCTTCTTGGTATCGTAGGGTTACCTTAGGCTGTACTTGTACTGCATAGGAGGCTCCCATGCTCGAGGCTGCGATATTCGATCTTGATGGCCTGATGTTTGACACCGAGCCCATCTGGGTCTCTGCATGGGAGCCGGCGTTCAAGGAGCAGGGTCTAGAGCTCAAGCCTGGTCTTGTGCAGCGGTTCTTTGGCATGAGCCAGCCGCGCATCGAGGAGCTTGTTGCCCAAGCGTACGACAACGACCCTCGTGCGGTCTCTGCCGTCCGCGAGCACGTGCGCCTTGGCATCGAAGAGATGCTTGCGCACGGTGCTCCCAAGAAACCCGGTCTTGACGAGCTTCTCGTGCTGCTTGCCGAGAAGGGCGTTCCCTGCGCGGTTGCGTCTGCATCTCCTAGGACGCTTGTGGAGACGCATCTCCGCAAGGGAGGCGTTGAGGGGTTCTTCTCGGCCGTTATTGCCGGCGATGACGGCTTGCCCTCAAAGCCTGCGCCAGACGTGTTCGTGGAGGCAGCGCGTCGCCTTAACGCCGCTCCGGCAAGCTCGCTTGTGCTCGAGGACAGCCCCAACGGCATCCGTGCCGCATCTGCCGGCGGCTTTCTCTCGGTAATGGTTCCAGACATGATTGCCCCCACGCTGGAGATTCGAGCCATTGCGACGCGTGTCTGCAACTCGCTGCTTGATGTTCGCGACCTCATTGCAGCTGGCGAGCTTGGGTAGGGCTTCTCGGCATGCCAGACAGCTTCGCTCTGGGCCGCGTCATGAGACAAAGGGACTGTCCCTTTGTCTCATCATCTCCCCACGTTGACCTGCTAAAGTAATTCGGCTTATGCATGGACGCGCGCGATTGGGAGGCGAGCATGGCGACAACAGGCGAGGGAAGAGGCCTCTTCCTCACGCTCGAGGGTATTGACGGCTGCGGCAAGACCACGCAGGCAGCCCGTCTTGCGGACGCCCTCGAGGTCGCCGGCTATGACGTTGTGCGCCTGCGCGAGCCCGGCGGCACGGACATCTCCGAGAAGATCCGCGGCCTGCTGCTTGACCCCTCCAACGCCGAGATGTGCCCCGAGTGCGAGCTCTTGCTCTACGAGGCCAGCCGCGCACAGCTGGTGAGGCAGGTCATCTCGCCTGCGCTCGAGCGCGGGGCAGTTGTGGTCTGCGACCGCTTCTTCGACTCGACCCTGGCCTACCAGGAGGCGGCTCGTGGCCTCTCGTCTCAGGTGGTGAGAACGGCGAACGGCCTTGGGAGCTGCGGCGTCACGCCCCATCGCACGGTTGTCCTGGACCTTGACCCCGCTTTGGCTTTCTCACGCGCTACGGCAGGTGGGGCGGACCGCCTCGAGGCGGAGGGCCTTGCCTTCCAGCAGCGTGTTCGCGACGGCTACCTGCGCCTCGTTGGCGAGGAACCCGAGCGCGTGCGCCTGGTGGACGCAACGGGCACGCCGGATGAGGTCTACTCCGCGCTTCTCGGCGCCCTTGCAGATGTCCTTCCCGCATCGCTCGCAACGGAGGCGGAGCCCCATGGCCGCGGCTAGGGATGGCGCCGTGCCGGCGCGTGCCGCAGCCGTGTTCGACGCGCTTGGCGACCAGCCGCGCGTTCGCGACCTTCTCGTCTCCGCCGTGCGCGAGGGACGTCTCTCGCACGCATACCTCTTTGTGGGCGCGCCGGGCTCCGGCATGGAGGAGGCTGCGCTTGCACTGGCGCAGTGCGTGGTCTGCCCCAACGACGGCTGCGGCACCTGTGACGACTGCCGTCGCGTGGCGCACCGCACCCATCCGGACGTGCAGTGGCTCACCCCGGGAAGCGTCACCGGCTACCTTGTTGACCAGGTGCGCGACCTCATCGAGGGCGTTAACCGCGCACCCAGCCGCGCCCGAGCGAAGGCCTACGTGCTCGAGAACGCCGGCCTTCTCCGCGGCACCTCGGCAAATGCGCTGCTCAAGACTATTGAGGAGCCACCGGAGGGCGTGGTGTTCATCCTTCTCGCCCGCTCGGTGGCCTCGGTGCTCCCCACCATTGTCTCGCGCTGTCAGGTGGTGCCGTTTCGCACCATTGCGCCGAGCGTGGCTTTGGACGAGGTCATGCACCGCTCGGGCGCAAGCGAGGGCGAGGCCCGCGTGGCGCTTTCGGTTGCCGGGACGCCCTCTCGTGCCTGCGACTTCCTTGCGTCGCCCTCGCGCCGAGAAGTGCGGCGCCTTGTCGTGCGCATTCTGGACGAGCTTGGTCGCGACGACTCGTGGGACGTGCTCTGCTCGGCGCGCGACCTTCTGGCGGCCGTGCGCGTGCCCCTGAAGGACGTGCAAGTGGCCCAGGACGAGGCCGCCAAGGAGAGCGCGGACTTTCTTACCGCCTCTGCCCTCAAGCAGGTGGCCGACGCCAACAAGCGCGAGCTTACGGCCCGTGAGCGTTCAGGTATCATGGAGGCTCTGGCCGCTGCGGACTCGCTTCTGCGCGACGTGCTGGTGCGCTGTGAGGGCGTGCCGCAGCAGATCGTGAACGAGGACGCGGCTGCTGTGGTCGATCGCCTTGCCGCGTCGACGGGAACGCCTGGCGCCTTGACCGCGCTCGACGCCGTCTCTTCTGCAGGCAACGACCTAGCGCACAACGTATCACCCCAGCTGGCCCTTGAGGTCATGCTTCTTCGTATCAAGGAGGCACTTGCATGCCCACCGTCATTCCGGTGAAGTTTAAATATGCCGCCCGCGACCTGTGGTTTGACGTCGCGGGCACCGAGGCCCTCGAGGCTGACCACGTGATCTGCGCTACCGAGCGCGGCCACGAGATTGGCCTTGCCACCGCCGACCCGCGCGAGATGAGCTCGGAGGACCTAGACCGCGTGACCAACCACGCGCAGCTCAGGCCCGTGCTTCGTGTTGCAAGCGACGAGGATCTGGACCATGCCGAGGAGCTGGCAGAGCTTGGCGAGAAGGCCCTGCCCGTGTTCAGGCGGCTTGTCTCGCAGAGCGGACTCGACATGAAGCCCGTGGGCGTCGAGTACCTCTTCGATGGCGACAAGGTCGTCTGCTACTTCTCGGCCGAGGAGCGCGTGGACTTTCGCCAGCTTGTGCGCGACCTCTCGCGCGAGCTGCATGAGCGCATCGACATGCGCCAGATTGGCGTGCGCGAGGAGGCCGCCGTGGTTGGCGGCTGGGGCCACTGCGGCCAGGAGCTGTGCTGCACCCGCTTTGGCCTTGCCTTCGAGCCCGTCTCCATCCGCATGGCAAAGGAGCAGGACCTGCCGCTCAACTCCACCAAGATCTCTGGCGCATGCGGCCGCCTCATGTGCTGTCTGCGCTATGAGTTCGAGGCATACCGCGACTTCAAGGGTCGCGCGCCTAAGCGCAACGCCGTCATCGAGACGCCGCTGGGCAAGGCCAAGATCGTGGAGTACGACACGCCCAAGGAGGAGATCTGCCTGCGGCTTGAGAACGGCAAGCAGGTGCGTGTGCCGCTGGCCGACATGACCGCCTCCGATGCCGCCGTCAAGAAGTCGAAGGACCTGGGATGCGCCTGCCGCCCGGACACGGTGACGCGCGACGTCCTCGAGCGCCTGCAGTCGCCCGACGTGCGCATGGCCCTGGCCGAGCTTGACCGCGCCAACGGCGTGACGCCGCCGGAGGGCTTTGATGACGCGGATCTCTTTGTGCAGCCCAAGCGTCGTCGCAGGCGCTCGGGTGACGGAGGAGATGCGGCAGGCGGTGCCGAGAAGCGCCCGGCTGCCGGTGCGCCTTCTCCGGATGCTGCAGGTGCGGAGGGCGAGCAGCAGCCCACGCGCCGCCGCCACCGCAAGGGCCGCACTGCGCGCGTTGAGCTTGCCGCCGAGGAGTTCGAAGTTACGGTGACGAGCGGCGTTGAGCCCGACGCCGACGCCCCCAAGCCCACGCGCCGTCGCAGACACCACCGCGTTGCTGGTGGCACGGGCGCTCCGGCCGGTGCTGAGGACAAGCAGGGCCAGGGGCGTGGCGCGGGTGCCGAGAAGGGCGCCGGTGCCGGTGCCGGGCAGGCGCAGGGCGGACAGCAGCGTCGCCGCACGCGTCACCCGGGGGACCGCGGTGGTGCCGCAGCCCAGGGCAGCCGTCCTGCTCCCAAGCACATGGCGCCTGAGAAGCCTGCGGATGGCGCCGGTGCTGGCCAGACCGCTGGTGACGGAGCCGCCCCCAAGAGGCGTCGCCGCCATCGTGGCGGCCGTGGCCGCCGGGGCGGCGGCGAGGGCGGAGCCAACGGAGGATCCGCCGGCGGCAACACACCGTCGCCGGCGGGGGAGTAGACCGTCGGAGCCACGGCTGCTGCGGGCTTCTCGGCCTGCCGCCGGGGTTGTGACTGCCTTGTGCTTCTCAACTCCTCCTTCTGGCGCTGTCGGGCAGTTTTTGGACACATAACAATGTCTTTATCGGCCAAAATGTCTGAAAACTGCCCGGATTCACCCTGGAGAGGGTTCCTTCGCTTTGGACGTTCAACAACAGGAGGCTTCGCGTGTACACGCTTTCGACTGAATACTGGTTTGACTCGGCACACTTCCTTACCGACTACAACGGCAAGTGCGAGAACCTCCATGGTCACCAGTGGCGCGTGACTGCCTATGTGCGGGCGGACGAGCTGGGCACCTCAGGCACCGAGAAGGACATGGTTGTGGACTTTGCCACGCTCAAGCGCATCGTGCGCGAGGAGTGCGATGCCCTTGACCACACCTTCCTTGTGGAGGAGGGTTCGCTTGCGCCCGCGACGCTCGAGGCGCTTAAGTCTGAGGGTTTCAGCCTGACCATGCTGCCCTTCCGCACTACGTCGGAGAACCTAGCGCGCCACCTCTTTGACCGGCTTTCGGCACGCGGCCTTCCCGTTTGCCGAGTCGATTGCAACGAGACGCCCAACAACCGGGCATCGTACGAGCCGGACGGGGAGTAGGGCCTGGCGTTTTGTGGTCCGGAGTCTCCCGACGCCCGGTGGCCTTCTCGCCAAGGGCGGATACACATTCGTGCACGAATGTGTATCCCGCGCAGGTCGCAACAGATTTGGCCAACGAATGTGTTGCGGGGGCGGATTGCGTTGCTACACATTAGCGCACGAATGTGTATCCCGCGCAGGTCGCCACAGATTCGCACGCCGAATGTGTATCGCTTCGCACCCACGTTCGCGCTCGAATGTGTGACAGAAGCGTCATCACAATAACGCTGGACGGTGCTCCTGGCGCCACAACCTGCGCTACACTCTGAACTAGCGCTGAACTTTGATGGGAGCGAGGTGGCGCATGGCAGAGAACGCCCTTCACGGGGTCAACCTTACTGGCTGGCTTACGCTTGAGCCTTGGGTCACGCCGGAGCTCTTCTCGGGCTCAGGTGCCCTTGACGAGCCCTCGCTCATCACGTCGCTGGGTGCCAAGGGATACCGCGAGGTGGTCCGCCGCCATCGTGCCCGCTTCCTCACCAAAGATGACTTCTCCCGCATCGCCTCGCGCGGATTCAACGCCGTGAGGCTGCCCGTGCCCTGGTACGTCTTTGGCGAAGCCGGTCCCAACCCCGGTCCCTACCTGGGCTGCATTGACGAAGTTGACCAAGCGCTCGAGTGGGCTGAGGAGATAGACCTCAAGGTGGTCTTTGCGCTTGCCGTGAACCCCGGCGTTCCGGGTGACGAGCAGACCTGGAACAACTTCACCGACGAGCGCGGCATCCGCGAGAACTCGCTCTGGGTCCTCTCGCAGCTTAGCTCGAGGTACGCCTCGCGCATGGGCTTCTACGGCATCGAGGTGGCAGACGACGCGCGCATCCAAACGCGGCGTGGCCTGGGCGTTACCGACGGCATGCCCGGCCACCTGCTGAGAAACTACTACCGCGCCGCCTACGACCGCGTGCGCGAGGCTGCCGGCCCAGACCCCGTGGTCATTCTCCCCGACGCGGGCATTCCCACCGACTGGCGCCGCTTCATGGCCCAGCGCCAGTACCAAAACGTCTGGCTCGACTGCCACCTGGACAAGCCCTCGGCGATCATGGCCGACATGGGCTACGCGCCCGGGGCAAACACTCTGGGCGTGCGCCACATCATGGCGGCGATCCATCGCCACATCCGCGAGGACCAGCGAAGCGGCCTTCCCGTGATGGTGGGGAAGTGGTCGTCGGCGCTTCCCATCGCCGACGCCGCCATGACGCCTGAGGGGCGCGTGGCGCTCGAGCGCATCTACTCGTCCGAGCAGCTCACGGCATACGAGAAGCTCCCGGCGTGGTTCTTCCAGACCTGGAAGACCACAGGCAGGCTCTCCAGCTGGGACGCCCGCGTGGCGCTATCCTCCTTCGAGCGGGGGCTTATCTGCTAATGGCCGGTATTCTCTCTGTGGTGGGCACGCCCATCGGCAACCTCGAGGACGCCTCTCCGCGCGTCAGGCGCACGCTGGGCGAGGCGGACGTCATCCTTTGCGAGGACACGCGCGTCACGGCACGGCTCCTCTCGGCCTTTGACCTGCACGTTCCTCTCGTGCGCTGCGACGAGAACGTGATTGCGTTACGCGTGGCCTCTGTGCTGGAGCGCGTGGAGGCGGGGGAGCGCGTGGCGTTTGTCTCCGATGCGGGCATGCCGGGCGTGAGCGACCCCGGCCAGCGGCTGGTGGACGCCGCGCTGGACGCGGGACTTCCCGTGGAGGTCGTGCCGGGTCCATCTGCCGTGACCTGCGCCGTGGTTGCGTCGGGCCTGGCCTGCGAGCACTTCTTCTTTGAGGGCTTCCTGCCGCGCCGCCACTCCGCGCAGGTGGCTCGTCTCGGCGAGCTTGCCCAGGTGCCGGGAGCCATTGTGTGCTACGAGTCGCCACACCGCGTGGCCGCCACGCTCGCGAGCGTGGGCGAGGTCATGCCGGGCCGTCGCGTGGCCCTGGTGCGCGAGCTCACCAAGTTGCACGAGGAGGTTGTGCGCGACGAGGCCGCGGCGCTTGCCGCCCAGATTGCCGCGCGCGACGAGGTCCGCGGGGAGTGCGTGATCGTGATCGCGCCGCCCACGGCCGACGAGCTTGAGGAGCGCCGACGCGCTGCGACGGGTGCAGGCGCCGCCACGCTCGAGGAGGCCATCCGCGAGGGGCTAGCCGCAGGCGAGCCCAAGTCCGCGCTGGCAAAGCGGCTGTCCAAGGCCTTCTCGGCACCCCGTGCCGAGGTCTACGACCAGGTGGTGGCTGCTGCCCAGGCACTCGCCAACGATGAGCCCTAGCGCGGCCGCGCCACATTTTGCATCCGCACTACAATCCACATAACAGCACCTGGCATTACAGACCACGTTGGGAGGCCCCATGCTCGTAGGTGACAAGATTTGGATAGCCCAGGGCGAGAAGCCCTGCTGCCTGCTCCTCAACCAGGCCAACCGCCACGGCCTTATCGCCGGCGCATCCGGGACGGGCAAGACCGTCACGCTCAAGGTGATTGCCGAGGGCTTCTCGCAGGCAGGCGTGCCCGTCTTCATGGCCGACGTAAAGGGCGACGTCACGGGCATGGCCCAGCCCGGCGAGATGACGGACTTCATCCGCAAGCGCTGTCAGGACACCTTCAACCTCAAGGAGGACGAGGTCAGCTTCCAGGGCGCGCCGGTGCGCATCTGGGACATGCTGGGCGAGAAGGGCATCCCCGTGCGCGTGACCGTCTCTGCCATGGGGCCGGTCATGCTCGCGCGCATCCTGGGACTCACCCAGGTGCAGGAGGGCGTCCTCAACATCGTCTTTCGCGTGGCAGACGAGAACGGCCTTCTCCTCATTGACCTCAAGGACCTGCGCTCCATGCTCTCGTACGTGTCCGAGCACGCCAAGGAGCTGCAGACCACGTACGGCAACGTCTCACCGCAGTCCGTTGGGGCAATCCAGCGCGCGCTCATCTCGGTTGAGGACCAGGGCGGCGACATCTTCTTTGGTGAGCCCAGCCTGAGCCTTAAGGACTGGTTTGCCTGCGCCCCTGACGGTCGCGGCTACGTGAACATCCTGAACGCGGCCAAGCTCATCCAGACCCCGCAGATCTACGTCATGTTCCTGCTGTGGATGCTCTCCTCGCTCTTTGACATCCTCCCCGAGGTGGGAGACCCCGATAAGCCCAAGTTCGTGTTCTTCTTTGATGAGGCGCACCTACTCTTTGACGACATGCCCAAGGAGCTTGTGGACAGGATTGTCCAGGTGGTGAAGCTCGTGCGCTCAAAGGGGGTTGGCGTCTACTTCATCACACAGTCGCCCTCGGACATCCCCGACGAGGTGCTGGCGCAGCTCTCCAACCGCGTGCAGCACGGCCTGCGCGCGTACACGCCTGCCGAGCAGAAGGCCGTTCGCGCCGCCGCGGCAAGCTTCCGCGAGAACCCCGCCTTCGACTCGGTGCAGGCGCTCCAGGACCTGGGCACCGGCGAGGCGCTGGTCTCTCTTCTGGACGAGGAGGGCAGGCCGTCCGTGGTGGAGCGCGCCCGCGTGCTCTTTCCCCAGTGCCGCATGGCGGCGGCCGACGCGGACGTTATGGACGGCGTCTTCTCGGCCCAGGCCGACCTCATGGAGAAGTACGGCACGGCCATAGACCGCGAGAGCGCCTACGAGCAGATCCAGGGCCAACGTGACGTTGCCGCCGCAAACGCCCAGCTTGCAGCCGAGCGCGCCGCCTTCGAGAAGGAGAAGGCCGAGTTCGAGGCCAAGCGCCAGAAGGAGGCCGAGCGCGCCGCCAAGGAGCAGCAAAAGGCGCAGGAGAAGGCCGAGCGAGAGGCGGAGCGCGAGGCGGCGCGGGCGGAGGCCGCAGCCCAGAAGCAGGCAGAGCGCGAGGCCCGCGAGCGCGAGAAGGCACAGCAGGAGGTTGCCAAGCAGGTGGGGAGGGTTGCCACATCAATGATTGGCTCCTTTGGGCGCGAGGTCACGCGGCAGCTTGCTCGCGGCCTTATGGGGAGCCTCAAGCGCTAGGGTCCTTTTGCTGAGCAACGCGGATCCGTCATTAGGAGACCCAACCCATGGCAAAGCCGAGCTTCTTCATCACCACGCCCATCTACTACGTCAACGCCAAGCCGCACCTGGGCACGGCCTACTCGACCGTCCTCTGCGACGTCGAGGCGCGCTACCGCCGCGCGACGGGCTATGACGTCAAGTTCCTCACGGGCATGGACGAGCACGGCGAGAAGGTCGCGGAGGCCGCGGCAGCCCATGGCATGACTCCGCAGGAGTGGTGCGACTCCCAGGCGCCCTTCTTCAAGGACCTCTGGCGCCAGCTCGAGATCTCGAACGACGACTTCATCCGCACCACCGAGCAGCGCCAGCACGACGCCGTGCAGTACCTCTGGGAGCGCATGAAGGAGTCCGGCTACCTCTACAAGGGCTCCTACGACGGCTGGTACTGCGTCCCCGAGGGCACCACACCGAGGGCCAGCACCTCTGCCCCGACTGCGGCCGCCCGCTCGAGCGCGTGCAGGAGGAGTCCTACTTCTTCAAGCTCTCCGCGTTCCAGGACCGCCTGCTCAAGCTCTATGACGAGCACCCGGACTTTGTCCAGCCCGACTTCCGCATGAACGAGGTCCGCAGCTTCGTGGAGGGTGGCCTCCAGGACCTGTCCGTCTCCCGTACGAGCTTCGACTGGGGCATCCCCGTGCCGTTTGACGAGAAGCACGTCACCTACGTGTGGTTCGACGCCCTTCTCAACTACATGACCGCCGTGGGCTACGGCGTGGACACGCCCGAGGCCAAGGCCGAGCTGGCGTATCGCTGGCCCGCACAGTACCACGTGGTGGGCAAGGACATCATCCGCTTCCACTGCGTGATCTGGCCGGCCATGCTCATGGCCATCGGCGAGGCGCTGCCCGAGCACGTCTTTGCGCACGGCTTCCTCATGGTGCGCAACGAGGAGACGGGCAAGGGCGAGAAGATGTCCAAGAGCCGCGGCAACGCCATTGCGCCGCAGGACGTGATCGACCTTCTCGGCGTCGAGGGCTACCGCTACTACTTCATGACCGACGTCGTGCCGGGCGAGGACGGGGCCATCAGCTTCTCTCGCATGGAGCAGGTCTACAACGCCGACCTGGCCAACAGCTGGGGCAACCTGGTGTCTCGCGCACTTAACATGAGCGCGAAGTACTTTGACGGCAAGACGCCCGAGCTTGCCGACGGCTGGGTGGACGAGCAGAACCCCCTGCGCGAGATTGCCCAGGGTATCGAGGGCCGCTACGCCGAGCACATGGACAAGCTCGAGTACGTCCAGGCAAAGGACGTGGTGATGGAGCTCGTGCACGCCGCCAACCACTACGTGGAGGACATGGCGCCGTGGACGGTGGCAAAGGACTTCACGCGCATCGGCGAGCTTGCCCACATCATCGCGAACCTCCTCGAGTCCATCCGCATCTGCGCGCACCTGCTGACGCCCTTCATGCCCGAGACTTCTGCCGAGGTGCTGCGTCGCATGGGCGCCGGCGACGAGGTGGGCACCACTGACCTCGCGTCCGTGTGCGAGTGGGGCCGCCTTGTCGGTGGCGTCGAGGTGACGAAGGGCGACGCGCTCTTCCCGCGTCTGCAGAAGAAGTAGGCGCCATGCACTCCTGGCTTGCCAACCAGTCTGCAACGCGAGACGTGCTCGACGAGTTTGGGCTTTCTACAAAGCACCGGCTTGGGCAGAACTTCCTGGTGGATGACACCGTGATCGGGAGGATTCTGGACCTGGCGGAGCTTGACCCCGCGGATGTTGTGCTTGAGGTGGGGCCGGGCATTGGCACCCTCACGGTGGCCATGCTGCCGCGCGTGGGCGCCGTCTGCGCCGTTGAGGCCGACCGCCAGCTCGAGCCGGTGCTTGCCGAGACCTGCTTGCAGGACTCCGAGCGGCTGCACCTGGTGATGGGGGATGCGCTCCGCGTGATTCCGGACGGGCTGCCGCTCGAGCCGGGCAAGTTTGTCTCGAACCTGCCCTACCAGGTGGCGGCGACCCTCATCCTCAAGGTGTTTTGCGAGGTGCCCTCGGTGCGGCGCGCCGTGGTGATGGTCCAGGCCGAGGTCGCGGACCGCATCTGCGCAGCGCCGGGCTCCAAGACCTACGGCGCCTACACGGCAAAGCTGGCGCTTCTCGGCCGTGTGACCGGCCGCTTTGAGGTGGGACCGGGATCATTCAACCCGCCGCCGCACGTGAACTCCGCCGTCGTGCGTATAGACCGCGCGCCGCTTGAGGGTGTGCCATCATCTACGCCCGCGGTGATCGATGCTGCGTTCGCGCAGCGCCGCAAGACCATCCGGAACTCCATGGCCTCGAGCGGGTACGAGAAGGACGCGCTGGATGCGGCGTTTGCCGCGTGCGGCATAGCGCCGGGCGTGCGTGCCGAGACCCTCTCGCCAGAGGACTTTGTGCGGCTGGCGGCTGCGCTGGAGGGCGCGGCTGCGGGGGAGAGCGGTTCGGATGCCTAGCGAGCTTCTCGGCCTTGATGCCCTCACGCTCGAGGATGGTCACCTCTTCCACGACCGCAAGGGCCGCCCGCGGGAGCTTCCGCCGGCGAGCGCGCCTTTGGCTGACACCCACGGCCACCTCACGAGCTTTACGCGTCACGACCCTTCTGTTGCCATCTGCCGGGCAGCGCTGGCGGGCGTGCGCCTGCTGGTGGTGCCGGTCGACCCCGTGGACGAGGTGCCGCGCCTCTTTCCTTCGGCGGCGGTGTATCTCTCATGGATAGACGAGCAGGTAGAGCGTGCCGCCGAGCGCCTGGAGGAGTGCGCGCGGCATGGGCTTGTGCCTCCGGAGTGTGCTGGGTATGCGGACCTTCCACCGCTGGTGGAGCGCATTCGCATTGTGGCCGGGGCGCACCCGTACGGCGCCGCGCGTCTGGACAAGGCCACGCTTGCCTGCCTGGAAGAGCTTCTCGCCAGCCCGCGTTGCGTGGGCGTGGGCGAGATTGGCCTGGACTTTGGACCGTACAACGAGCTGCCGGCAGACGTGCAGGAGGCTGCGTTTAGGCGTCAGCTTGGTATTGCCCGCGAGTACGGGCTACCCGTTGAACTGCACATTCGTGACGGCCAGGATCCCAATGACCACTCCGCCCACGAGCTTGCGGCGCGGGTGCTGGCTGAGGAGGGCATGCCTTCTGCTGGCTGTGACCTGCACTGCTTCACGGACGGTCCCGAGGTCATGGCCCCCTTCGTGGAGCTGGGCTGCCACATTGCCTTTGGCGGAGCGTCCACGTTCAAGCGCTCCGACGACATCCGCGAGGCGGCTGCGGCCTGTCCCGAGGGGCTTCTCCTCTCCGAGACGGACTGCCCCTACATGGCGCCCGTGCCGCTGCGCGGCGAGGAGTGCGAGCCTGCCATGGTGGCCTTCTCGGCTGCCTGCGTGGCTGCAGTCCGCGAGGACGTCGGCGTTGCCATGCGGGATCAGACGTACGCTGCGCTTTGGGAGAACGCCTGTCAGCTGCTTGGGTAGACCCCGCTCGGTCAGCGTTGTCTCCTCTCGGCAGCCTTTACCGCTGCGCTCTGTCCCCGCCGCCCTCGCCCCTTTTGGAAAACCTGCGGGTTAATAGCCCCTTTCTGTGCTGAGACAAGCCGTCTACCTGCGGTTCTTGTCAGCAACACCCTTGAAGAACTGCAATTAAACCGCAGGTTTCTCAGTAGCCAAGGAATGGGAGGGCTGGCTCTGCACTCTCACGTTCAAGTGCATTCGGCTGCGTTCGGCTGTGCCGAGACGGAATTATCGCGCGATATTTCTAGATTGTGGTTGATTTCCGATCTCAGCCGAACACATTGAGCTGATGGCTCGCTCCCGCAGTTAACCGAACGCCCCCGCGGCCCCTCTCGGGCCCCGGGGGCGCCAT
>CACYGL010000029.1 GCA_902773995.1 uncultured Coriobacteriaceae bacterium | reverse complement strand
GCCCAACATCCAGCGCGTCTCCGTCGTTGTCGACGGTCAGCGCAAGAAGCTCAACGTCTGCACCAGGTGCCTCAAGAAGGGCAACCTCGTCCGCGGCTAGGCTTTAGGACATTGCACACAGGGAGGGTCGCACGTTGGTGCGGCCCTCTTTTTTATGGCGGCGCGGGGTGCGGGGCGGCGCGGCGCTTGCCGCGGATTTTCGCCGGTTAGGAATTTTCCGAACGGTTAGAGCCCCCTAAAGGGCGAAATCGCGCGGCATTGCGGGCATGCCGCGGATTCCGAATGGTTAAGCCGCTCTAAACGTTCGGATTTTTCCTAACCGGCGAAATCGCGCGGCATTGCGGATGGCACCGTACGGCAGCAGCCAAGCCCGCGGCCTATCGCATCAGGAACGCCGCAACCGCACCGGAGCTCACGGACACAATGGCGTCCTCGCTCTCCACCACGTTCGAGATGCCCAAGTCGTTGAGAAGGACTAGGGGCTTCTCGTCAAGACACCACTTCATGCCGGACTCGCTCACCACCGTTCCCGGTGCCACGGCCACGGCCGAGAAGGTGCGCCCGCGTGCGCCAGCGCCCAGTCGCCACTCGCGCGACCCCGCGACCGACACCACGCGCATCTCAAACGAGTCCTCGACCAGTGCGGGACATGCGTCGGCAGCGCCGGCGAGAAGCCCCACCACGCCCAGGGCATGGTCCGGCCGGCCGCCAGATGCACAGGTCACCGTAAGGCGCAGCGGACGCCGCTGCCGCGCGGCCTCGTGGCGCGCGCAGTCAATGGCAAGCGAGAGGTCCGTCGCATACTTCTCGGACGGAAACGAGATCGAGCGCCCTGCCTCGCTGCTTGCCCAGGCGCCATCCGCAGCCGAGACGGAATCGCGGTCGCCGCAATATGCGTCTGGCACCACGCCGGCAGCCCGGCACGTCTCGGCACCCTTGTCGGCTGCAACGACGTAGTCCGCCCTGTCGGCTAGCCGCGCGACAAGCGCCGGCGAGCTGGGCGCCGGCGACCCATCGACCACAAGCACGCGTAGGGGCTCCGCATCAGACGGCGCGTCCTGCGCCGCCGGTACCGCCGCATAGTCCTCGATAAGCGACAGCGAGAGCTCCGCGAAGCTATGCACGTATATGTCGCACCAGGGCTGCACGTCCCTCTCGTCCCGACCGTCATGGTCGTTCATGAGGCCAACCACGTTGAACCCCGCGCGCTTGGAGGTGCGCACGCCAAAGGGGGCATCCTCGAAGACCCAGGTCTCACCCACCGGCGTGCCAAGGCGACGGGCCGCCTCGAGGTAGACGTCGGGGAACACCTTGTCGCGACCGCCCACCTGCTCCGTTGTCACGATGTCCTTGAAGAAGTGCGAGAGGTCGTGCGCCTCGAGCGCCACACGCACCTCGCGCAGCGGCGTGGAGGTCGCAATGACCATGGGGATGCCCGCCTCCGACAGCTCCTCGAGGAACTCGCGCGCGCCGGGCATGATCAGGATGTCAGTCGCGTAGTGGTGGCGAACGATGGCGCAGACCTCCTCGTAGAGATCGCTGACGGGGGTCTCGATGCCAAGCTCGTCATGCATGATCTGACACCCGTCTCGCAGGGTCACGCTCTCGATTCGATCGAAGAACGTCTGGCCAACGCCCCCGCAGCCGTGGGCGTGTGCCAGCTCGATCATCACATGGCTCCACATGCGCATGGAGTCGACGAGCGTCCCGTCACAGTCGAAGATCGCACCCTTGAAAGCCATCGTTTCCTCTCCCCTGCGGTACAGGCCATGCCATGGCGAGCAGATTCAGTGTTGTCCCCAGGCTTGCCGCCCGCAAGCTGGCAGCATCTGCACCAAGCTTCCGGAGGAAGAAGAACATGGCTCGTTATGACTACAAGTGCCCCTCATGCGGTTCCACCTTCGAGGTCGAGCACCCCATGAGCGCCCATCCCAAGGTGAACTGCCCCAAGTGCGGCCATGAGGCCGAGCGCGTGTTCGAGACTTCGGGCATCGTGTTCAAGGGCTCCGGCTTCTACAACACCGACCAAAAGGGCAAGTAGCCCAAGCGCCATAGCTGGACGTCCGAAGGCCCCGCCGACTGTCGGCGGGGCTTTTTTCGGGTCGCGTGAGGTTGGAATGGGGCGAGGACGCGGCTCTCGGCAACGCGAGGGCGCCTCTCGTCAATAAGGGTGCACGAAAACGGTTCAGGTGGCTTCCTGGCAACGCTTTTCTCAGGAAGCCAGCATGCAGGATTGTTTTGGTGTGCATTTTTTGGGCGAGATGGACAGGGCCGACATTGAGCGCCACCACCGGATGCCAAGGTACAGCGACACTTCGGCCAAGCAATGCCTCCGTTATTGAGACACGAGGCATCGCCAAGGGCGGAGCGCGCCATGGCAAACTGAGCTATGGTTACTTGCACGCAGCCAGCGGGGCACAGCCCCTCGACACAACGAAGCAGAAAACAACACCATGAGGCGGATGTGGGTTCCGGAGGCAGCATGACTAGCAGCAATGACAAGAAGGATCGCTTCGAGCGCGAAGGGAAGCGCGAGGACAGCAACATTGGGCTTGTGGGCAGGGGCTCGGGCTTCATCCCCACGGGCGACGCCAGCGCAATGCCCGAGGGGACCGAGCGGAGAGGCAGCCGAGGCAGACGATTCGTGCTACGGACGCTTGTTCCGCTCCTCGTGCTTGCAGCACTTCTCGGCGGCGGCTTCGTATGGTGGACACAGTTCCGCCCAGTTCAGGTGACGGTAAACGGCACGCTCCAGAGCGTAACCGTGGGCACCACCATTGACCAACTCAAGAGCGACGAGGGCATTCAAACCTCGCCTGGCAACTACGTGAGCGTCTCGGGGAACATCCTTGCCGAGGGCGGGGGCTACCCCTACTCGGTCTCCGTCAACGACAAGGACATGGACTACGACGACGCGCGCACCTACAAGGTTGCCGGCGGGGAGCGTATCACCGTGAGCGACGGTGGCGACCGCACAGAGCCCTACACCACCGAGACCGTGAACCAGCCGCCCAAGCTCCTCATGGACGGAAACGTAGGCGCCATCAACTACATCTCGCAGTGGGGCTCTACCACGGTGAAGGACGTGCTCACGGGCCAGGATTCTGGCGAGCAGGTCGACGGCACGGTCTACGAGCAGGGTCAGGACTGCGTTGTCACCGTGAAGGATGTCCAGCCTTCGGACGACCAGAAGCTCGTGGCCCTGACGTTTGATGACGGACCCAGCGAGTACACGTCCCAATACCTGCAGATCTTGCAGGACAAGGGAGTCAAGGCGACCTTCTTCTGCCTGGGCAAGGAGGTTGACGCCCGCCCAGAAGAGGCCCAGGCCATCGTGGATGCCGGCTGCCAGATATGCAGTCACTCCTACGACCACCCCGACCTTAGGTACGCGGAGCCGCAGACGGTAGTCGACGAGCTCACCTCGTCCTTCTCGTCCATAGAGAACGCCACGGGCGAGAAGACCACCACGTTTCGCCCACCCTACGGAAGCTTTACCCAGCGCACCTGGCTTGCCACGCAGGGCGTGGCAACGGTGGCCGTGCGCTGGGACATCGACACCGAGGACTGGAAGCAGCCCGGCGTGGACCAGATTGTCTCGGCGGCCTGCAGCAACGTGCACTCCGGCAGCATCATCCTGATGCACGATGGCGGCGGCCCCCGCGACCAGGATGTCGAGGCGCTGCCGCAGATCATTGACACGCTCCAGTCGCAGGGCTACACCTTCGTGACCATCAGCGAGCTTCTCGCCAGCGATGACTCCATCCCGGACTATGTGACGAGCTGCAACTCGACCATGCCCGAGAACGCCGTCTGGCCGGACGAGATAGGCTAGGCAAACTGGCTGCGGTAGAGCGTCGCGTACGCACCGCCCTTTTCCAGCAGTGACTCGTGCGTGCCCTGTTCAATGATGGTTCCGTGGTCCATCACCAGGATGAGGTCCGCGTCCACAATCGTGGAAAGGCGGTGCGCAATCACGAAGCTCGTGCGATTCTCCATGATGGCCTCCATAGCGCGAACAATGGCCTGTTCGGTACGGGTGTCCACGCTCGAGGTTGCCTCGTCGAGGATGAGCATGGCGGGGTCTGTGAGCATGGCGCGCGCGATGGTCAGGAGCTGACGCTGACCCTGGCTCACGTTCTCACCGCCGTCAGTGAGCATCGTGTCGTAGCCATGCGGAAGCGTGTGCACGAAGAAGTCCACGTGCGCGGCGCGCGCCGCCGCCTCGACCTCCTCCCGTGTGGCACCAGGTCTGCCATAGGCGATGTTCTCTGCGATGGTTCCCTCGAAGAGCCACGCATCCTGGAGCACCATGCCAAACTCGCGGCGCAGGTCGCGCCGACGTAGCTGCCTGGTGTCAACGCCGTCAAGCGTGATGCGTCCACCGTCAACCTCGTAGAAGCGCATGAGGAGGTTGATGAGCGTGGTCTTGCCGGCGCCGGTTGCGCCCACGATGGCGACCTTCTGGCCAGGCTCGGCCACGAGGGAGACGTCGCGCATGAGGGGTGCCTCGGGCGAATAGCCAAAGCGCACGTGCTCGAAGGCCACACGACCCTGCACGGGCTTTGGAAGCTCCACCGGCATCTCTGGGTCTGGCGAGATTTCTGCCGAGTCAAGCAGCACAAAGACACGCTCGGCGGCAGCAAGGGCGCCCTGCAGCATGTTCACCGTTAGCGAGAGCTGGGTGAGTGGCTCGGACGCCTGGGTCACGTACTGGAAGAAGGCCTGGAACGCGCCGACAGACATCTGACCCCCCGCCACGAGCACTCCAGCGGCAAGGCCGATAGCCACCTGCGAGAGCCGCATGAGGAAGCGGATCACGGGGGAGATTGCGTTGGTGAGGAAGTCTGCTCGGGCACTTGTGGCAGC
This sequence comes from uncultured Coriobacteriaceae bacterium, assembly GCA_902773995.1. GTDB lineage: Bacteria > Actinomycetota > Coriobacteriia > Coriobacteriales > Atopobiaceae > Tractidigestivibacter. The sequence continues at coordinate 54,071 of CACYGL010000029.1, read as the reverse complement.
AACCTTCTCAGCACGCAACTCCACCGCCTCGAGGCTCGCGTCCTCCACGCCAAATGCCTTGATGACGGTTCGGCCGGAGTACGCTTCCTCGACGCTCTCGGTGAGGTGCCCCAGTGCGTCTTGGCGCGCCGCCGCCGCGTCGAGCGTGAGGCGGGCGGCAAACCTGGTAACAACCACAGACGCGGCGGCAAACCCGCAGAACACAAGTGCCAGCACCAGGTTGGAGACAAGCATGAGCACGACTGCGCCCACGAGCGTGGTGAAGGCGATGATGAGCTGCAGCAGGCCTCGCTGCAGGACCTCGGAGACCTTGTCGAGGTCGTTGGTCGCGCGGCTGATGGTGTCACCAGGCTGGTGGGCGTCGAAGTACGAGAGTGGGAGCCTTCCCAGCTTTGCCGAGATCTTCTTGCGCAGGGAAAGGTTAAGGCGCTCGGCAAAGCTCGACATCACGAGCGACTGCACGCTGTAGAACACCCATGCGCATGTCCAGATGCCCAGGTAGATGAGAACCTCGCGGCCACCGTTCTCGAGGCCCACAACGTAGGGCTCGCCTGCGGCGAAGCTTTGCTGGATATGCTCCCACAGCACGTCGACTACGTGCGCACTGTAGGCAGCGGCACCCAGGCTCGCGGCAACGTACACGATGGCGCTCACAGCAGCGACCACAAGGCGCCAGCGCTGCTTGCCGGCGGCCTGCCACAGGCAGCGCGCCGTCCCCATGGCGTCATGTGGGCGCTCCTCGTCGCGCTGGTCCTTCTCGTCACGCATGTTCTTCTCGTCACTCATCGGCGGTGGCACCTCCCCTCGTCTGGGACTCAACAATGTCTTTATAGGCAGGGCACGTCTCCATGAGCTGGTCATGCGTGCCGCGTCCAACCACGCAGCCGTCACCCAGCACCACGATCTGTGCCGCATGGCGCACGGTGCTCACGCGCTGGGCGATGATGACCACGGCTTGGTTGGCAAGCTCGCGCTCGAGGGCATGGCGCAGGGCCGCGTCGGTCTTGTAGTCGAGCGCCGAGAACGAGTCGTCAAAGACGTAGAAGTCCGCATGGCGTACGAGCGCACGTGCAATGGCCAGGCGCTGGCGCTGGCCGCCCGAGAAGTTCGACCCACCCTGCGCGACTCGCGTGGAGAGCCCGTCGGGCAGCTCGTGCACGAAGGCAGCCTGCGCCACGTCAAGCGCGTGCCAGAGCTCCTCGTCGGTGGCGGAAGGGTCGCCGTCGCGCAGGTTCTCGGCGATGGTGCCCGAGAAGAGCCATGCCTGCTGCGGCACATAGGCAATGTGGGAGCGCAGGTCCTGCTGCGTGACCTCGCGCACATCGGTTCCCAGCATGAGAAGCGAACCCGCAGTCACGTCGTGGAAGCGGAGTAGCATCTTGGCAACAGTTGACTTGCCCGACCCGGTATTGCCCATGATGGCTGTGACCTCACCTCGCCGAATGGAGAAGTCAAGGTCATGGAGGGTGTCCTCATCGGCATCAGCAAAACGGAAGCTCGCGTGCGAGAAGCGCGCCACCTCGTCGCCTGGCCTTGGGTCTGCCGGCGCAGCCAGACGCTTGGGCTCCGCAGGGTCCGCCACGCTGGGCACCGCGTCGAGGACGGCTGCCGTGCGCGTGAGGCACGAGAGCGCCCTGGGCACCTGGATCATTGCGAACTGGGCCATCATCATGAAGAAAAGGATGAGCATGGCGTACTCGAGCAACGCGGAGATGGAGCCAATCTGCATGGCGCCTGCGCCCACGCGGTCCGCGCCCATCCACATGACAAGCACCTCGACGACGTTCATGAGGAAGAACGTCGAGCAGTCCACGACCGAGAAGAGCATGTTCACGCGGATGGCGTTTGTGGCGTAGTCCTCGAAGGTCTCGTCCAGGCGGCCACGCTCGCGCTCCTCCTTGCCAAAGGCGCGGATGACGCGCGTGCCGGTGACCACCTCGCGCAGCCGCGAGTTCATGCGGTCAACAAAACCCTGCATAGCCATGAAGATGGGTGTGGACTTGGCAACGGCAACGCCCGAGATGGCGAGCATCGCTATGGTGATGAGGAGGAGCATGCGCCCCATCACGGAGTCGATGCCATATGCCAGGACAATGGCAACCACGCAGGTCACCGGCACCGGGAAGACCATCATGAAGGTCATGAGCAGAGTCTGCTGCACCACGTTGGCGTCAGACAGCGTGCGGGTGATCATCGAGCCCGTGCCAAACACGTTGAAGTCGGCGCCCGAGAGTGCAAGCGACTTCTTGTACACGGCCACGCGCAGGTCTCGTCCCACGTAGGCGGCAAGGCGAGAGGCAACGTAGTAAGATGCCACACACCCGCCGGAACCCACCACGGCAGCCACAAGCATGGCAACGCCATGCGAGGTAAGCTCCGCAGTGTCACGTGTGCCCACGGCAACGTTCACGAGGGCTGCAAGCTGCGTGGGAATGAGGAGCATACCCACGATGTCAGCAAGCAGCAGCACGCAGGCAGCCACCGCCAGATGCCAGTGCGGGCGCACGAGCTGCGTGAGGACCCTCCACGACGCGCGCTTGCTGTAGTCGCGCTCGGCAGCCATCAGTTCCAACCTCCCTGGGTGTCATCAGCCAGTTCCTTCTCGGCAGTGCCCTTAGCATGCAGGGCACGCGCCTCAACGTCGATTGCCACCACGTAACGGCGGATGAGTGCCACGAGGGCAACCCGGTCTTGCGGAGAGAGTGTCTCGAAGGCACGCTGCTCTGCCTTGAGCGCGGGCGCGACCTCCTTCTCGCAAAAGGAGCGACCCTCGGGCGTAAGGGTCACGATCTTGCTGCGACGGTTGTTCTCGTCACGCTCGAGCGTCACCAGGCCGCGGGTGACGAGCGACCTCATGGCCGAGCTCACCGTCTGTCGCGAGAGGGAGTGACAGGTTGCAATCGAGCCCTGCGGGCAGCTGCCGCCGGCAACCACGATGTCCACGAGGATCCAATACGCGGTCTCCGAGAGGCCGCAGCCCTTCGAAATCTCGTAGTACAGGCGCTCGACCTCCTGGTACACGATGTCCATGTCGCGGACGGTGGGGATGCTCGGCGCCTGCGCGCCCGCGCCTCCCGGCTGTTCCTCCGGCATTGGGGAGCCTCCAAAATTACGGTTTCGGACAATAGGAGGTTTATCTTAAACAGAGCTTAGGCATACTTCAAGTGCCGGAAGCAAAAATACAGAACTAATGTTCTATCTATGCCTCGCGAACCAGAAGCGCCAGGAAGTGGCCGTCAAGCGGCAGCTCGGGCGTATCCACGCGAGAAGTGCGCACCATGCCATCGGGGCCGATCATGGCCGTGACCAGGCGCTGAGCCTGGGGCGGCAGTGCCGCGAAGGCAGCCGTCGAGCGGGGGCTCACCAGGGAAAAGGGTGCGCCCTCCGGCGCCGCGAGGAACGCTGCCACAACTCCCTCGTCCTCCTCGCGCAGCTCGGAGCACGTGGCGTAGGCTAGCGTGCCACCAGCACCAACGCGAGTTGAGGCAGCTCGAAGAAGCTCCAGCTGGAGCGTCGGGAGCGACTGCCCCGTCGGGCAAACGGCAGGCTCCTGGAGCGCCCAGGCAATCTCGGGGTGACGGCGCATGGTGCCCGTGCCGGAGCAGGGAGCGTCCACGAATGCGGAGTCGAAGCTGCCGGCAAGCTCGGGTGGGAGGCCCTTCTCGCCAAGGCGTCGTCCATCCAATGCGGTGCAGGTCACAGCCTTGCCCAGGCCGGCACGCTCCATGCGGGTGCGCGAGACGGCAACCTTGAAGGCCTCTGACTCCACCGCAGCAAGGTGCGCGAGGCCCCCGCGGCGCAGCGCGCAGGACTCGAGCAGGAGCGACTTGGTGCCCCTCCCCTGCCCCACCTCGAGCATGCGAGTGCCAGGCGCGGGCGAGGCAAGCCACGCCACGACCTGCGCCGCCATGTCGGCGGGGACAACGTCAACGACATCCACGAGTCCAGAGGCCGCCAGGCCGGCTGCCGAAGAGAGCGAGAGGCACCCCGGCAGGCTGGTCGAGCACGGCATGAGGCCCGCGGCAGAGAGCAGGTGCTCGACCTCGGCGTCATTGTGCAGACAGGCGTTGCCGGCCACGTAGGCGCCAGGCGCGTCCAAGGCCGAGAGCGCCATGCGGCATACGCCGTCGGTGCCCAGCGAGACCACGAGCTCGTCTGCGAGCCACTGCGGCAGCGCGGCAACGAGCGCGATGTCGGAGGCGGTACAGTTCCTACGCTCCACGCGCTCGCGCGCGCGGGCAAGCGCCGGGAGGTCCTCCTCGGCCACACGGTGCAGCACCGCGTTGGCAAGCCCGGTGCCGTGGGGCGAGACACGCCGCACCAGCTCGACGCCCTGGCTTATGGCCACGGGCGCAGGCGTCGCAAGCCACAGGAGCTCGAACGCCGAGATGCGCAGCGCATCTCGCACGCGCGGCTCGAGGTGACCGCGGCGCAAGTGGGCGTCGAGAAGGGCGTCGACGGTTCCGGACGTACGGACGCTCCCCAAAGCGAGCCTGGTTGCCAGCGCGCGGTCCGCCGGCGTAAGTCGCGCCACCGGCGCGGAGGTGCGCAGCAGGTCGCGCGCGCGGGCATCCCTGCGCCGCACGTTGGAGAGGACGTCCGCAGCTGCTATGCGGGCGAGTGAGAGCGTTGCCATGCGCTAGGCACGCTCCCAGGTGGCACCGTTGCCGCCGTGGAGACCCTGCGCCCAGGCCGAGGCGTCCATCTCGCGCTTGCCGTCGGGCTTCACGCGGAGAAGCTCAAGCGCCCCGTTGGCGCAGCCGAGAAGCACGCGACCGTGGGCAAGCGCAACAGCACCAGCCGCCACCTGCGGGGCATTGGCATCCGCCACTGCGGCGCACACGACACGCATGCCCTTACCCGCAACCTGGCAGCGCGCCGGCGCAGCGTCGGTCGAGGCCTGCACGCGAAGCGCGTTTGCCGCGCACGTGTCTGCCGGGTCGAGGCGCATCTCGTCCTTCTTGACCTTCTCGGCAATCGTGACCTGGTTGGGATCCTGCTCGTGCCAGGTCACGGTGCCGTCGGCAATCTGCGCTGCCGCGGCGACAAGCTCGGGCGCGCCCGCCTGCGCCAGCTCGTCAAAGAGCTGACCAGCCGTCTTGGTGCCAATGGGCGTGGACACCTGACGGCACCATGCGCCGGCGTCAAGATCGTGCGCCACGCGCATGATGGAGACGCCGGTCTTCTCGTCCCCGGCAAGGATCGCGCGCTGGATGGGGGCCGCGCCGCGCCAGCGCGGCAGCAGCGAGCCGTGCACGTTGATGGCGCCCAGGGGCGCCACGGCGAGAAGCTCGTCCGGCAGTATGCAGCCAAACGCCACAACGCAGATAAGGTCAGGCGCTGCGGAACGCACGGCGTCGATTGCCGCGGCGTCCATACGCTTGGCCTCGAACACGGGAAGGCCCAGCTCGAGGGCGCATGCCTTCACGGGCGAGGGCTCGAGCCTCTTGCCACGCGAGCGCACGGCATCGGGGCGCGTCACCACGAGCGTGACGTCGTAGGCGCCGGCAACGGCCTTGAGCGAAGGCACCGCAAACTCGGGGGTGCCCATGAAGACAATGCGCATGCTAGTCCTCCTCGACCTCCACGTCGCCAGGGCGCGCGCCGGCGTCGAGCGCGTCCTGGTACTCAGACATCGCACGCACGCGCGCCGAAGGAGACAGGTGATCAATCATGGTCACTCCGTGCAGGTGGTCTATCTCGTGCTGTAGGCACACGGCAAGGAGGTTGTCCGCCGCCTCGTACTGCAAGAGGTCGCCGTCCAGGTCGAGCGCCTGCACAACCACGTGGCTGGGACGCTTGACCTCGACCGTGATGCCGGGGAACGAGAGGCACCCCTCGCCCGTGGTGCGCTCGGGGCCGTCCGCCGTGATGACCTTGGGGTTGATGAGCACGTAGGGGTTCTTCTTGGAGCCCTTGCCCGACCAGTCGACGTCAATCACCACGACCTGCTTGGCAACGCCCACCTGCGGGGCGGCAAGGCCGCAGCCGTCGGCGGCGTACATGTCGCGCAGCATGCGCTTGGCAAGGGCGCGAATCTCGTCGTCGATCTTCTCGACGGGCGCGCACTCCTCGGTAAGCACGGGTGCGGGCGAGAGCACGATTTCGTCCAGGGGGTTCATTGCATCCTCCAATGCAGCGCGAATCCTCGCGCGGGTTGTGTCTTGCCTACATGAGGTCGTAGGCGTCTATGTCCAATGCCATGTTAATACCCATACCGCGCCCTATGCCTGCAGCGCACTCCGAGACCACACCACCAAGGTCGGCGTCGAGGGGTGCCTTCACCATCACGTGGCGACGGGTCCTGTCCTTCACGCGAGCCTTCACGCAGTCCGCGGGACCCAGGACCTCCCAGCCAGGAAGGTCAGCGACCTTCTCGCGCAGGGCGGCTGCCATCTTGGCTGACGCGTCGCCCACGGCGCGGGCATTCTTGCCCCACACCAGGACGTTTGCAAGGCGCGAGAACGGCGGGTACGAGGCCTCCTTGCGCTCGGCCAGCTCGGGGGCGAGAAAGACGTCGCGCCGGTGCGAGAGGACCGCCTGCATGGCAGGGTGCGTGGCCCAGTAGGTCTGCACGATGACCTCGCCTGGGCGCCCTCCCCTGCCGGCCCGGCCCGCCACCTGCTCCAGGAGGTCGTAGGTCCTCTCGGCCGCGCGGAAGTCGGGAAGCTTGAGCATGGTGTCCGCGTTGATGACGCCCACGAGCGTGACCTCAGGGAAGTCGAGTCCCTTGGCTATCATCTGCGTACCCACGAGAACCGCGCACTCCGCCGCGTCGAACTGCTCGAGCAGGCGCTGGTGGGCACCCTTTGCACGCGTTGTGTCCGCGTCCATGCGGATGACCTCAACGTCTTCTGGCAGGAGCATGGCGAGCTCGTCCTCCACGCGCTGGGTGCCCACGCCGTAGGCGCCCAGGTAGCGGCTGCCGCAGTTGGGACAGCGCGTGGACGGGTCGGGATAGGCGCGCACGGGCCAGCTGCGGCCGCAGGTGTGGCATACGAGCGAGTGGGTTCGCTCGTGGTACGTGAGTGCCGTGGAGCAGTGCGGGCACTCGGGCACGCAGCCGCACTCGCGGCACATGAGGAAGTTTGCAAAGCCGCGCCTGTTCAAGAGCAGCACGGCCTTCTCGCGCCTCTCGGCCACGCCTTCGAGCGCGCGGCGCAGGGGCTCCGAGAAGACGGAGCGCGAGCCCCCGCGGAACTGCGACGCCATATCCACGATGCTGACCTTGGGGAGCACGGCGCCGCCGGGCCTCTCGGGCATCTCCACGCGCGTCCAGCGCGCGCCGCGCCATGAGCCCACCTCGCAGCGGCGAAGGCTCTCGAGCGAAGGCGTGGCCGAGCCGAGCACCAGCGCACTGCCCCACTCCTGGGCCATGCGCGCCGCAACCTCGCGCGCGTGGTAGCGCGGGCTTGAGTCCTGCTTGTAGGAGGACTCGTGCTCCTCGTCGATGATGATGAGACCCACGTTGGCGAGCGGCGCGAAGAGCGCGGAGCGCGCGCCCACCACCACGTGGACGGCGCCCTGGCGCACGAGGTCCCACTGGTCGAAGCGCTCGCCGGTCGAGAGGCGCGAGTGGAGCACGGCCACGTCGTCGCCAAAGCGCGAGCGGAAGCGGCCCACGGTCTGCGCCGTGAGCGAGATCTCTGGCACGAGGACCAGGGCGCCCTTGCCCGCGGCAAGGGCGCGCTCGATGGCCTCGAGGTAGACCTCCGTCTTGCCAGAGCCTGTGACGCCGTCCACGAGGACCACGTCTCCCGCAGCGCGGGAGCGGGCTTCGTCGATGGCCACAACAGCGGCAAGCTGGCCTTGCGTGAGGTGCTCCGGCCGCGGGGCATGCGCCGAGGAGAGCGTGGTCTTCTCGCCGCCGCGAATCTGCCGGCGCGTCTCGACCGACACCACACCGCGCTTTGCCAGCGCGTTCACGGCTGTCGAGGCGCCGGGAATGGTGGCCGAGAGCTCGGCCAGGCGCATGGCCCCGGCAGAGAGTGCCTCCAGGACCTCGCGCTGGCGGCTGGCGTTGCGCGCGGGCTCGAAGCCCCGGGCGCCCGGTGCGAGCGAGACCCATCGGGCGTCGGCGGGCGCGGCCTTCTCGGCGACAAGCTCCCACGGGGCGTCAGGCGACTCGCGGGTAACGCGGACCTTCTGGCCAGGGGCGAGGAAGAGCCGCACGGCGTCTGCGAGCGGGCAGGCGTACTCGTGCGCGATCCAGCGCGCCACGGCAGCGGAGTGCGGGCCAAACGCCGCGGGAGCAAGCACCTGCGCCACAGCGAGCAGGCGCGATGGCGCCACGTCTACGGGCGGCTCGTCCGAGGTAGCCATCACGTAGCCCACGGCGCTCCTGTGCGAGAAGGGCACGAGTACCGTGGCTCCAACGGCTACCTGGTCCTCGATGGCCTCGGGGATGGCGTAGTCGAACGTGCCCTCGAGGGAGCGCGTGGGTATGTCAAGTGCGACGCTCGCGAAGCGCACGGTTGACCCCTCCCCTTTGGCTGCGTGCTTCTCGCGCCACGCTTGGTGGCGCCAACGGGAACCGATTGTACCCCCTCAATTCCATTGTCGCCGGAGGAGGACTTATAACGCAGATTGCGACACAAGCCCCCTCTCCGTAGACGATTTGTCTCCGGAGAGCCGCATTTGCCATCGCGTGCTCTCGCCGGAGGGCGCGTTGTTGCAGGACGATGAGACAAAGGGACGCCCCTCTGTCTCCCTTGCCTCATCCGCCGAGGTAGGCCTTGCGGACGTCGTCGTCAACGAGAAGCTCGGCGCCGGTGCCGGTCTTCACGATCTTGCCGGTCTCGAGCACGTAGCCGCGAGCGGCAACCTTGAGCGCCATGTTGGCGTTCTGCTCGACCAGGAGGATCGTGGTGCCGTTCTCGTTGAGCGCCTGGATGATCGCAAAGATCTCGTCCACCAGGATGGGCGCCAGGCCCATCGAGGGCTCGTCGAGCATGAGGAGCTTGGGATGGCTCATGAGGGCGCGTCCCATGGCAAGCATCTGCTGCTCGCCGCCGGAGAGCGTACCGGCAACCTGATTCATGCGCTCCTTCAGGCGCGGGAAGTGCTCGTAGACAAGCTCGAGCGTCTCCTTGTTCTCGGCATCGGTACGCGTGTAGCCACCCATGTCGAGGTTCTCGGCGACGGTCATGTGCGTGAAGACGCGGCGCCCCTCGGGGCACAGGGCAAGCCCGCGCTCCACGATCTTGTGGGGCTTGATGCCCACGAGCTCCTCGCCCTTGAACTTGATGCTGCCGGAGTCGGGCTTGATGAGCCCGGCGATGGTGTTGAGCGTGGTCGACTTGCCTGCGCCGTTCGCGCCGATGAGGGTCACGATCTCGCCCTCGTCGATGTCGAACGAGATGCCCTTGACCGCCTTGATCGCGCCATACGACACGGCGAGGTTGCTTACGGAAAGCATGGACATCTACTTCACCCCCTGCTTGCCGAGGTACGCCTCGATGACCTTAGGGTCGTTCTGGATCTCCTCGGGCGTGCCCTTCGCGATGATGCGCCCGTAGTCCAGGACGCCGATGACCTCGCAGATGCCCATGACGAAGCTCATGTCGTGCTCGATGAGCAGGATGGCGATCTGGAAGTCGTCGCGGATCTTCTCGATGTTCTCCATGAGCTCCTCGGTCTCGGCGGGGTTCATGCCGGCCGCAGGCTCGTCGAGGAGCAGGACCTTGGGGTTGGTGGCAAGCGCACGCAGAATCTCGAGTCGGCGCTGGGCCCCGTACGGGAGGTTGCCGGCACGCTCGTGGGCCAGGCCCTGCATGTTGAAGATGCCGAGAAGGTCCATCGCCTTGTCGTGGAACTCGGCCTCCTGCTTCCAGTGCTTGGGGAGGCGGAACACGTCCGTGAACAGGTGCGTGGACATGGAGTTGCCAAGGCCAACCAGGACGTTCTCCTCGACCGTCATCTTGTTGAAGAGGCGGATGTTCTGGAAGGTGCGGGCGATGCCCATCTTGTTGACCTCGACGACGCTCTTCCCCGCCGTGTCGTAGCCGTCGAGCAGGATGGTGCCGCGTGTTGGCTTGTACACGTTGGTGAGCAGGTTGAAGATGGTCGTCTTGCCTGCGCCGTTGGGGCCGATGAGGCCAGAGATCTCGGTGCGGCCCATGGCGATGTTGAAGTCGTCGACGGCGGTGAGGCCGCCGAAGTCGATGCCGAGGTGCTCCGCCTGGAGCACGGGCATCTTGCCAAGCTCGCGCTCGGGGACGAGGTTGGGGGTCTCCATCTGCACGAGCACGGGGCGGTGGCGCTTGGCAGGCGCGGCCGCGCTGTTCTCGGCGACAGCCTCGGTCTTTGTGGTCTCGTCACTACTCATGGTCGTTGGCCTCCCTCCCCGTTTCCTTGCCTGGCGCAGCTGCAGGCACGGCCACCGAGGCCGCTGCAGGCGTGGCTGCCTCTGCGACAGCCGCCACGGGCGCGAAGTCCTCCGGGCGCTTGCCGTGGTTCATGATGCGCTCGATCACGCGCGACATCGAGAAGTCGTAGTCGCCGAGAAGGCCCTCGGGACGGAAGATCATGACCAGGATCAGCACGATGGCGTAGACGACCATGCGGTAGTCGGAGACGGCGCGCAGTGCCTCGGGCAGGATCGTGAGGACGGTCGCGGAGATGACGGAGCCGAGCATGGAGCCCATGCCGCCGAGAACCACCATGACCAGAATCTCGATCGACTTCATGAACCCGAACTTGGCGGGAGCCATGACGCCGATGCAGCCCGCGTAGAGGCCGCCGGCGACGCCCGCGAAGAACGCGGAGGCCACGAAGGCGAGCGTCTTGTAGTACGTGGTGTTGACGCCGCAGGACTCGGCCGCGATCTCGTTGTCGCGGATGGAGAGGACGGCGCGGCCGTGGCGCGACTTCATCATGGTGTGGATGAGGAAGAGCGAGATGGCAACCACGATGAATGTGTTGAGGAAGTTCGTGTACCCGGGGATGCCAGTGAGGCCCTTTGCGCCGCCGGTGAGCGTGAACCCAAGGACGCCGTCGATGTTTTGCATGACCACGCGGATGATCTCGGCAAAGCCCAGGGTAATGATGGCCAGGTAGTCGCCCTTGAGGCGCAGCGCCGGGACGCCGATGATGAGGCCGCAGAGGGCGGCGCACACGCCACCGAAGATGATGCCGAGCACAAAGAGGAGCGCGGCGGCTGGGGTGCCCGTGGCAAAGTCGCGCGCGGTCACGCCCATCGTGTCCATCATCCTCATGATGAAGATGGCGCAGGAGTAGCCACCCACCGACATGAAGCCGGCATGGCCGAGCGGCAGCTGGCCGAGGTAGCCGGTCGCGATGTTGAGCGAGACGGCGAGGATGATGTAGATGCCAATCTGCTCGATGACGCCGGTCTGGTAGCGGCTCACCACGCCGCCGTCGATCATGAGCTCGCCCACGACGAGGAACACTACGACGAGGACTGCGTTGATCAGATAGCGCACGGGCATGGAGAGGCTGCGGTAGCCGGAGGCAGCCGGCGCGCCTGTCGGCGCTGTTGATGTCTTTGAAGCAGTCACGGCTTCCTCCTTAGACTTTCTCGGTCATCGGGCGGCCCAGGATACCGGTGGGCCTCACCACGAGGACGATGATCAGGAGCAGAAACACCACAGCGTCCTGCCACACGGAGAGGCCGATGGCAGAGACGAACACCTCGGCGAAGCCAACGAGAAGGCCGCCGATGACGGCGCCGGGGATGGAGCCGATGCCGCCGAGGACCGCCGCCACGAATGCCTTGGTGCCGAGCATGATGCCCATCGTGGGCGTTGCCTGCGAGTATGCCATGCTGTAGAGCACGGCGCCGATGCCGGCGAGCGCGGAGCCAACCGCAAAGGTGAACGAGATCGTGTTGTTCACGTTGATGCCCATGAGGCGCGCGGCGCCCATGTCCTCGGAGACGGCACGCATCGCCTTTCCGAGCTTGGTCTTCTGCACGAGAATCGTGAGCACGATGGTCGAGACCGCCGTCACCACGATCGTGATGATGGCGTTCGCCGAGAGGGCCACGTCCCCGATGCTCAAGTTCGGCAGCTCGAAGTACTCGGGAACGACCTTGGCGTCGGCGCCAAAGACCAGCTGCGCGCCGTTCTCGAGGAAGTACGAGACGCCGATTGCCGTGATGAGCAGGCTCATTCGGGGAGCCTCACGAAGCGGCTGGTAGGCGACCTTGTCGATGAGCACGCCCAAGCCGGCGCACCCCACGATGGAAAGGACGATCGCCAGGACCGGGCTCAGGCCCAACTGGCTCATGACGATCCAAGAAATGTAGGCACCGACCATGATGATGTCGCCATGGGCAAAGTTGAGGAGCAGGATGATGCCATACACCATCGTGTAGCCCAGAGCGACGAGTGCGTAGATGCTGCCCAGCTGCAGACCGTTGAGCACCTGCGTCAGAAACGTCACGGCACAACACTTCCTCTCTTGAACACGGGTCCTGTAGAACCAAGGAAGCGCCGGGGGCTGCATGCGCACCCGGCGCTTCCCTCATTAAACCTAGCAGAAGACCTACTCGCCCTCGACGGTCTTGAAGACCTCCTGGGCACCATCCTTGAAGGTGATGATCAGAGTGGACTTCACGGGGTCGCCCGTGCCGGAGTAGGAGATGTCGCCCGTCACGCCCTGGGCGGTTCCAGAGGCGATAGCGTCGACGACGGCCTGCTTATAGTCGTCAGAGCCATACGCGGCCTTACCGTCCTTCTCGACGGTCTCGATGGCGTTGAGGAGAATCATGGCCGCATCATAGCCAAGAGCGCAGAAGTTGGAGGGTGTGTCGTTGTACTCGTCCTTGTAGGCCTTGATGAAGTCCTGGACCTTCTCGTCCTCGTTCTCGGCCACGAAGGAGCAGTCATAGTAGCAGCCCTCGAGGTCCTCGGCGCTCGCGTACTCCTCGTCGCCGCCAACGATGTTCGACCAGCCGTCGGCACCCAGGAAGACGCCGGTGTAGCCGAGCTTCCTCGCCTGGGTCACGATCTTGCCGTCGTCCTGGTAGTAGTTGGGCGAGAAGATCGCGTCAGGCTTGGTGGCAATGATGTTGGTGAGCTGGGAGTTGAAGTCGGTGGCGCCGGAGGGATAGCCCTCGGAGTCGCTCACATTGACGCCCTTCTTGCCGGCCTCCTCGGTGAAAGCGTCAGCGACGCCCTGCTCGTAGTCGCCACCCTGGTTGTAAATCACGCCCACGGTCTTGTAGCCCTGGTCGGCGACGAAGTCGGCCATGAGCCTGCCCTGGTACGGGTCGGTGATGCAGGCACGGAAGTAGTTGTTGCCGTAGGAGATGACGTCAGCTGCGGTTGCGGAGGGAGTCACGCAGGGCATGTTGTCCTTGACGGAGGCCTGTGCCACAGCGATGGTGGGCGTGGAGGTCACGTCACCGATGATGCCCACGACGCCGTCCTCGACGAGCTTGTTATAGACGTTGACGGCCTCGGTGGCGTCGCCCTTCTCATCCTGGGTGTCGAGCTCGACCTGCTTGCCGTTGATGCCGCCGTTGTTGTTGACCTGCTGGCCACGTCACCGGTGTAGGGGCCCATCAGGCCAACCTTGATGGTATCGGAGCTGGAGCCGGAAGAGGCGGAGTTGCCGCCGCAGGCAGCAAGGCCAAGACCAGCGACCGCCACGGCACCGGTCTTGACGAAGTTGCGCCTGGAAATGTTGGTGTTCATACGTACCCTCCCTTGTCTTGGCCGCGCGGGTTCCCACGCGGAAGTTGTGGACAACTGTATGGAAGGGAGACGGGGGCGCGAGCGCCGTACCTGAAAGCTTATTCGAGACGTAACACATGAAGCCGCTTTGTAACATGCGAGAGCTGGGAATACGTTGCGATGTTTGCTTCCCTATGGGCAGAGGTGCCTTCTAAGCAGCCCTGGCATCTCTGTGTCGCAAGATAAGCGAAACCACAAGCGTGCCAACGGCGGCGCCGCAAAGGTCTATGAGAACGTCTCTAGGAGAGGACTCCCTCCCAGGCACAAAGCGTTGGATTGTCTCGTCTGCCACAGGGATGAGGGCAACCACCAGAGGGCCAAGCCAGCGCGGAAACCTCCCCTCGCGCGCAGGGAGAAGAAAGGCCGGCACGCCCAGGGCGCCGAGGACCGCGTACTCGAGGAAGTGGGCCGTTTTGCGCACGGCAAAGCTCATGGCCGCCTCGCCCGTGACGCCCAGTGCGTTGAGAAGCGGCGCCACAATGGCCACCACGCGCGAGCTCTCAAGCGACGATTCCGGCCCTTGCACGAGCGAGTGGCCCCACACGAAGGCAACCCACAGGCAGAAGACGAGCACCCACCTCTTGTGGTGGGTGCTCGTCCCAAGTCGTCCGTATGCGGACCTCGAGGACTCCCCCATCCCTTCTCGCATCACGCCTCCAGTGCCTCGGCGTGCGAGACGGGCGTCTCACCAGCAAAGTGACGCGGCCGGTACCCGTCAGGAGTGGCAGCATCGCTCCCGCTCGAGCCCATGTGGCGTCCCTGGGCGCGCAGCGACGAGGTCTGGGTGCCGCCCTCGATGACGCGCAGGTAGTCGCGGGAGGACCTGCGGACAGCGGCGGAGGGGTTGCGCGAGAACTCCTCGGCAACCAGGTAGTCAACGTAGGTCTCGGTATCCACAACCTCCGGGTGTCCAGCGGGTGGCCTGAAGTAGAGGAACTGCGTGTCCTGCTCGATGCCGTCCGGCTCGTCGAGCGAGTCCTCGTCGCCCACGCAATCCGAGAAGGGCTCGAGCGGCGCAGGCGCGGCGACCTTTGGAGAAGGCGATGCGGCGACGGTCACAGGTGCTGGAACTGCGGACCCCCTGCCATGGATCTTCTCGTCCATGGCCTTGAGCGCGCGATCCCAGTCGTCTTCCGTGACGTCCTCGACGCTTCGCTTCTCCGGGTACGCGTCCTCCTCAACGGGGGCAACGCGGCGTGAGATGTCGCGTGGGCCAGCCGACATGAACTGCAGGTCGTCGATGCCCGCGGAGCCAAACTCGGAAGGAATAGCGTCCTCCGCCGCCTCATCCATGTTGATGGGCCCAGAGATAGAAGGACCAACCGCTGCTGTCCACCACGTGGTTCCCACGTCTCCCACCGAGCCGTCCGCGCGCTCGATCACGGGAAGACCGTCCATGCGGTTGGCGTCTATGCGAGCCGAGAGGGTTGCGGCCACACCCTGCGCGCGCGTTGCCATACGCTGGCGGAAGGTCTGCTTGCTCACGTAGTTCTCGGCGATGTCCTCGTAGTCTCGGGCGGCATGCCGGCCCTTGGCGCTGCTGCCAAAAGCGGCCTCCGAGACCTCCTCGGCCTTCTCCGCAGAGCTGAGGCGGCCAATGCGCTCCCAGTCTTCTGGGCGCATGTGGCGCGGCGCGTGCGCGGCGCGAGGGACGTCGCTCTGTTCGGTATCCTCTGCGGCCTCTTCACCCTCTTGGCTGGCATCGCACTGGCTTGCTGCCGCACGGCTGCGCGCGATGGCATTTATCAGCGCATAGGTGCCAATGGTGACAAGGACGCCTCCGGCAAAGCTCACGATAAGCGCGTTGGCGGTGTCGACGTCGAGGCTCGTGAGGTCAACACTTGAAAGGTCGATGCTCGAAAGCGCATCCAAAGGGGCAAGACCCTCTGCTGCAAAGGCGGGTGCGGGTGTACCAAGGGTAGCAACGCCGAGAAGGCCTGCGACAACCGCTGGGCTCCTCCTGCACGTCATCTTGCTGCACCTCCCGATGCCCATTGCTTCGAGGCAGTACAGCGTTAGACGAACAGGGCTACCTGTGACCTATAGCACGCAACCCACAAGGATGGATGCGCGCAGGTGAGCAACGGCGTTGTTCGTCTTTGGCTGCATGTGCCGTCGCGACACTCACGTGTCATGAAAACTACGTATCAGACTATACTTTTCACCACGCCAAATGCAAGCAGGGAATTGTTATGGGGAGGGCAAAATGGCCAACATTGCGGTGGTTACGGGGGCCTCATCGGGAGTTGGGCGCGAGTTTGTCCGCCAGTTTGACCGCGGGGCGGGCGGTCCTCTCGACCAGATTTGGGTCATTGCGAGAAACGCCGAGGCACTTGAGGTGATTGCTGAGCAAACCGCAACGCCCGTGCGCGTGTTTGCACTTGACCTCACAAAGCGCTCCTCCTATGAGTGCCTGCACGACGCTCTGGAGGAAGAGGCTCCCACGGTGCAATGGCTTGTGAACAGCGCCGGCTTTGGCAAGTTTGGCGACTTTGGCCAGATCTCGGAGGAGGACGAGGGCAACATGGTGCGCCTAAACTGCCTTGCCGTGGTCGAGGCCACCTATCACTGCCTACCGCACATGATTGCCGGATCGCGCGTGGTGAACATGGCGTCGATTGCGGGGCTCATCCCCCAGCCGGGTCTCTCGACCTACTCAGCGACCAAGCGCTTTGTGGTGGATCTCTCGCGCACCCTCGACTACGAGCTTGGACCCGTGGGCATTCACGTGTGCGCCGTGTGCCCCAAGTTCATGGAGACAGGCTTTCTCGCCAACCCAGGCGACGCGCGGGAGGTGCGCCGCATGACCACTATTGGCTACGAGAAGCCCGCGGACGTTGTGAGAAAGGCGCTGCATGCGGCGGTGCTGGGGCGCTCCACCTGCGTGACCTCGCCGGACATGATGGCGGCGAGCGTCGTGGCGAAGGTCCTGCCTGCGAGCTGGGTCATGCGGGCGCAGGACCTTCTCTTCACCGCATGCGCAGGCGAGTAGGACGGGGACGCATCGCTGCAGCTGCGACAACGCGCTCTCCGGCGCCAAAACGGCGCCGGAAGTGCGGTTTTGTACGTGATTGCTGCGACAACGCTCCTTCGGGCGTCAATTTGACGCCCGAGGACCCCTTTTGTACCCATCCGCTGCGGCAAAGCTCCCTCCGGCGCCATAACGGCGCCGGAGGGAGCTTCTCGTACGCAATCCCTGCAAAAAATACGCCCCGGCGTCATGCTTTATCGCCGGGGGACGTAATCGCAACGAGTAAGAGCTAATGCCGAGACCTACATCACATACTCGCTCTGCGCGGCCTTCTTGGCCGAGCGTATGAGGAACTCCTCGTTGGAGTTGGTGGCCTTGAGGCCCTTGACCAGCGCGGAAGCCGCACGCTCGGTGTTGTTCATGTTGGCGAGCACGCGGCGGATACCCCATACGAAGGGCGTGAGCTCGGCGGGCAGGAGCAGGTCCTCATTGCGGGTACCCGAGGAGACCGGGTCGATTGCGGGGAAGATGCGCTTGTCGGCCAGCTCGCGGTCAAGCTTGAGCTCCATGTTGCCGGTGCCCTTGAACTCCTCGAAGATGACCTCGTCCATCTTGGAGCCGGTGTCCACCAGCGCAGAGGCGATGATCGTGAGCGAGCCGCCGTTCTCGATGTTGCGGGCAGCACCCAGGAACTTCTTGGGCGGATAGAGCGCCGCGGAGTCAACGCCGCCGGAAAGGATGCGGCCGCTCGCAGGCTGCGCAAGGTTGTACGCACGGGCCAGGCGCGTGATGGAGTCGAGCACCACCACAACGTCCTCGCCAAGCTCCACGAGCCTCTTAGCGTGCTCGATGACCAGCTCGGACACGGCAGTGTGGTTCTCTGCCGGCATGTCGAAGGTCGACGCCACAACCTCGCCGTGAATGGAGCGCTGCATGTCGGTGACTTCCTCGGGGCGCTCGTCCACAAGCAGGCAGACAAGGTGCACCTCGGGATTGTTGGCAGCGATGGACTGGCAGATCTTCTTAAGCACCGTGGTCTTGCCTGCCTTGGGCGGGCTCACGATAAGACCGCGCTGGCCCTTGCCAATGGGGGCGACAAGATCGATGGCACGGCCGGTAATGGAGTCTCTGCCGCACTCCATGACCAGGCGCTCATTGGGATAGATGGGGGTGAGGTCGCGGAAGCGCGGGCGGCTCTTCATCGACTCGGGGTCGCGACCGTTTACGTGCGCGATGGCGATAAGGGGCGGATACTGGGCGGGGTACTTGGTATTAGTGCGAGCAGGACCAACCGTTCCCTCCACGCGGTCGCCCGGGCGCAGCGAGTAGTTGCGAATGAACTGTTGGCTCACGTAGGCGTCGTTGTCGCCCTTCATGTAATTGCCGGTACGAATCCAGCCAGCGCCGGCGTTGCCAATCTCAAGGATGCCGTCAACGGGGTGGAAACCCTCGGCAGCAGCTGCCGCCCGATACACGGCCTCGACAAGGTCAGACTTGTGGACCCCAACGTACTCGACGCCTAGCTCGGCGGCCTTGGCGCGGAGGTCAGCCACCTTCATGGCCTGCAGCTCGTCACGGGTAAGCGAGGGTTGGGTTTGGGTCTGTTGGCCGTTGTGACGATTGTGCTGCTTGTGGTTCTGCTGGTTGCGGCGGTTGAAGCTGTTTCCTTCTCCGCCATTGTTGTTAAAGCGATTATTGCCGGAGTTGTTGTTGTAGCTTACGCGACGGCGGCGGCCCTGCTGCTGGCCCTGCTGCTCCGGGCGTTGGCTGTACTCGCGAGGCTGCCGCTGGTAGTGGTTTTGCTGCTCGCCAGCATGGTCGGCCTCGGCAAGCGTTGACGCGGGCATGGGGGCAGGTACCGAGCTTGCCTGCGTTGCCTCCTGCGTAAGGCGCGTCATCTCCGAGAAGCTTGGCTGTTCGTGCTCGATATGCTGCTCATTCTCGGCATGCTGTTCGTGCTCGGAAACCTCTGCGGGATTGGGCTCGTGGTGCTCGGGTGCGGCAGATTCGCTCTTGGCCGCCTCTTCCTTGGCACGCTCATCCGCCTCAATCTGGGCACGCGTGCGGCGGCGACGACGAGGCTTGGGCGCAGGCTGCTCCTCAGTGACGTGTTCCGAAGACTCCTGCACGGGAGACTCTACGGGGGCACTTGCCGCACGCGAAGCCGCCTCTGCCTTGGCTTTCTCGTCCGCCTCTATCTGGGCACGCGTGCGGCGGCGGCGCCTGGGCTTTGGTGCTTCCTCTGGCGCGGCGCCCGGTGCCACGGGGGCCGCCGGCGCCGCCTCAAGCGGAAGCTCGCCCTGTGCCGTACCGGCATCCTCGGCCTTCTTCTTAGAAGTCCGGCGGCGCCTGGGCTTGGGCGCCTCTTCCGCAGAAGGTTGGCCATCCGCAGGCGCAGCCTCAGCGGCGGCAGCCTTTGCAAGCTTGTCTGCCTCGATCTCTGCGCGCGTACGACGGCGACGCCTGGGCTTGGGCGCCTCCTCGGGAACCTCCGCCG
This sequence comes from uncultured Coriobacteriaceae bacterium, assembly GCA_902773995.1. Lineage (GTDB taxonomy): Bacteria > Actinomycetota > Coriobacteriia > Coriobacteriales > Atopobiaceae > Tractidigestivibacter. The sequence goes on along the minus strand of CACYGL010000029.1, from coordinate 34,903 downwards.
GGGTAGCACCCATAAAATCCACGGGCGTCTCGTCTGCCATGCTGTTTTACCTTTCACTCTCACGCGGGACGCGTGGCGCGCCAAACCGTCGTGCAAATTAATTGATTGATGGGCTTCGTTAAGGCCGCGTTGCTCGATGCGTCCCCTCGGCACGGCTCCGAGACGGCTGCAAGAGAGCCGTCCATCACATGCAAGGAGGGGTTTGTTGCGACGTGCATACATACATCAGAAGCTTGCGTATAGGACGCCGCGTTGGGGTCACTATAGCACGACATGCGCATGCATGCACGTTGAGGCCACAAAACGAGCCCAAGGTAACGCTACCGCCCGCCCGGCGCTACTCTTCCGTCTGTCCCTCAGGCTTCTGGTTCCTAGGACGGCGCTTGACCACAACCTCCGCAATGCGAGCGGCAAGGAATGCCGCGCGCCTGCTGCCCTGAGGCGTAAGCACAAGGCCAGACGCCCGTGACGGCCCACGCTCGATAAGCCCCTCCAGCACAAGGGACGAGACGGACATGGAGACCGTGGGCTGCAGGAGCCCCAGCGCCTCGACGAGCCTTGTGACCGTGACCGGTTGCGCGTCCTCGGCATACATGGCGAGAAGCACGAGGTCTCCCGCCTTGGCAAAGACCGAACCCATGGCGTCAACGTATTTGACAATGCGCTCGGGAAGCGTGCGAGAAAGCGGCTGACCAGGCAGTATCTCCTTGCAGGTAAGCTCGGAGAGCTTGTCTACGCAGTCACTCCCCTCTGGCGTGATGATGCATACGACGTTACGGCGGTCCACGCCCCCCTCGCCGCGAGAGATGAACCCAAGATCGGCCAGGTGGTTCGTGCGATGCGTCATGGTAGGCCGCAACGCCCCCTGGTACTCGGCGATGGCAGAAGTCTTCATGGGCTCCCCTGCCACCTGCAGGCGGCAGAGAACCGCAAACTCCTCGAACGTGAGTCTGTCACGCGCAGGCTGTGACTGACGCACGAGGTTGTACGCTCTGCGTACTGACATGTACTCGCGCAGGTCCACAAGGCCCACCTTCTCTAGCCGCACCCCGACATATGGGACGACGTTGTAGTGTCAGGCGCCATGCGCCCGTAGCTAACCCGCGACCCTCTTTAAAGAACAATTATATATTAGTTGGTATAAAGCGCCGAAACAACTGCACATTCTTTGAGATTGCTACGGGAACTTACAGTTGGTCCGACGGTACCAAACCGGGGTCTGGGCGGCACGCTACATGCTCTGCGGCGCATGGACCCCGCAGAACTCGAGCGTAAGGGCGAGCACCCTGCGCGTGGCGTCCACGGCGGCGAGACGCGCCTTGGAAAGGCCCTCGTCCACCGGACGTCCCTTGCTGGGCAGCACTTGGCACACGGTGTAGAAGGAGTGGAAGTCGCCTGCCAGCTCCTCGGCGTAGTGAGTGAGGCGGAAGGGGGCGCGATCGCGCGCGCAGCCCTCCACCAGCGCCGGAAACTCCGAGAGCTTGCGGGCAAGCGTAGCCTCGGTGGGGTCAGTGAGCAGAGAGAGGTCGTACTCCTCGCCTACCGCGCGCCTGGCGACCTCGTCCATGCCGAGCTTCTCGGCCTCCTCGGCAGTAACACCGGCACCCTTGCGCAGGATGGAGCAGATTCGCGCGTGCGCGTACTGCACGTAGTAGACGGGGTTGGTGTTGTCCTGCTTCTTGACCTTCTCGATGTCGAAATCGATCATCTGGTTGCTCGACTTGGAGATGAGCGTGTAGCGTGTGGCGTCCACGCCGACCTCATCCATGAGCTCCTTGAAGGGAATCATTGTGCCCTTGCGCTTGGACATGCGCACCGGCACGCCATCGCGCAGCAGGTTCACGAGCTGGCCGAGAAGGACCTCTAGCTTGCCGGGGTAGCCAAGCGCCGTGCAGGCGGAGTCGACGCGCTGGATGTAGCCGTGGTGGTCGGCGCCCCAGATGTCAATCACGTGGTCGACGCGCTGGAACTTGTTCCAGTGGTACGCCACGTCAGAGGCAAAGTACGTGTATTCGCCGTTTGTCTTGATGAGTACGCGGTCCTTGTCGTCGCCAAGCGCGGTGGAGCGGAACCACAGCGCGCCGTCCTCGTCTCGGTAGAGGTAGCCCATCTCGTCCAGGCGCGCGAGGGCGCGGTCAACGGCCGAGGTACCGTCCTCGCCCTTCTCATAGAGCGAGCGCTCGGAGAACCACACGTCAAAGTGACAGCGGGACTCGTCAAGCGTGCTCTTTATGGACTCGAGCATGAGCTTGTAGCCGCGCTCGCGGAACTCGAGCATGCGCTCCTTGGGGTCTGCATCGACCCAGCGGGTGCCATCTGTCTCCATGAAGTGGCGGGCTACGTCGATGATGTAGTCGCCGCCATAGGCGTTGCCGCCAAGGTTCTTGTTGAAGGCGTCCATAAAGGGGTGGAGCTCGGGGTGTGCGTCCTCCTCGTCCTTCACGAAGGCCTTGCGGTCATCGAGAAGCACCTGCACGGCCTCGTCGAGCGAGCAGCCGCGCTCGGAGACAACCTGAGCGAGCTGCAGGTAACGCTCGGCGACAGAGTTGCCAAAGACGTCCATCTGGCTGCCGTGGTCGTTGATGTAGTACTCGCGCTCCACGTTGTAGCCGGCGTGTTCCATCACGCGGCAGAGAGAGTCGCCAAGGGCGGCCCAGCGGCCGTGGCCAATGTGGAGCGGTCCCACGGGGTTGGCCGAGACAAACTCGACCTGGACCTTCTCGCCAGCGCCAATGTTGGAGCGGCCAAAGTCGTGGCCCTGCTCGCGCACCGTGCGGAAGACCTCGTTGTTGGCGGCGGCGGAGAGGTAGAAGTTCACAAAACCCGGACCGGCGACCTCGACCTTGGAGATGCCGGGGTCCTTCTCCATGTGGTTCACGATTGCCTGGGCAATGGCGCGGGGCGCCATGTGGGCAAGACGGGCGGAGCGCAGGGCGAGCGTGGTGGTCCAGTCACCGTTGTCGGCGTCTGCGGGGCGCTCGAGGCCAAGGTCCCCAACCTCGAAGGCAGGCAGGTCGCCCGCTTCCTGTGCGTCCGCGACGGCCTTCCTGACGAGCTCCTCAATCTTCTCGGGCATGTGCCCCGTCCTTCCGTGATACCTGCGCGCCCCCTGGCGCGCTCCTGTGTGCAGCAGTGTAGCAGAGGCGTTGGCAGACGCCGAGGTGCGGCCCTGGTGCGCTAGCGCCTCACGCGAGAGGAGCCGCTGCGCTCCTCGGCCGCAAGGTCACGACGAAGCGCAGCAAGGCCCTGCTCCAGACCCACCGGGTAGGTCTGCGGGTTGAGGAAGCGGGTGATTGCCGGGTCAAGGTGCATGAGCGCGTTGTGGCAGCGCGAGCGGGACTCCTCGATATCAACCGGCTCGCCTGCGCGCTTGCCGTGCTCAACGTAGCAGGTGAGAAGCTCGCGCGGGGTGCCGGAGAGGCCGTAGGACGAGAAGGGGTCGAGGATGTCCTCCATGCTCGTGGCCGCGGTGGCGTCGCCGCGAGTGTAGGAGTCGTCAAGAATCATGTCGCCTACGGGGCAGTGATCGTCGTCGAGGAAGCGCAGGACGTGCTGGACGCCCGGGATGGTGCGTTTGTAGGCCTGCTCGGAGAGCTTGATCACGGGGTTCCACGGAGCATCAGCCGAGTCGCGCACGGCAGAGAGCTTGTAGACGCCGCCAAGCGAGGGCTGGGGGTCGCAGGTAGCAAGCTTGGTGCCCACGCCAAACGAGTCGATGGGGGCACCCTGCGCGTAGAGTGACTGGATGGTGTACTCGTCCAGGTCGTTCGAGGCAGAGATCTTGACGTAGGGCAGGCCGGCGTCGTCGAAGGCCTTGCGGGTCTCCTTGGTGAGCTTTGCCAGGTCGCCCGAGTCGATGCGGATCGCCGCCAGGCGCTCGCCCGCGGCCTCCATCTCCTTGGCAACCGTGATTGCGTTCTTTATGCCCTGGTGGACGTCGTAGGTGTCAAGGAGCAGCACGCAGTTCTTGGGACTCGACTTTGCGAAGGCACGGAACGCGTCAAGCTCGGTGGGGAACGCCATGACCCAGGAGTGGGCGTGCGTGCCAAAGACGGGGATGCCGTAGATCTTGCCCGCCAGCAGGTTGGAGGTAGAGCTTGCGCCGGCGATGTAGGACGCGCGGGCAACGGCGAGGCCGCCATCGGGACCCTGGGCGCGCCTCAGGCCAAAGTCGGACACGGGGTGCCCCTCGGCCGCACGCACCACGCGCGAGGTCTTGGTTGCTACAAGGGTCTGGAAGTTCACGAGGTTGAGCAGGGCCGTCTCGATGAGCTGGCAGTCGATGAGCGGACCCTGGACGCGCACCATGGGCTCGCGCGGGAAGACCACGTCACCCTCGGGAACGGCGTGGATCGTGAGGTCAAGGTGGTGGTTGCGGAGGTACTCGAGGAAGGCCGGCTTGAACATGGAGCCGCCGCCGGGCGCCGGGATGCTGGCCAGGTAGTCGATGTCCTCGTCGTCGAAGACGAAGTTCTCTACCAGGTCGGGAATCTGTCCCATGCCGCAGGCCACCGCATAGCCGCCGCCAAAGGGGTTCTCGCGGAAGAAGGCGTTAAAGGTCGCCTGCGTGTCCACAAGGCCCGATTCCCAAAACCCCTGGGCCATCGTGAGCTCGTAGAGGTCGGTGTTGAGCGAGACGTCGGTTGGCTTGGTGCGGTCCGTGAGCGACATGGTGATACTTCCTCCTGTGTTGATGCACCCGCCGCGAGACCTCGCCCCGCGCCGGGCGCCTGTCTGCTGTGTGCCTTACCCGAGCGCCATGGCGAGGAACCACACCACCGCCACGACAACAATGACGGCGATGACGATCTTCTGGCCCTTGGGCATGCGCAGGTCATCGTCATCGGGCTCCATGAGCTGGCGGCCCTTCTCGCGTGCCTCGGCAATGCGGCGCTGCTCAGCGGCCTCCTTCTCGTTGGCGGCCTTCTCGGCCTTCAGACGCTCGAGCTCCAGGCGCTCGCGAGCCGCCTCCTGGGCCTCCTCGCGGGCGGCCTTCTCGGCACGAAGCTTCTCGAGCTCTGACCTCTCCTCGTCGGAGAGGGGCGTGTTCTCTGGCATGAGACCTCCATGGTGGGCGCGCGACAAGCGCACGATTGCCTACAGATGCTGAGTCTATACCCCTTTGTGGCAGCTGGGCAGCGATGACACCGTTTCTTGGGCACCAGGAAGCTCCGGGCCCTCGACTCCCGTGGCGTCGAAGGCGGGCACGAAGCTCTCCGAGACGGTGCCGCCCTCCTGCCACCAGATGTTCTCGAAGCCAAGGTCGTCTGCGTGGCAGAGGACGATCTCGTACTCCTCGTCAGTCACCGCGCGCGCAAGGTCACCGCCGGCCTTGCGGCAGGTGTCGTTGGGCGTGTACTGGTTCATGACCGAGAGGTCCGCCGCGTTGCCGCAGGTATCCCACACGCGGTCAAGGACCGCGCAGGAATCGTCCACGTGTCCGGGAAGCACCAGGTGTCGCACGATGACGCCACGCTTCATCGCGCCGTCCTCCCCCACCAGCCGGCCGCCTGCCGCGTTTACGGCGGAGACCATCTCGTCCAGGGCCGCTGCGGCAACGCTGGGGTAGTCGCGCGCAGCCGAGAGCGAGCCCGCAAGCGTGGGGCTTGCGTACTTGAAGTCGGTGAGCCAGATGTCGATGATGTCGGACATCGCGCGCACAACCTCAGGTAGCTCGTAGCCGGAGGTGTTGCAGACCGTGGGGATGGCAAGGCCGTTCTCGCGAGCGAGAAGAACCGCCTCGCGCACCGTGGGCGCAAAGTGCAGCGGCGTCACGAGGTTGATGTTGAGGGCACCCTGGGCCTGCAGCTCGAGCATCATCTCGGCGATGCGCGAGGTGGAGACGGCAAGGCCAAAGCCCTCCTGGGAGATCTGGTGGTTCTGGCAGAAGCGGCAGCGCAGGGGGCAGCCCGTGAAGAAGATGGCGCCCGAGCCGGCCTCTCCCGAGATGGGCGGCTCCTCCCAGAAGTGGAGCGCAGCCCTTGCGACGCGCGGGGTGGCGGTGGCGCCGCAGACGCCTGCCTTGCCCTGGGAGCGCGCGGCACCGCATCGGCGCGGACACAGCTCGCAGGCGTCGTAGGAGGATGCGTCCAGCTTGGCGAGAAGACCTTCCATCCCTGCCATGCTCCCATCGGGGTTGGAAACGAGATAAGAAAAAGGGCCCAAGCTTTGTGCCCGGGCCCCACAGATTCCATGGTGGAGATGAAGGGATTCGAACCCTCGGCCTCTGCCTTGCGAAGGCAGCGCTCTCCCAGCTGAGCTACATCCCCAGGCGCGCATGCGCGGGAGCCATTGTCGCAATTTGCCGCGGCCATGTCAACGCCAAAGTAGGGGAATTGCGAAAGAGCATCACAGGGCACCGCTTGTCGAGCGACGCCGGAAGGCAGCTTTCGTACGCGCTTGCTGCCAAAGCGCGCCTTCCGGCGAGAAAATGGGGCCCGAGCGGGGGGTTTACGACGGAATCACGTACGAGATGCCTTCTCGGGCGTCAAATGCGCGCCGGAGTGATTGGGCAGTTCGCAGGCTAACCGTAGACCAAACGCCAAACGTTCATGATTATGAACCCACCTTCATAAGGTGGGTGTCCTCATCGCCCGTTCCGGCTTCCCCAGCAACGGAGGATCCCCTTCCAGGACGAGATGTCGGACTCCCTAGTAACGCTTGTCGGTTCACCCAGTTTGTACCGCAGGGGGACGACAAGACCAATGTAGGCGAACTCTCATCCCGATGCCAGTCTTGACATGGCGAGCGGTGGCCACACAATGGATGTGTTGGGCACTTTTTGCGTAGCATGCCATAGCGGTTCAAACGAGCCGCAGGTAGATGGTTGTGTCGCTCGTTGTGCCTTTCTGCTTGGCACCGCTTAGCAGCACGTTTTCCCACGTTTCTGTGTATTATGTCTCGCTAGGAATATCGGCGAGAAGGGGGAGGTGTCAGACGGTGCCCAGGTACTGGCTATCATTTCTCTGCCTGTTTGCCGCATCCCTCGCCTGCGCGCTTGCCGTGACCCCCCTCGCCCGAAAGATTGCCATCCGCGTTGGGGCCGTTGACTACCCTAATAAGCGCCGCGTCAACAAGACCCCCACGCCGCGTATGGGCGGCATCGCGATCTTTGCGGGAATCGTTGCCGCCTTCGTCGTCCAGTACATTGGCACGAACTACTTTGGGTGGCCGGTTGTTCTCGTCCCGTCTCCGCGCCTTTCGGTGAACTACTGGATGCTGGTGCTTGCCTTTGTCGTCATCTTTGTCACGGGGCTACTCGACGACAAGTACACGCTCACACCAAGGGCAAAGCTCGCAGGGCAGATTCTTGCCGCCACTATTGCGGCCATGGGCGGCCTGGTCATCGGTGTGATTGCCAACCCCTTCGAGCCCGGCGAGTTCATTGAGCTGGGCTGGCTCACCTATCCCGTGACCATCATCTACCTCGTTGCCTACGTGAATATCATCAACCTGATCGACGGGCTTGACGGGCTGGCTGCGGGCATCTCGTGCATTGCAAGCGTCACCATGTTCGTACTCTCGATCTGGGCCGGCCGGCTGGACGCCGCGGCGCTTGCGTGCGCCATCGCCGGTTCCACGCTGGGCTTTCTCCACTACAACTTCCATCCTGCAAGCATCTTCATGGGAGACTCAGGCTCGCTCACGCTGGGCTTTGCGCTGGGCACCATTTCGCTTCTCTCGGTAACGAGAATCGCTGGCCTCACCACCATCATCGTACCGCTGGTGATTGCAGGTATCCCCATCATCGACACGTTCTCCGCTATTGTCCGGCGCACCCGCGCACACGTGAGCGTGGGGCGAGCAGATCGCGGCCATATCCATCACCGCCTGCTTGCCGAGGGCTTTGACCAAAAGCAGGCCGTGCTTGTGGTGTATGCCTGGACCGCGCTGCTGTGCGCCGGCGCCCTCGTAATGACGCAGGTCACCACGGTGCCGCGCATCTGCATCTTCCTTGTGCTTCTGGTGGCTTCCGGGGCGTTTGCCAACCACCTGCACCTCTTCGAGCCAGTCCTGCGCCACCACAGGGACCCTCACACGGGAGACGACGAGCTCGTGGGGCCAGACGACCCCGCCTTTGCCGAGGAGGCCGAGAAGGACCGCGAGCGGCGCGAGGAGCGACGAGAGGAGCTTCTCGGCATTCGCCCGGAGGGTAAGGACTCGGACGAGAAGCACGAGTAGGCCCCGATGGGATTTTCTTCCCCGGCAACGGGATTCCGTTACCTGGTAACGGGATTCCACTCCCTGGTAACGGGATTCCACTCCCTGGTAACGGGATTCCGCTACCTGGCAAAATAATCCCGCGCCTGCACAGAAATGGCGGCACCGGGAAAACCCGATGCCGCCAAAGGAAAAGCTGGAAGCCGAACTGCTACGCGCTACTCGGCGTCAGCGAGGGCCTTCTTGGCAACGTTGGCAAGGTCGGCGAAGGCCTTCTCGTCGCTGTAGGCGATCTCGGCGAGGACCTTGCGGTCCAGCTCGACGCCGGCAAGCTTGAGGCCGTGCATGCGGTACTGGTACTGGCCGGAGTGCTGGGCCTGCTCCTTCATGCCACGGAAGGTGCGGGAGGAAGTTCCGTAATAGCCCTTGGTACGCTCGACCAGGGTCTGACGCTTCTTGCGGCCGGCGACTGCGCGCTTGACTCGAGACATATCTAATCAACTCCTCGTTGAGGGAAAATCGGGACGCGCGAAGCGCCTACTTGGAACCCATGCGCTGGGAGACAACCTTGACGTCGCTGGGGGCGAGCTCGGCCTCCTTGCGGAAGTTGCGGATGCGCTTCTGGGACTTCTTGGACAGGATGTGGCTCTTGAAGGCCTTGGCGCGCATGATCTTGCCGGTACCGGTGCGACGGAAGCGCTTTGCCGTACCCTTGTGCGTCTTCATCTTGGGCATGTTACTTCTCCTTCTTCTCGCTCGTGACTTCGTCGCCCTCGGGCGTCACATCGAACGCGCCCTTGATGGGGGCGATGAGCATGTGCATGTTGCGACCCTCCATGAGGGGCTGCTGCTCGACGGTGGCCCAAGGCTTGAGATCCTCGGCAAGGCGGTCGAGCACGATGCGTCCCTGCTCGGGGTGGGCCATCTCACGACCGCGGAACATGATCGTGATCTTGACCTTAGCCCCCTTCTTGAGGAAGCGCATCACGTGGGCCTTCTTGGTCTCGTAATCGCCCACGTCGATCTTGGGACGGAACTTCATCTCCTTGACCTCAACGCGCGCCTGGTTCTTGCGCGCAGCCTTGGCCTTGCGATCCTGCTCGTACTTGTACTTGCTGTAGTCGAGCACCTTGCACACCGGAGGGTTCGCGTTGGGCGCGATCTCCACGAGGTCAAGCCCCTGCTCCTGCGCAATGCGCAGGGCGTCACGCACGCCAAACAGGCCCAGCTGCGAGCCGTCGACGCCGATGAGGCGGCACGTGCGTGAGGTGATTTCCCCGTTGACGCGAGGACCATCGTTCCTGGCTATCTCTCTACACCTTCCTCTCTCTGCGGCGCTTGGCGCCGCGAACAAAAATAACTCCCGATGACACACAGCCGTCGGGAGACAAGGGCCACCCATGCCTGGGTGGTGAGAAGTCTTTGTCTGACCAGACAGCTGCCGCGTGGGCGCCGTTCAGGTGGGGGCGAGAAGCCCCGCTTAGCATGTTCACGCAGGTGCGATAATACCGCAGCATTCCGGGCGGTGCAACGACCAATTTGTAAGACGCGCGTCTCCACCGAGACAACACGCCGGTGCCCGCCGCCGAGAAGCGCTGAGAGCAACTGGTGCCCGAGGTGGGGGTCGAACCCACACGAGGTTTCCCTCAGAGGTTTTTGAGACCTCCGCGTCTGCCATTCCGCCACTCGGGCGCGCTATGCGCACCAGAGAACTATACCAGATGCAACGGCAAGGTTGGCGTCCAGCGCGGCAGGGACGGCACAGGCTCGGCGCGGGGTGCAGCCCAGTATTTGCCGCGGATTTCGAACGTTTAGGAATTATCCGAACGTTTAAGGCCCCCTAACCGGCGAAATCTCGCGGCATCGCGGGTGTGCCGCGAATTTCGAACGGTTAAAACAGCCTAAACGGCGAGAACGCGCGGCACCGAGAGCTGCCGAGAGAACCGCGCTCGCGTCACCGGTAGCCACTCTCAGACCCCCCCGCACACCGCCGCCACGCCCCTCTGCTAGTCTGTATGGTTCCGTCCGGTTCCGCCGGACGCCTCACACGGCAACAACGCGCGGGCCCCACCCGCCAAGAGCGAAAGCGGCAAGCATGGACCTCTCCCAGGCAATCGAACAGGCAAACGCCTTCGTCTTCCCGGGCTTTCTCACGGACGACGACTCCCTCACCCAGGAGCGCTCGAAGAACGAGGAGGCTATCAAGGTCTTGACCGACGCCTGGAAGGCAGCGCCGCTTGGCCGGGAGCCCTTCTCGTTTGACCTGGTACGAGGCCTTGCCGACAGGAACCGCGACATCTGTGACCGCTATGGCATCGAGCGGCTGAGAAACACCAACGGCTTGAACCTCGCGCGGCGCCTCTCTGACGCCGACCTTATCCACGGCGTGGCAACGCTCCAGCACAGAAGCGACGAGGAGGTCGCGCGCGTCTCTGGCCCCACGGCCGCCGACCTGGGAATTGCCTACATCGACGCGCCGGTGTGGGGCGCTGTAGTGGGCATCGACCTCGAGACCTCGGACCGCGAGCCCGACCGCGGCTACGTGATCAACGTGGGCCTGGAGTTCATGAACCTCACGCCCACGGCAAAGCCCACCAACCCTTACTCCGCCTACTGCGGCATGCCCGAGATGTACGCCGAGAAGGGGGTGCCCCTCTCCGAGATTCACCACATCACCTGGAAGGATCTTGAGGGTATGCCGCCTCTGCGCCAGAACCCCAAGATGCAGAAGGCGATTCTCGCCGCGCTCACAGCCTTCCCCTACATGGCACACAACGCCGCCTTTGAGGACTCCTGGTTCATGCTCAACGTGGATGGCTACGCCGAGGCGCGCAAGGCCGGCAAGATCGTGCCCATCGACACACGTGACATCTGCCGCCGTGTAGACCCGGAGGTGCGCCTGCTTCCCCGCGAGACCCACCCCGCCACGCTCGAGAACTGGGCCCGCCGCCGCGGAACGCTGAGCAAGAACGAGAAGGAGCGCCACCTGGGTCTCGAGGACGTGGACCTCATGCTTGCGACCGTGCAGGCGGAGTTCTCGGAGCGCAAGATGTTCCCCGGCCAGCGCGAGGAGGACTAGCATGCGCCTGCAGCAGCTGCGCTATCTCATAGCCGTCGCGGAGAGCGGGTCGATCAACTCCGTGGCGCACAGCCACTACATCTCGCAGTCCGCGCTCTCGACCTCCATCCGCGAGCTTGAGGAGGAGATGGGCGTCAAGGTCTTCAACCGCACGAACAAGGGCATCACACTTACGTCCGAGGGCGTGGAGCTTCTCGCCTACGCACGCCAGGTGGTCGAGCAGGCAGACCTCATGATTCGCCACTACGAGAGCGACCGCAACGGCACCTACCGCAAGCTGTCTGTCTCGTCCCAGCACTACGCCTTTGTGGTCAACGCCTTCACGGAGTTTGTCGCCAAGCGCAACGACGAGTCCTGCGACTTCACACTGCGCGAGACGCGCACGGCCGACGTGATCGACGACGTGCGCACCTTCAGGAGCGACATCGGTGTGCTCTTCCTCTCGACCTACAACGAGCGCGTGCTCAAGCGCCGCCTGGACGAGGCCAACCTGCGCTTTGTCTCGCTCTTCCGGGCGCAACCGCACGTCTTTGTGCGAGAGGGGCACCCACTCGCCGGCCGCAAGAGCGTGCGCGTGCAGGACCTCGAGGACTATCCGCGCTACACCTTCGAGCAGGGCCCCGAGGGCTCGCTCTACTACTCCGAGGAGCCACTCTCGTCACTTCCCCACCGCCAGCGCATTACCGTGAGCGACCGCGCGACCATGACGAGCCTCCTGCGCTGCTACGACGGCTTTCTCGTCTCGACGGGCGTGCGCTCGGACGAGATGCTCGACGGCATCGTGGCAATTCCGCTCGACGTTGACGAGGTCATGAACGTGGGCTATGTGGTGCACCGAGAGCGCAAGCTCTCGAGCCTTGCGCAGGCCTACATCGCCGAGCTCAACCAGCTCATCATGGGCTGCACGGACAAGAACGCCCTTGTTCCCTCCAAGGAGGTCACGAGGGCGGTTGCCGGTGATGATAAGGATGCGGCCAGTGAGGCGCAAAGCGCAGCGACACCGGCCGACCCCGCCGAGTAGGCTTCCCCACCGACTCCTACATGAGCTCAGTCACGTTCTTGGCGAACTCCACCGGGTCGTCGATGGGCAGTCCCTCGACGAGAAGTGCCTGGTCATAGAGGATGGACCCCATGAGCTTGAGACGGTCCTTCTCGCCAGCCTCCTGCGCCGCGACGAGCTTGCCAAACACGGGGTGCGCGGCGTTCAGCTGCAGCACGCGCTGAGCCTTAGGGGCAGAGGCCGCCTCGGGGCCCTGGGAAATCACGCGCTCCATCTCGAGCGAGACCGGGCCCTCGGAGGCAATCGCCGCAGGAGCGTCGCCCAGGCCGGCAGCCACGCGCACGTCGGTGACCTTGTCACCCAGGTCGCCCTTGAGCTCGTCGATGAGGTCCTTGTGCTCGGTGGTTGCCTCGTCGGCTGCCTTCTTCTCGTCCTCGGTCGCAAGGTCGAGGTCCGCGGAGGAGACGTTGGCAAACTCGAGGTCGCGGGCGTCGGTGCCCTTGTGCTCGGAGTCACCCGCCACGGCGTCCACGTGGTAGGTGCGCATGAACTGGAACATGAACTCGTCGACGTCCTGCGTGCAGAGAAGCACGTCGAAGCCGTGGTTCACGGCCGAGGTCACCACGGGCATCTTCTCCAGGCGGTCGCGGGAGTCGCCGGCGGCGTAGTAGATCTTGTCCTGCTCGGCGGGCATGGCGGCCACGTACTCCTTGAGCGTGACCTGCTTGCCCTCCTTGGCTGACCAGAACAGCAGCAGGTCAGCGAGGTCGGCGGCCTTCGAGCCGTAGGAGTTGTAGATGCCAAACTTGAGGCCGCGGCCAAAGTTGCCAAAGAACTTCTCGTAGCCCTCGCGGTCGTTGTCGCGCATGTCCTCGAGCTCGGAGTGAATCTTCTTCTCGATGCGACGAGCGATGGCCCTGAGCTGCGAGTTCTGCTGAAGCGTCTCGCGGGAGATGTTGAGCGTCACGTCAGGCGAGTCGACGATGCCGCGTACGAAGTTGTAGTAGTCGGGCAAGAGGTCGGCGCACTTCTCCTGGATGAGGACGTTTGACGAGTAGAGAGCCAGGCCCTTCTCGTAGTCCTTGCTGTAGAGGTCGAAGGGCTGCTCGGACGGAATGAAGAGCAGCGCGTCGTACGAGAGCGCGCCCTCGGCGTGGAAGCTGATCGTACGCTGTGGCTTCTCCCAGTCGTGGAAGGTCGACTTGTAGAACTCGTCGTAGTCCTCCTGCTTGACCTCGCTCGAACGCTTCTTCCAGATGGGGGTCATGGAGTTGAGGGTCTCAAGCTCCAGGTAGTCCTCGTACTCGGGCTTGTAGTCGTCGCCGGCGTCCTCGGGCTTGGGCTTCTCGCGACTCTTGGTGACCATCATCTGGATGGGATGGCGCACGTAGTTGGAGTAGCGAGTGACAAGGTCGCGCAGACCCCACTCGGAGAGGAAACGATCGGTGTTGTCCTCCTCGGTCGAGGGGCGCAGGTAGAGTGTCACATCGGTGCCGTGGTCGTTCTCGCCAGAGCGCTCTCCCTCGGCGGCAGGCTCGATGGTGTAGCCGCTCCGACCGTCGGACTCCCAGGCGAACGCCTCGTCCGCACCATAGGCACGGCTCACCACGCGGACTTTGTCGGCAACCATAAAGGCGGAGTAGAAGCCCACTCCAAACTGGCCGATGATGTCCATATCCTGGCCCTGGTGCTCTGCGTTTGCCTCCTTGAAGGCCTCCGAGCCCGAATGGGCAATGGTGCCCAGGTTCTTGTCCAGCTCGTCCTTGGTCATGCCGATGCCGTTGTCGCTCACCGTGATGGTGCGCGCGTCCTTGTCAAAGGCAAGGTGGATGGCAAGCGAGTCCTGGTCAACGTGGACGTCCGGGTTGGTGAGGCTCTCAAAGCTCAGCTTGTCGATGGCGTCCGACGCGTTGGAGATAAGCTCGCGCAGGAAAATCTCCTTGTTGGTGTAAATCGAGTTGATCATGAGGTCCAAGAGCTTCTTGGACTCCGTCTTGAATTGCTTCATGTGCGCTTCTTTCCCTTGAGACAAGCCAACGTCTATCTAGTTACCCAGCGCTGAGGGCGGTAAACCTTGGAGCAGCAAGAATCTACTGTATACGCGCTGAGATTTTCTCCGTGCATAGGTTGATAGGCGAGAAGGACGAGTCGTCTGCGTTTCCGCCGGCTCGGGGCACGCGGTCCGCACGCCCCGGGCCCCGAACTACGCACGGTCGCTTTTAAGCTTTGTGGATTGCTGGGCTTTTGTCCTTCTCGCCCTCAGCCGTGCGTAGTTTCAACACCTGTCGAAGCTCCAAGTCTGCCCCATTCGGGCATCCGAGTTGGCTTCGGAGAACCATGGGGCAGGAATCGGACGTTTTGCTCCTTGCCCAGCGCGAATTCTGTCCGAAAGTTGCCCGACAACGTCAGCGCTCGCTTTTGACCGGCATGTTTCGCATTGCTCCCCATTCCCCATCCGCATCCCAGCCGCGACTACCATGGACCCGCACTTGGCACGAGAACTAAGGAGAGAACCAACATGAAGCTCTTTGCCTATGCCCTGCGCGAGTATGACGAGCTGGGCTACCTTGACGCCTGCGCGCACGAGATGGGATTCGAGTACGGCTGGACATCCGAGTACCCCAGCCTCGAGAACGTTGGCTTGGCCAGCGGCTATGACGCCCTCTGCATCATCACCAACCCCATGAACGCCGAGCTTCTCGACGCGTTTCATGCGGAGGGCATCAAGAACCTTGCCACCAGGACCATCGGCTACGAGCACATCGACGTGGCCCACGCCTACGAGCTGGGCATGCGCGTGGCAAACGCCCCCTATCCGCCCGAGGGCGTGGCCAACTACGCCATCATGCTGCTGCTCATGGCGCAGCGCAAGGTCAAGCTCCTCTCGCGCCAGTCCCTGGCACAGGACTTTGGCCTTCAACGGTGGGCGTCATCGGCACCGGGCGCATTGGCACCACGGTCGTGAGGCACCTTGCGGGCTTCGGCTGCAGGCTCCTCGCCTACGACCCCTACCCCACCCCCGAGGTCGCCAAGCTCGCGGCCTACGTCGACCTTGACACCCTCTACGCCGAGTCCGACGCGATCACGCTCCACGCACCCGGCCTGCCCGAGAACCGACACATGATTGATGCCGCGGCTTTCTCCAAGATGAAGCATGGCGTGACCATAGTGAACGCGGCGCGCGGCATGCTCATCGATACGCAAGCACTGGTGGAGGCCGTGGAATCCGGGCAGGTGGGCGCGGCGGCACTCGACACCATCGAGCACGAGGAGGACCTCTACTACCTGGACCGCAGCCGAGACGTGCTTCCCAACCGAGACCGCTCGGTCCTCATGGCCTTCCCAAACGTGATCGTATCTCCGCACATGGCGTTCTACACCGCCGAGGACGTGGAGGCCATGATTCGCAACTCCGCAAGCGCGCTTCTCGCCTTCGAGCGCGGAGAAGAGACGCCCTTCGAGGTGCGCCACTAGCAACGGGCGTTGACGACAACAGCAAAAACAGAGGGCCGGCGTCTCCTTGGACTGCCGGCCCTCCCTGTATCAAATGGACCTACCTTGGGCTATTAAGGTGGTATCACTCCTCTGCTATCGCAACCTGTAGAACTGCTGCCTGCGAACCGCCAGGTTGCTAGCGCCCTTGATGCGACTTAAGCTTCGCGTTGCTGGCCCTCCTGGGACCTACAAACGGGCGTGCCTTGGGTTGGCAGCCGCAGACAGGTCTGAATGTATCTCGTCTTCACTGCCCATCGGTATCGCCTCCCCCACTCGAGCCCCGAGCCGTGCCTCGAAGCTAACCTTTATTTCGATGAATTATCTACCCCATGATGTGAGAAGTAAACGACACTTGATGCGATTTATGTTTAAAAACTGAAGGTGGCAACGTAGGTGGCGGGGGCATTGGTGGCAGCCGCACTTGCTGCCGGCCCGTCGAACGACCACGTACCACGCACGCCCTGCTGGGCGAGACCCGCCTCAAGGTGGAGCATCGCAATCCCCATGTCAACGAGCTGCACGTCACCGATGGGCCTGAGCGGCAGCGTGCGATCTTCAAAGAGGTCGATGCGCCCATCAGAGCAGACGAGCCGCCACGGCTGGAGGTTCTGCGCCGAGGGCGCCAGTCGCACGCAGCTGAGCGCGGCCGAAATTGCAGGGTCGCATGCATCCGGCGAAGCGATGGGATTCGCAAGATCTCCCTGGAAGAACAGGGTGCCCCAATCCACTCGCTCGTCCGCGTGGAGCTTCGAGCGCATGACCCGCTCAAGCGCGGAAGCGCGCCCCGCCGGCGTCCCCACGGCGATGACAGCCGGCATGATGCGGTTCTCGTCCTCGTCCACGCCTGCAACGTGTTCGAATGCTGGCCGGTCGATGGTGCCCGCAAGCTACGCAGTCCCAATGCTGTGCGCCGCCGCGGCAAGGACCAGGCGCTCGACCACGTAGCCAAAGGCCTCCTCAGCATGAGCGCAGCGCGTAAGAGAGCCCACCACGTACCAGCTGGCCCCGCGAATCACGCGGCTGGTGGCACCGTACTTCTCGGCATCAATAAGCCGCAGTTCAACCGGTATGTCATAGGGATTCGCGTCATTGGTTGCCAGGGTTTCCAGAAGCTCGCGCGCCTCTGGCGAGAGAGGCGTGCCATCAAACGTGCGCACGGTGCGGCGCATCGCACACGCGGACGCAAGGACCTTGGCATCGTCTGCTTCCATGGCGGCACTCCTTCATCAAGCCTCAAACGGGTGCAAAGAAGCGCCAGAACCTCTGCGCATTCCCAACCATGCTAGCGCACGCGCCGCGGGAAGACCGCGCCAACCGCGACCAATCGGGCGGGCGGCGGATGCACACCCCCTTCGAACTGCTGCTTATTTGGAGAAACAATCGCTTGCCGACGAGAAGGGAACATTATCCAAACGCGGGACTAACTCTGGGCCAACGGGGATATAGTCAATTTATGCACGTCATGGTCGTTCGGCGAAAGGACATGCCATGGGAAAGAAAGCTGCAGAGGCGCTCGACATCAGCTACAACGATCTGGCCGACTACCTTCATAGAAACCACTCGGTGTACATGAAGGTCGGGTCGGCCGTCTACTACCTCACAGACGTCAACTATGAGGCCTGGCGCGCGCAGGACACCTCGCGGCGCAACTCAAAGAACCACTTCGTCGACTGCAGCGAGCTTGTCGACACCGTTGACGAATTCCTCACGCTCCCCTTTGTTCACGGCAAGACTATCAAGGACGTGTTCGACCAGGCAACTTTCTATGCCTCGGTCAAGGGCGAGAAGTCCGCGTAACTCTGTGTGAGAACCGCTGCGGCCCCGTTGGCACATGCTGCCAGCGGGGTCGTTTTTGTGCGCAGGGGGGCACCAGCGGGCCTCCCCCGCTAGACCTGCGGCTTAGTAGCAGTCGCAAAAAGCCAGTGCCGAGAAGAACCGCAGCTAGAGAGCTTGGTCCTTCTCGGCACGATGCTATTAACCCGCAGGTTTCCGGCCTTGGGCGGGAAAAGCGAGCGCCTAGGGCAGATAGCGACGCACCTTACTTCTCCGCAACCGGGCGCTGGGCCTCGAAGGTTTCCTCGACGCCGGGATGAGCACTCGATACGCGTTCTCGGTGGCGTTCTGGTGCGGCGAGCGCTTGGCGTAGCGCTTCACCGCCGCGGCAGACTTGTTGATTGCCTGAAGCGTGCCGGCGCCGGCCACGCAGCCACCGGGGCACGCCATGCCCTCGAGCAGGTAGCCTGGGTACTTGCCGCGCACGGCGTCCTTCATCATCTTGCGGCAGTCCTCGAGGCCCTCGGCGTTTGCCACGTTGACCTCGCGGTCGGGGTAGCGGCGGTGGATGGCGTTGACAACCGCCGTGGCCACGCCGCCCGCCACGGCAAAGCCACGGCCGTCGGCAGACGCAACGTCGAAGTCGCTCTTGTTGTCGTCGGCCAGCGAGAGGTAGTCGATCTGCTTGGCCTCCATCATGCCCGCCATCTCCTCGAAGGTGAGCACGAAGTCCACCTCGCTCCTGATGGACTTGCGCATGGCCTCGAGCTTCTTGGCCGCGCAGGGCCCCACGAAGACGATCTTGGCGTTGGGGTGCTGGGTGCGAATCATGCGCGCCGTGAGCGTCATGGGCGTGAGGGCCATCGAGATGCAGTTAGCGTACTCGGGGAACTCCTTCTTGGCCATGACCGACCACGCCGGGCAGCAGGAGGTGCCCATGAAGGGGAGCTTGTCGGGAACCTCGTTCAGGTAGTCGTCTGCCTCCTGGATGGTGCAGAGGTCGGCTCCGAGCGCCACCTCCTCGACGCCCGAGAAGCCCAGCTGGTGGAAGGCCTCGCGCAGCTTGCCCACGTTGCCCTTGCCGCCAAACTGGCCGACGAACGCCGGCGCAACGGCGGCGATGACCTCGTCGCCAGCGTTGATGGCCTGGATGACCTGGAAGATCTGGCTCTTGTCGGCAATGGCGCCAAACGGGCAGTTGATGAGGCACTGTCCGCACGAGACGCACTTCTCGTAGTCGATCTGCGCGCGGCCGTGCTCGTCGGAGCCGATGGCCTTCATGCCGCAGGCGGAGGCGCAGGGACGCTCCTTGTGGAGGATGGCGTGGTACGGGCAGACCTTGGCGCACTGCCCACAGTGGACGCACTTCTCCTGGTCGATGTGGGCCTTCTTGTCCACAAAGGTGATGGCGCCCTTGGGGCAGATCTCGCGGCAGGGGTGCGCAAGGCAGCCCTGGCACATGTTGGTCACGCGGTAGACGTTGTCCTCGCAGGCGTTGCAGGCGAACTTGATGATGTTGATGAGGGGCGGCTGGTAGTAGGTCTCGGGCTTTGCCGCCTCGGCGAGGCCGTCGGAGAGCTGCTCGGGACGGTCAACGCCCTGCAGTGGGAGACCCAGCGTGAGGCGGATGCGCTCGCCCACGATGGCGCGCTCGAGAAAGACGCTCTCGCGATAGGTGGCAACGTCGCCGGGAATGATCTTGTACGGCAGCTCGTCGAGCTTCTTCGCCTCGTCTTCCCCGCCCTCGTACGCAATCTTCGCCACCTCGCAGAAGACATTGCGCCTGATCTCGGTCAGGTTGGTGTACACGCCACGCATGGTGTCAGCCATCGGCGAATCCTCTCGCTTCTTTTCTGTTCTACGCGCCGCACTGCAAACGGCGTCACGCCGTCACCGCGACGGCGTCCCCTTCATCAACAGTATCGCGCAACCGTGCTTGCGCTGCATGGGTCGAAATGGTGTTGCAAGCGGGCGCACAGCCCCAGTCGCGCAACTCCCAGCTACGCTCGGAACCTTTGCGGCATCTCGGTGCGGAGAAGCACGTGCGCGCCGGTCACCGGATGGTCGAACTCCTCCTCCAGCGCATGCAGCATGAGACCGCGCGCATCGCGAGCGCCACCGTAGAGCACGTCCCCCATGATGGGAAAGCCCACGGATGAGAGGTGTACGCGAATCTGGTGGCGCCGGCCCGTGCCCAGCTCGACGAGAAGGAGCGTGCTTGCCGCACGCCGCTCGAGCACGCGTACGCGCGTGAGGGCTGCCTGCCCCTGCCCCGGCCGGCATACGCGCATGCGGCGCGCGTCGTGGCGGTCGCGGCCGATGGGCTTCTCGATGGTGGTCAAGCTCTCCGGAAATTCCCCGCTCACCTCGGCGAGGTAGCGCTTGCGCATGGCGTGGCCGGCCACGAGCGCGTCAAACGCCGGCTGGTACTCCTCGGAGAGCGAGAAGAGCACAATGCCCGTGGTATCGACATCCAGGCGCTGCACCGCCTGGGGGATGGCAGCCACACCCTGGCGCACAAGCGAGACGCGCACGCGGTCTGTGAGCGTAGGTGCGCCCGTGCCGTCCCCGTGGACGAGGATTCCCGCGAGCTTCTCTGCAGCAAGGCAGACGGAGTCCTGGTAAATGATGGTGGCAGGAGGGACGTCCGACAATGCGGGGGTAACCGCGGAGCGCGCAAGGGCAACGGTCACCCTATCGCCCGCCAAAAGCCACGACGACGGCGCGAGCACCTCTCCGTCACGCGAAAGCTCGCCGCGCTGGAACGCGCGGGCAGCGGAGCGACGCGACATGCCCGTGCCCAAGGCCACATCAAGCGCCGTGCAGGCCTCGGGCACGCGGAACTCAAGCCGCGTGGCATCGTCCTTCTCGCCGAGAAACTCGCAACGCACGAACTACCTCCAACCTCGCCGCGCCAAAGCGCTACTCACGCAAAGCGGCGCCGCGGGTCACCCGCGCTCCACTCGACGTCGAAGACCGTCACGACGCCGGCCTCCTCGTCAAAGAGATAATAGAGCGTGAACGGTGTGTCGGAAACTTGAAGAAACCTGCACGGAAAGGGAGGGCGTGCGGCAGGATACGATGGATCGTACGCTTTGCCGATCAAAGGATACGCGCCGAGAAGTTCAACGGTTTCCTCAATCCTTCTCATCACGCGTTCGAGAGTCACATTTTCGAGAAGGAAACTCTCCGCGCGTTGGGTGAGCAGCACCTCGCACGACATGGCGCTACCAGCCGCGCTTGGAGCGAATGCGGGTGAAGGCATCTTGCGCGGGGGCCGCCTTGCCATCAAGAACGTCCTGGTATCCCTGCATGAGACCGTCGTACACTGCCATTTCGCGAGTGCGGAGCTCCTCCTTGGCAGAAACCATGCGATCGAAAGCGTCCGCGTCCATGACCACCACGGCAGACTTCCCGTTTCTGGTGAGGTACAGGGGCTCCCCCGTCTTCTCAAGCTCGGATATTGTCTCGCTTTGGTGCCTGTTGAACTCGCTAAGCGACGTCATCGCCGGCATGCCGAGCCTCCTCTCGATGGGTTCACATGTATTTTACTGCAAATATCATGTGAAACGGCAAGCAGAGAGGAGGCTCAGACCGGCATCGTCCAGCGCGACCCTACCCCCGGACGATGGCGGCCGCCTCACGCGAGAGCTCGCAGATGCGATCGAACTCGCCCGCGTGAATCATGGCCGGCTTGCACATCCAGGTGCCCCCGCAAGCAATGATGGCAGGGTCAGCGAGGTAGTCATTGAGGTTCTCGGCGTTCACCCCGCCCGTGGGCATGAAGCGATGCCCAACGAAGACAGAGGCCAGGGCGCGGATGGTGGAGAGACCGCCATACTGCGCCGCCGGGAAGAACTTGGTGACTTCGATGCCCTCGTTCACGAGAGCGATGACCTCGGTGGGCGTGACGCCGGCAGGAATCACCGGCACCTGGTGTGAGAGGCACCAGCGAACAACGCCCATGTCGTAGCCGGGAGAGACCACAAAGCGCGCGCCGGCGTCAACTGCGCGCTTGGCCTGGGCCTCGTTGAGGACGGTGCCTGCGCCCACGAGGACGTCGGGGCACTCCTTGGCGATGGCGCTAATCGAGTCTGCTGCTGCCGCAGTGCGGAATGTGACCTCGGCCGCAGGAAGCCCGCCCTCGGCAAGCGCCTTCCCCAGCGGCACTGCGTCCTCCGCACGGTCGAGAACGACAACGGGCACAACGCCGACCTGCTCAACGCCCTTGTAGAACCCATCCATGTAGCTCATTGAATCACTCCCTTAGAGACACGCCCTAGCGGCTCACGCGCAGGGCGGCGCCGCTCTTTGCAACCGACTCGATCTCGTCGACGCTTACGAGGTTAGAGTCCCCGCGAACCGTGAGCTTGAGGACGCTCGCGGCTATCGCGTACTCGCCCGCGCGGTCGAGGTCGAAGCCATGGAGCAGGGCGTGGATGAGGCCCGCGCCGTACGCATCCCCCGCCGCGACGCCCTCGAGCACGTGCATGTGGTGGACGGACGAGAAGTGCGCCTGACCGTCGGCGTAGATGAGCGACATCCAGTCGGAGTCCTCCACGGAGCGGATGTCGCGGACGATCGAGGCGACCATCTTGCAGCCGTATCGCTCGCAGACGTCTGCTGCGATTTGCACGTAGGAATCGCGCTCCTCGATTCCGGTGGCAAGAGAGCCGGAGCCATGCGAGATGCCCAGGCAGGCCTCGGCGTCCTCGTCGTTTGAGATGCAGATGTCGACGAGAGGCAGCAGGCGCTTCATGACCTCGCGCGCACGCTCGGGCGACCAGAGGCGACCGCGGTAGTTGAGGTCGCAGACCGTGGTGATGCTGCGCTCTCGGCAGGCTGCAAGGGCCTCCTCGCACGCAGCGGCCATCTCGGGCGAGACGGCCGGCGTGACGCCGGAGACGTAGAAGACCTCGACGCCCTCGAGAATCGAGTCCCAGTCGAAGACCGCGCGGGACGCCAGGTTCATCGCGGAGTACTTGCGGTCGTAGACGCAGCCGTTGGGCCTCACGGACGCGCCCAGCTCGAAGTAATAGGTGCCGAGGCGGTCACCCTCGCGCACGACGCGGCTCACGTCCACCCCATAGGCCGAGAGGCTGCGCAGGGCACAGTCTCCAATGCGGTTCGCTGGGACAACGACGTTCGCCTCGGCCCCGCCGTAGCGCACGTCCATGGTGGTGGCCTGCTCCAGGCGCAGGTGGTCGGGGGGCGAGAGCCGCATCATGATCTCGCCGAACGTCAAGACCTTGGTTGTTGAATCCATGGCCACTCCTCCTTGGAGTAATCTAGCATGTTAGTTATGCCTGTGATATTCTCGCCTTGGATATGAGAAGTCAAGGCGTTACGTGGTGTTTTCGCAAGTGAATTCCAAATATCGGTAAACGCGCATCCCCAGTGGTTGCCGTGATTCTGGCTTAACTTACATTCCAGTTAATGAGTAATATGCTAGCCACTATACTCAAGTCCAAGGAGATCCGGATGCCAGACAGTACCGACCAGGACCAACAGGCCGAACTCGCGTATGGCGCACTTAGGCGCGGCATCATGGAGTTTCGCTTTGCCCCGGGAGAACGGCTCTCCCCTACAGCGATACGTGAGCGCCTTGGGGTTGGGCGCACCCCCGTCCGCGAGGCGATTGTGCGCCTGCGCCAGGAGGGACTCGTTGTCACCCGCCCAAAGAGCGGCTCGTACGTGGCCTTGGTTGACCTCGATGCGGCGGAGTGCGCGCGCTTCCTACGGTCGAACACCGAGCGCGCGGTTGTTGTCTCCTCGGCGAGCAGGAGCGCGCCATGGGCGCCCATGACCAGCGCGCCTTCTTCAACGCGGACAACCGCATGCACGAGGAGCTCTACCGCATCGCCGGGAGGCAGCGCGCCTGGGCATGGCTCGAGGAGACCAACCTCGACCTCGAACGCTATCGCTGGCTGCATGTCCAGGCACGTGGCATGGGCTGGGGCTCAATCCTCGACGAGCACCGCGAACTCGTGGAGGCGGTCGCGAACCACGACCCCGAGGAGGCCTCCTACGTCACGGTCCACCATCTCCACGTGATGCTCGACGAGAGGGACGAGGTCATCTCCGCATTTCCGGGGTACTTCGTGCAGGGGCCCTGTTAAGCACGAGCCGTCCGCAGGGTCGCACGGCTCGTGCGATACACATTCGGCATACGAATGTGTATCGACCTGCGCGCGTCACAGATTCGGGTGCGAATGTGTATCGACTCGAAGGCGCAACGATGCCATGACCGACCGTCACGCCGCAGGTGCCAGCGCCGCTTACGGATTTGTAAGGTTCCCGATAGCTTCCTGATTGCTACGCCCCGGTATCATTTTCAAAAGGCGAGTTGAACAGGTCCGGCAGCAGGAGACCGACCACACCAACGACCTCGGCGAACCCAACAAGACAGCGCCGAAGGGCCACCCGCTCGAAAACCTCCCCGTCATCTCCGGGGACTCCCCCAACGCCCTTCCTCCCCTGCCTGGTGAGAACGCCGAGGAGGACGAGGAGACCCGCAACGCCATGGCGAGCCTCCTCGCCCACCGCAAGAAGCGCCGCCGCAGGAACATCGTCATTGGCATTGTCGCTGCCTGCGCGGTTCTCGGAGTCCTTGTATGGACCGTGACATCCCAGCAGACCGCAAGCTCCCCCGAGGAGCCAGCACTCCAGACCACACCGGTCATGCGCGGAGAGTTCAAGGACGAGGTCAAGGCGTCTGGCAACGTCCAGCCCATGAGCTCCGTCGTGGTGACAAGCGAGGGAGACTACGTCGAGGCGGGCACCACCCTCCTCACCATCCGCAACGACTCACTCGACAAGGCCGTGCGCGAGGCGGACATCCAGCTGCGCTCGGCAAAGACGCAGCTCTCCTCCGCCAAGGAGAACTACAACACTGCCTACAAGGCATACTACGCAGACCAGACGGACCTCGCCACGGTGAACTCGGCCGCCGACGCCGTCGACTCCGCCCAGCTCGCACTCGAGACAGCCCAGTCCGCCTATGACGACGCCGTTGCCACCGCAGACAAGCGCACGGTCACGGCACCGGCCTCGGGCACGATCGTGGTCATGAACGCCGTCGAGGGCGCGGCAGTGGGCTCCGGGGCAGGCGCTGGCGCGGCAGCCACGGTCTCCTCTGGCGCATCCGGCGCGCTCATCACCATCGGCGACCTCTCGCAGATGACAGTATCGGTGCAGGTGAACGAGATGGACATCTCAAAGGTCTCCGTTGGGCAGGCGGCGCGCGCGACCTTCTCGGCGCTTCCCAACGTCGAGCTTGATGCCACCGTCACCCGCATTGCCACGGTCTCCTCCGCGGACGCATCAAGCGCCATGTCGGGCTACGGCGGAAGCGTGGTCACCTATGCCGTCGACCTTCTCATCCCCAACCCGGACCCGTCGCTCAAGCCAGGCATGACGGCAAGCGTCACCATCTCCTCGACGGACATCCCCGACGCGCTCATGCTGCCGCTGAGCGCCGTAGACGGCGAGGGGGACCAGGCCATGGTGAGCGTTGTTACCGGGCAGGACGATTCCGGCTTCCCCACAACGGAGGCAAGACACGTCACGGTGCTTGCATCCAACGGAACCATGGCAGCCGTCGAGGGTGACATTGCCGAAGGCGACGAGGTCGTGATAGGCGTGATGCAGGGAGGCGCGGAGACAGACGCGGACACCATGACCGGCGAGGCATCCTCCTCGAGCTCGGCGGCCTAGCATGGCCTCCCACGTCATTCACGCCGAGAAGGTCTGTCGCATCTACTCGTCGGCCGCCGGCCTCACCCCAGCGCTTCGCGGCGTGAGCCTGGACGTCGAGCGCGGCGAGTTTCTCGCCATCATGGGCCCTTCCGGCTCGGGCAAGTCCACGCTCATGAGCATCCTCGGCTGCCTCGACCGCCCCACGTCCGGACTCTACCTCCTCGAGGGCATCGACGTCTCAAAGCTCACCGACGACGAGCTGGCACACGTTCGCTCCACGCGGCTTGGCTTTGTCTTCCAGTCATTCAACCTGCTCCCACGTGCCACGGTGCTTCGAAACGTGATGCTCCCCCTGGTCTACAGCAGGGGCACCACCGCCGATCGCGAGCTGAGGGCGTGGCAGGCTCTTGCAGAGGTAGGCCTTCCCGAAAGCCTCTACACCCACCGCTCGAACGAGCTTTCCGGCGGCCAGATGCAGCGCGTGGCCATCGCCCGCGCGCTGGTGAACGACCCCGCGCTCATCCTCGCTGACGAACCCACGGGAAACCTCGACTCCGCCACCGGCGAGCTGGTCATGCGAACGTTCAGGCGCATGCAAGAACGCGGCAAGACCGTAGTGCTCATCACGCATGACTCGAGCGTCGCAGGCTGGGCGGACCGCGTGGTACACATACGAGACGGACGGCTCCTCTCTGACGAGCAGGAGCGCGCCTACGTGGCATCGCTTGCCCAGCGAGAGCGGAAGGCGCTCGACGGCACGCAGGAGGTGACGGGCGCATGAGAATCCGAGACCTCTTCTACGAGACCTTCTCGGCCATCCAGGCAAACCGAGGACGAAGCCTGCTCACGATCCTGGGCATTGTCATTGGCATCGCTGCCGTCATCTCCATGACAGCGCTCATAGACGGCGTCAAGGCATCGCTTGTGGGTGAGCTTGGGCTTTCCCAGTCACGCACGGTCATGATCGACTGCTGGCCTGGTCGTGAGGTCACGATGGATGACATCGCGGCGCTCGAGGCCGGAATGTCTGACGACTACGAGTTCATCACAGCGGCGTCCTACAACTCGGGAGCCATCTCCAACGGTGTGGCCCAGGAGAACAGCACCCTTCTGGGCGTGGAGCCAGAGTACTTCGAGGCCATGGGCACGAAAGCCATCGCCGGGCGCGTCATCATGCAGAGCGAGGAGGACGCAGGGTCGCGCGTCATCATGCTCGACCAGGCAATTGCTGAGCGCATGTGGGGATCGGCGGACGAGGCGGTGGGGCAGAGCGTCCACGTTGGCAACGACGACTACACCGTTGTGGGCGTGGTTGGCAGCTCGGGCATGATGAATGGCTACTCCTTTGTGCCGCTCTCGACCATGCAGAAGCGCATGAGCGGCAATACGGGCGTGAGCCAGATCCATTCCCGCACGGACGGAGTCCTATCTTAGGGGCTACTTCAACCTTCCCGATGAGGACCCCTCGAGCGGCGAGGCGCCCAACTACTACGTGGGCGTCACTACCATGGCCTCGGTCATCGAGCAGCTCGACTCGACGATGGGCGCGTTCCAGGCGCTCATGACCTGCGTGGCCGGCGTTTCTCTCGTCGTGGGCGGCATTGGCATCATGAACATGATGCTCACCAACGTCACCGAGAGAATCCGCGAGATCGGGCTGAGAAAGGCGCTGGGGGCGCGCCGCGCAGACATCACGTGGCAGTTCCTGCTGGAGTCCATCACGTTGTGCCTGGTGGGAGGCGCGTTCGGGATAATCCTGGGGTATGCCGGCGCCAACGTGCTTGCGCAGTTTGCCAGCCTGTCGAGCGAGATGAGCGGCCTTTCGGTGACGCCTGTCATCTCCCCCACGGCGGTTGGTCTCGCCAGCGGCATCTGCGTGGGCATCGGCGTGCTCTTTGGGTTCTACCGCCGCGCGGCTCGACCCCGTGGAGTCGCTGCGGTACCAGTAGCGCTGCTCCGTTCCTCCGCTGCCGGCGCCGCAACGTCTGGGTTGCCGATGCACCTCTGGGCTGTCGATACACATTCGTATGCCGAACCTGTATCGACCTGCGCGCGATACAGGTTCGTGCACGAACGTGTATCGCCAGGCGGCAATTCGGCAGCGATGAGAAGGATGGCGCAGCATTGGGTATGCTTTTCCTAGTTTCGGAAGGAGGCCGCCATGCTGTGGGAATATGCCCGCTTAGATGACGAGACGAGAATAGCCTGCTCAGCCACTCGGGCCGATGGGACGGTTCGCGTGGTTGTCGAGCGCCCAAGAGATGGGGGTCTCGACTCAGCGGATTGCCTTCTCCCCCAGTGCCGCTGGAAGGACGTGGATGGATTCTCAACGACCGAGCTTGAGTTTCTCACGGACTTCTTGCACAACAACGCCCCCCTCATCTTCGATATGGCCGAGCGGCACTCAGGCGAGGGGAACATCGCATAATGCCAAAGATCCTCGTCTTTGGCACATTCGTGCTGTACTTTTGGGCTGGCGAGAATAACGAGCCAATCCATGTGCATGTTGGCGTAAGACGCCCAGCAGACGGTGACGCCAAATTCTGGTTAACCAAGAACGGCGGGTGCATCGTTGCCCGACCAGGTGACCTCTCGAAGAGGGACCTACGAGACATCCAGCGTTTTGTCGTCCAGAACCACGCCTACATCGTGAGCAAATGGGTGGAGTTTTACGAGGGGATTGAGCCTCGCTTCTATCAGTAATTGAAATGCGCGCTACCTGCTCACCTTACCGGCTGCTAATGTGACGGGCGTGTGAGTCGACTTGAGAGAAATTGATACACATTCGTATGCCGAATCTGTATCGACCTGCGCGCGATACAGATTCGTGCACGAATGTGTATCGCCGCGGCACCTCTAGGGCGAGAAGAGCCTCTGCGGCAGGGCTTGCCCCCGCGGCAACGTAGCCAGCTCCTACGTCATCCTGGAGCCGTCGGCAAACTGCTGGCGAAGCACCTGGTCAAAGCCGATAACGGCCGACCACACGTGGTCTGCGGAGCGCCACGCCACCGAGAGCGGGTAGCTCATCTCCTCTCCCAGGTGAATGACGCGCATGCCAGCCGCCTCGGGATCGGCGAAGGAGGTGGCGACAAGCTCGGAGGGCACAAAGCACGCGCCAACACCACGCAGCGCCAGGGCCATGAGCGTCTCGGAGTTCTTCGACACCACGCGCACCTCGGGCGAGATGCCCGCCTCGGCAAGCTTGCGTCGCGAGAACTCGCCCGGCACGTCCTTCTCGCCCATGAGAAGGAACGGGCAAGCCGCAAGCCCTTCGATCGAACCCGTGGCCTCGCAGGCTGCGGCCACGCGCTCCGCCTCGTCACCGTAGAGGTCCTCGAGCAGAGACCGCGCAACGATGAGCACGACCTCCTCTCGGAAGAGCTGGTGCACCTCGAGGCCTGGTACACGCTCCGCGACGGTGGCCACGACCATGTCGAGCCGGCCCTCCCCCAGCTCGTCGACAAGCTCGTCGTTCTCGCCCTCGAAGAGCGCGATGGAGATGTGGGGGTGCGCCCGCTGGTACATGGCAATGGCGCGCGGCATGATGATGTGGCCGCGCGTGGCGGTGACGCCCACGCGAATCCTGCCTCGGTCGTTATGCGCGATGTCGCGGAACTCCTGGCCCATGGCGCGCTGCTCGGCCTGGAAGCGCCGCGCATAGGCGAGAAACTCCTCCCCCGCGTAGGTGAGCGAGAGCGGGACGGTGCGCTCGACAAGCTTCACCCCAAGCTCGCGCTCGGCGGCGGCAACGCTTGCCGAGAGGGTCTGCTGGCTCACGTGCATGAGGCCAGCCGCGCGCGTGAAGCTTCGTTCCTCGGCAACGGCGACAAAGTAGTCCATGGTCTGAAAGTTCACGACTCGGCACCTCTCAGCGCAATTCATGCATGCAGCGGCCCCGCCACTGCGCGTTATTCCTGCTGAGTCCATATTACAAAATGACTTGGTGATTCATACCATATTAATCAGTTTGACTTGGTTGTCATATGTCCATAGTGTTTCTCATGCCTTGGAAGGACGCGCTGAGAAGGACGAGGGACATGGCAGAGACGGCAACGCTTGGGGTGTTTGCGGGGATGCTCGTGGCGGGCACTGCCTTTGGGATTCCCCTGGCAGCAATACTCGCGGCCGGGCTTGTGCTCTTCCTCGGCTACGGCATGCACCATGGCGCCAGACTC
Organism: uncultured Coriobacteriaceae bacterium; assembly: GCA_902773995.1. Lineage (GTDB taxonomy): Bacteria > Actinomycetota > Coriobacteriia > Coriobacteriales > Atopobiaceae > Tractidigestivibacter. The sequence continues at coordinate 5,523 of CACYGL010000029.1, read as the reverse complement.
CCCGAGCTGCTGCGTGCCGGCGCGTCATCCATGCGCTCCGTTGCCTCCATGCTCGCCCTCTTTGTGGTTGCGGGAGCGCTTGCCGCGGCATGGCGCGCCTCCGGCACCATCGCCGCAATCGTGAGCTGGTCCTCCTCGCTCGTCCAGCCGTCCGCCGCCGTGCTTGCGGCGTTTCTCCTCTGCTGCCTCATGTCGCTCCTCATGGGCACGGCCTTTGGCACGGCAGCCACGATGGGCGTCATCTGCATGGCCGTCGCGCACGCCATGGGAGCAGACGAGCTGGTCACCGGTGGCGCGGTGCTCGCCGGCTGCTACTTTGGAGACCGCTGCTCCCCGCTCTCGGGAAGCGCCGTCCTGGTGTCAAAGCTCACGGGCACGAGCCTCTACGACAACGTGCGTCGCATGCTGCGTACCGGCCTCGTGCCGTTTCTCGTCGCCTGCGCTGCGTACCTCGCGATGGGCATGCAGACAAAGGGAGGTTCAAGCGCAGCAGGCGTAGCGGCGGCGCTAGCCGAGAAGTTCTCGCTTTCTTGGCTTGTGATCCTCCCGGCGGCGCTGGTCGTGGCGCTCTCACTCGCCCGCGTGAATGTGCTGGTTGCCATGGCGGTAAGCCTGGGCGTGGCATGTGTGGTGTGCGTTGGGGTGCAGGGGGTCTCGCCTGCTGACCTTCCGCAACTTCTCGTCTTTGGCTATCATGCCGCAGATCCTGCGGTGGCGCCGCTCATCGACGGCGGCGGGGTCGTCTCGATGTCCAACGTGACGCTCGTGGTGGGCGTCTCGTCCACCTATGCGGGCATCTTCAAGAGGACTGGGCTGCTCGATGGCGCCGTGGGGCTGGTCACGGGCTTCTCGCGCCGTTCCACCCCGTTCATTGGGGTGCTTGCGACGAGCGTGGTCTCGTGCATGGTCGCGTGCAACCAGACGCTTGCCATCATGCTCACCGACCAGCTGTGCCGTCGTACCGAGGGCACGGGGAGTGCCCTCGCGCTTGACCTCGAGAACAGCGTGGTCATCGTAAGCCCGCTCGTGCCGTGGTCAATCTCCAACGTAGCCGTGCTCTCGAGCGTGGGGGCACCGGCACTGAGCATCGTGGCGGCAACGTTCTGCTACCTGCTGCCGCTATGGACCCTGGCGATAAGCGTCTGGCAGCGCAGGCGCCCCGAGTTTCCCGACAGCAAGCCCGCACAGCTCCTGGGCCTCACGCCCGCCGACGACGTGCGGAGGATGCCCGCCGCAGCGTAGATACGGGATTCCGTACGAAAAGGGCCTTCCAGCGCGGATTTGACGCCGCAGCAGGGGTTCCCGAGGCAATCACGTACGAAACGCCCCTTCCGGAGAAGAAATGACGCCACAGCGGGGTTTCCTTCTCCCCTCCTGCGGAAATATGACCTTCGGAGAAGAATTGACGCCGGAAGGTGCGTTGCCGCATCAATCACGTACGAGACGCGCCCTCCGGCGAGGAATTGACGCCGGGGGACCGGTTCCCGACGGGATTCCGTACGAGACGCGCCTTCCGGCGCCGAATTCTCGCCGGAGGGTGCTTTTTCTCAGCTATGGGGTACCCTTCAACCAGCAGAGACTTCGCGGAAAGGTGCACCATGTTCTTCCTTCTGGCAGACGGTCTGACACTCTACCTGCTGTTCTTTCTCGTCCTGGCCATCGGTCCGGCGGTCGTCCTCATGCGCTACGTCTACAACCTCGACCCCTTGGAGAAGGAGCCTGCGGGGCTTCTTACGCACCTCATCCTGCAGGGGGTGCTGGCGGCATTTCTCGCTGGCATATTCGAGCAGGTGGGAATGTCCGTCTATGGCCTTCTGTCCGGCCTCAGGGAGAACACGCTCGGCTTTGAGCTCCTGTCTGACTTCGTGGTCGTGGGCGTCATCGAGGAGGCATGCAAGTACATCCTCATGGGACGCGCCACGTGGAACAACCAAGCGTTTAACTGCCGCTACGACGGCGTAGTGTACGCGGTCTTCACCTCGCTCGGCTTTGCGGCCATGGAAAACGCGGCACGGGCGTGCTCATGAGTCGAGCGGTCATGGCGATACCCGCTCACATGGGCTTTGCCGTGCTGTTTGGCATGCTCTACGGGGAGGCCAAGTACCTCGTCGTGCGCGGTCACCGCATTGGGTCCGCGCTGTGCGTTGTTATTGGCTTTGCGCTCTCGGCCATGCTGCACGGGCTCTACGACGCCACCGCCACGCTGGCAAACTACGGAGACGGCACGTTTCTGCTAGTAGTCGCCGTGATCTACGTGATTGTGTTCCTCGTGGTACGCTCGGCGGCCAAGCACGACCGGCGCTTCGCGTAGCAGCGGCGCATCTCTCGCGCCGCTTGCCTTTTTATCGCCATTTCTTAAAAACGATCTCGTCGACCTGCGGAAACGCAGCACCATTTTAAGAATAAGCGATAAACTTCGCGAGGGGCCACAGCAGGGCGCGCTTGGCACAGCAGACGATGCTGAACACGGGGATGGGTACCCGAGGTGCCTCCAGCATGCGAGAAGAAATGTGCCCTCTGGCGCCAAAATGACGCCGGAGGGCACACGTTAGACGGGATCTCGTACGAAAGCTCAACATTGGCGGCGCTGGACACGGTACTTCCCGCTGCGCGGGACACGGAACTTCCGGCCTCGCCAAGCGCTGGGCTTGCGGCGCCGTCAGGTGCTGGCGCTACCGCGCCAGTCGTGCGCTCACCGCAGGGACAAGCGCCTCGACGGGCACCTGGGTCTGCTCGTGCGTCTCCATGTCGCGCAGGGTCACGGCATTGGCCGCCACCTCGTCGGGCCCGATGACCACGCACACGCGAGCGCCGAGCTTGTCGGCCTGCTTGAACTGGCTCTTGAGCGAACGACCCTGGTAGTCGGCCTCGGTGCGAACGCCCGCCTGACGAAGCGCAAGCGTGGCCGAGAAGACCGCCTCGCGCTCGTCCGCAGAGGTCCCTGCCACGTAGACGCAGCCCGGCTGGGGAGTCTCGAGCGAGCCACCCTGTGCAGCAAGCGCGAGGGCAATGCGCTCGAAGCCCACCGCGAAGCCGATGCCGGGGGTGGGCTTTCCGCCCTCGAGCTCCATGAGGCCGTCGTAGCGACCGCCGCCGCCGATTGCGCCAACGCCACCGTCCACGGCCTCAACCTCGAAGACCGTGCGGGTGTAGTAGTCGAGGCCGCGCACAAGGGTGGGGTCCTCAACGTAAGAGACGCCTGCGGCATCGAGGTAGCGTTTCACCTGGGCATAGTGCTCGGCACAGTCGTCACAGAGGTTGTCCTTAGCGAGAGGGGCGTCGCGCATGACCTCGCGGCAGTGGTCGTTCTTGCAGTCGAAGCTGCGCAGGGGATTGATCTCCGCGCGCTCGAGGCAGTCCTCGCACATCTCGTCCGCGTGGTCGAGAATGAACTGGCGGACCTTCTCGCGATATGCGGGGCGGCACGCAGCGTCACCCATCGAGTTGATGGAGAGGCGCAGGCGGGAGGGGTCAAAGCCAAGGCGCTTGTAGTACTCCATGAGCATGATGATGCACTCGGCGTCCGCCGCCGGGTCCGCGGCGCCAAGCCATTCGACGCCCACCTGGTGGAACTGGCGGAGACGGCCCTTCTGGGGACGCTCACCACGGAACATTGCCTCGGCGTACCACAGCTTGGCAGGTGCGGCGCCCTGAGGAACCATGTTGTTCTCGACCGCCGCGCGCACCACGCCGGCAGTACCCTCGGGACGCATGGCCAGGCGCTGCTTGGGCTTGAGGCCAGCCTCAGAGCCCTGCTCGAGCAGGTTCTCGAAGAGCGCGCCGGAGACGATGCGGAACATCTCCTTACGCACGACGTCAGTCGACTCGCCGATGCCGTGCACGAACGTGTCTACCTGCTCGATTGCTGGCGTCTCGACCATGTCGAAGCCGTACGCGCCAAAGAGGTCGCGCGCCACGTCCTGCATGTGCTGCCACGCGCGCATGTATCCACCGAAGAGGTCCTCGGTTCCCTGAACCCGCTGTGCCATGTGGTGCTCCTTCCGCGCCCTGGGGGCGCATCTGGCCGCGGCCACAAACGACGCGTCCTGCGCGCCGCCTTCCGCGACCATACTCGGGTTGCAAGTATAGCGCCCGCCCTGTCTAGGCGGCGCTTGTAGCGGAAAGGTAGATGATGCGTCCGTCTATGCGCGAGGTCGTACTCTTAGTGACTCTGCCCGTTCTGATCGTGCCAGAGCCCAGCCGCCTGGAGCACCTCGAGCGCGGTGTGCTGAGGCTGCTCTGTGGTTGCAGCGGGGCTGCGGTACTGGGCCATCATCTGCTTGAAGAGAATGGCTGGCGCGGGAGGGGTGTATGTGACGGCGTTTGCGCCGGCCTCGACCGTGGCGCGCGTGGACTCCTCCGTGCCGCCACTCGACGCGATGATGGGGACGTCTGGGAACTTCTCGCGGATCTTGCTCACGATGCACGGCGTGTCCTTGCCGCCAGCAACGTTGATGATTGCCGCACCGGCATCGATTCGCGCGGCAATGTCGGTGTCGGCGCTCACAACGGTGATGACCGTAGGAATGTCAATTGCGAGAGACACGGCACGGAGGTTGACGTTGGAGATGGGCGAGTTGAGAACCACGCCCATGGCACCCTGGCATTCCACGTCGTGCGCGAGGGTCACCGTGCGAACGCCACGCGTTGTGCCACCGCCGATGCCGCAAAACACTGGGAGCATCGATGATTGCCTCGGAGATGGACTGCTGCGGCGTGAAGGGGTAGACGGCGAAGACGGCGTCTGCGTCGCAGTTCTTGATGACCGCGAGGTCGGTGGTGTAGACCAGCGAGCGAATCTTGCGGCCAAAGATGCGAATGCCGCTCGCCTTCCAGGACTCCTCCGGCATCTTGAGAATCTTGTGACGCAGCCTCGCCTGAATGATCGGAGCTTCCTTCTTCACAGGCGTTGGAACCACAACCGGCTCCATGCTGTTCTCATCCATGAACGATACCCCCTCTTGAACGGGTGTCGGAACCCTGTGCTATGCCGCGCATTCGGTTATTACCCACCGAATGCGCGGCACGTTCACGCTCCATAGTAATTCTCGACGAAGCCGAAAAAGGGAGGCAATTTGGCGCCAGCCTGGGCATTGGCGAGAAGAGTCTCTTGGACCTTCTCTGCGTAGGCTAGGATTACTTTCATCACATGTTGAACCGTGAAGGGAACGTCTCATGCCAAAGGGCAGGCTCCAATCAATCGTTCGTCGTCTTAAAGACCGCATCGCGCTCAATCGCCGCGCCTTCATCCTCTATTCGATCCTCAGGGCGCTCGTTCTCGTCACGCTCATCCGATGCATCATGACCCAGCGTTGGGAGGGCGTGGCCATCTCGATACTGGTGCTCGTGCTTTTCCTCGTGCCATCGCTCGTCGAGGGGATGACCCATATAGAGATTCCCGGCCTCTTCCAGGCAATTATCTATTCCTTGATTATCAACTTTATCCGAACACCTCCCACATTCATCCGTACATGTGCGGATGAATGTGGGAACCCGATACCCTGAGGGCCGGATCGGCCGGCC
>CACYGL010000028.1 GCA_902773995.1 uncultured Coriobacteriaceae bacterium | reverse complement strand
GTTAGTCGCCCTGATGGGACCCTCTGGCTCGGGCAAGTCAACGCTGCTCAACTGCATCGCCACGATCGACGCCCCCACCTCGGGAACCATCATGCTCGGCGGGACGGACGTCTCGCGCATCTCTCGCTCGCGCCTCGCGGACTTCCGCCGAGAGAAGCTCGGCTTCATCTTCCAGGACTCCAACCTCCTGGACAGCCTTACCGCGCGCGAGAACATCGCGCTGCCGCTGACCATCGGGCGCGTGCCTGCCGCGCAGATCGAGACGGACGTTGTTGCGGCCGCCGCCTCGCTGGGCATCGAGGAAGTGCTCGACAAGTATCCCTATCAGATGTCCGGCGGACAGCGCCAGCGCGTGGCGGCGGCACGCGCCCTTGTCACCAGCCCGCGGCTGGTGCTGGCAGACGAGCCCACCGGCGCCCTTGAACCAGTCGAGGGGCGCCACGGTCCTCATGGTCACCCACGACGAGACCGCCGCGAGCTACTGCCGTCGCGTGCTCTTCATTCGCGACGGGCGCGTCTTCACCGAGCTTGACCGCGGCAGCGACGCCCGCCATGCCTTCTTCGAGCGAATCATGCAGGTCGTGGCCGTGCAGGGAGGGGTTGACGATGCTCGCTAAGCTCGCCTTTGGCAACATGCGCAAGCTCCTGCACGACTACGCCGTGTACTTCCTCACGCTCGTCCTGGGTGTGGCCGTGTTCTACGCGTTCAACACCATCAGCGTGCAAGGGGACTTCCTTCGTGGGGATGTTGGTGAGACGCTCAGGCAGGTGGGGCAGATCCTCGACGGAGTCACCGTCTTTCTCGCCGTGGTATTGGGCTTTCTCATGGTGTACGCGAACAACTTCCTCATGCGCCGGCGCAAGAAGGAGCTTGGCCTCTATCAGGTATTGGGTATGCGCACGGGGCAGGTGAACGCGGTTCTCGCGCTGGAGACGCTGTTGGTGGCTGCGGTCTCGTTTGGGGTGGGCATCGCTCTGGGGGCGCTCCTCTCGCAGGTGCTGCTCTTTGTGACCGCGCGGATGTTCGAGACCACGGTCCAGCACTTCTCGTTCTTCTTCTCGACTGACGCGTTCCTGCTCACCCTCCGGTGCTTTGGCGTGATCTTCATCGTGATGATGGCCTTCAACTGGCTTACGCTGCGCCGTGTGAGGCTGATTGACCTCATGAGCTCCGCGGTCCACCGCCGTGCAGAACGGCTTCCTTATCACGACGGGAATGGTGGTCGCTGGCACCTTTGCCTTCTTCTACGGCCTTGCCGGTGCGCTCACCGCGCTTCTCACGCATCTCAGGGGCTTCTACTGGCGCGACCTCCACATGTTCACGACGCGCCAGATCGCCTCGCGCGTGAATACCACGGCCCTCTCCATGGGCGTGATCGCGCTCATCCTCTTCTTTGCGATGACCGCAATGACCACGGGCATGAGCATCTGCGGTGCCATCAACAGCGTGACCAGACAGGGGATACCGTACAGCGCGTCCATCTCGGCGGCACCCGCCGATGACTCGGCGGACCCCATCGACCTCGAGGCAGAGGTCGCCAAGGCGGGCGTCGACCTTTCGAAGGTGGGCCGGCACGCAAGCATGAGGGTCGCGCTCATCGAGTCGGAGCTGCGGGGCGACACATCAGCGTACCAGCGCATGTCTCAACTCACTGGCGAGAGCGTGCCTAAGGGCTACGAGCACGTCGTGCTCTGCGAGGCGGTGGGCATCTCGGACTACAACGCCGTGCGCGGGCTGCTGGGGCTGGAACCCGTTTCCCTGGAGGACGGCCACTACCTCACGCTGTGCAACATGGACAACGCGAAGGGGTTTGTGAATAAGGCCCTTGAGGAGGGATTCACCCTGGATGTTGGCGGGGTTACGCTCTCGCCGGCGCGCACCACCGTGATCGACGACGCCTCTGCGGTCCTTCAGGACAGCGCCGGCGGCCTCACGCCCGGTACGTACGTTGTGCCCGACGACGTAGCCAAGTCGATACCCACGGAGTACTGCACCATCATCAACATCATGTACAAGGGGTCGACCGAAGAGGGCGACGCCGCGCTCAAGGGGCTGGAAGCCACGCTTGCGAGCAACCTGGACGGCCGCGTTGCCATGGTGGGCGTGCAGACCGCCACGGACGTGCTCGCCGATGGCACCTCCACCACGGGACTCATCTCGTACATGGCCATCTACATTGGGTTTGTTCTCGTCATTGCGTGCGCGGCCATTCTCGCCATCCAGCAGCTCTCTGCCGCGAGCGACGCCTCGGCGAGCTATCGGACCCTCTCTGAGCTGGGCTGCTCCGAGCGCCTGATCTTTGGCTCTCTGAGGACGCAGGTCGCCATGGCGTTTGTCCTGCCGCTGATTGTGGGGATGGCGCACTCGCTGTGCGCGCTGGGGGCGATCAACGAGCTGGTGAGCGTGCTGGGCTACAGCGACATGATTGGCAACATGACCCTGGGGCTGGCGCTGTTTGCCCTGGTGTACGGCGGGTACCTTGCGCTTACGTATCGCATGGCGCACGGGATCGTGCGCTCCGCCGTGCGCACCACGCGCCGCGCGCTGTAGGGGAGGGGGCGCCGCCGTGCCCGGCGCCGTCGTCGTGCCCGGCGCCGCCGCGCGGGGCCGACCCGTGGGGCGCCCAAAGGCCCCTTTTCGACGAGAAAGCCGCAAAACCTTCCTTCGGGCGTCATTTTGACGCCCGAAGGCGCGTTGCCGACGCAATCACGTATGAAACCCTCCTTCGGGCGCCGTTTTCTCGCCCGAAGGAGGGTTTTGGCAGTAAGTGCGTATAAACCCTCTCTCCGGCGCCGTTCTCTCGCCCGAGAGCGCGTTTCCGCAGGTCGGCGATTCTCGTTTTAAGAAATGGAGCTATTCTCCGGCGAGCGGGCGACGGGGCCGAGGCCGAGCGGGCGCCGGGCGAGGCCGCTGGGCGACGGATTGTGCCGCGGGGCGACCGCCGCGGGGCGACGGCCGTCCAACGTCCCGAAGCTACGAATCCGGTCCCTCTCGCACGAGCCACGTACCTGCTCTTGCGCTGCCTCGTCTCTCCAGCAATCCCTTGTCTTTCAGTTGTGCCACGAGGCGCTCTGCGCTTCTCTGCGAGCATCCCATCTCTTGTGCGAGCGATGGGATAGTTCCGCGAGGGTTCCTCTTGAAGAAGTCAAGAGCGGCGCTCATCTCGGTCTGAGGCTTGCTTGCCGTTCTCGCAAATGGAAGCATGGCGTCGCGAATGCACTCGAGCATGAACTCTACAAAGATCTCGCTTGACCCTGCCGCGTCGGATTGTGCGAGGGCAGCGTAGTAGTCTGCCTGCCGTCTTCTGATGGTGCTCTCAACAGGGAGCCAGGCTAGCACTGGCCTCCATCTGGAAAGGAGGAGGGTGTGCCAGAGCCTGCCTGTCCTGCCGTTTCCATCGGAAAAGGGATGGCAGAACTCGAACTCAAAGTGAAAGACGCAGGAGGCAGGAAGGGGATGCATGGACGTTGATCCCAGCCAGCCGAAGATGTCTTTCATTACCTGCGGCACATACTTTGCCGGCGTGCCCGTATGGATGAGGTTCTCGCCGTCAAACACCCCTACATTGCCCGAGCGGAATCGACCGGCCTCGGGAACAAGCCCTTCCATCATGGTGCGGTGGGCAAGAAGAAGGTCATCGAGGGAGAACGGATCGAGTTCCGGAATGAGGTCGTATGCGCGCTTGGCATTTTCTACCTCGAGGATGTCGTGCTTGTCGCCAAGAACGCGCCTGCCGTCGAGAATCGCGGTCACCGCTCCCTTGTCGAGCCTATTTCCTTCGATGAGAAGCGAGGAATGGATGGTCTTAATCCTAAGCTCACGATGCAAGGTAGGGCTTTTCGCAAGCGGTGCCTGCGGGGAGAGGGAACCGACAAGCTCCGCAATCTCCATGCAGAGTGAGTCGGTATTGTCGTTGCGCTCGAATAGTGGCTCGTACGGCATCTTGGTCTCCTCTTTACCGCCAAAATTATACCGCCAATGGCGGTAATCGTTGTGGCGCGGTGTCGTCGGGTACTACGCCGCTACGTCTGGCGGCCACCTCGCCGAGGCGTCCTAGATGACAGGCTGATCTTTATGTCTACTGCCAATAACTTTGTGACAATCTAACGCGCATACCACATCTCGGCTGTATTATCTACTGGCTAACCCCAAGGTGCGAAAATTCGCTCCGAACCAAACAAGAAGGGAGAAGGGATGTTCGACAAGAACCTATCCCTACGTCTAACTTCCACTGTTGCCGCAGGCGCGGTTGTCGCATGCCTGGGCATTGCACCTGCCACCGCTCTGGCAGCAGAGCAGCCCGAGGCAACAGGCGCCGCTACGCAGCAGCAGGTGGTTGTCTCCGAGACAACTCCGGCGCCTGACCAGCAGCAGGCAACCGAGCAGACCGGCGCCCAGGCCGGCGAGAAGGCAGATGCCCAGGTCACTGAGCAGCCCGCGGTCCCTGCTGACGAGGCCAAGACCAGCGAGCAGGGCACTCAGGCGGAGTCTCAGGGCCAGTCCCAGGACAGCGCCAACGCGCAGTCCAACTCCGCGTCTACCGAGGCAACCGCTGCATCCAACGCGACGACCACCGAGGACGTGGCCGCAACCAGCGAGGCCACGACCGTCTCTGCCACCACTGCCGCAGAGACTCCCGCCGAGGCAACTCCCGCTGCGACTCCCGCGGAGCTCTCGTACCACAACATCTACCGCCTCTACAACCGATACTCGGGCCAGCACCTCTATACCTCCGCATGGGACGAGGTCAAGAGCACCACGAGCGTAGGCTGGAACTACGAAGGCATTGCCTGGGAGGCGCCGGACGACTCTGAGGGCAACACGGCGGTCTACCGTCTGTACAACCCCTACAGCGGCGATCACCACTACACCACCTCCGCCGAGGAGCGCGACAACCTCGTAAGCCTCGGCTGGAACGCCGAGGGAACGGCATGGTACAGCTCGACCGCAGATGACGCGGTGCCTCTCTTCAGGCTCTTCAACCCTTACGCAACTGTGGGAACCCACCACTACACCACCTCTTCCGACGAGCGTGACTGGCTTGACTCCATTGGCTGGAACTCCGAGGGCACGGCGTGGTACGGCGTCCACCAACCTTCCAAGGCCGTTGGTGCCCAGTGGATTGGCGGCGGAAACAGCCTCTTCTACGTGAACGACGACGGCTCTACCGCCAAGGGCATGTTCTCGGTTGGCGGAAAGACCTACTACGCCGAGTCCAACGGCGTCGTGCTCACGTCGGGCGGTCATTATCTCGACGGCAAGTGGTACATCGCCAACAGCGACGGTTCCCTCACGGAGACCACCGAGGCAACTGCCAAGGCCGCCAACGTCCTCGACAGCATTGGCTGGAACCTCCAGGCCGCGTTCAACTACTCCGTGATGCATCACATCGATGACGAGGAGAACGGCGACCAGACCTCCAGCCACTACTTCCTCAAGGGCGTCTCGCAGGGTCAGGGCAACTGCTACGTGATGGCGGGAACCTTCTGCACGCTCGCACGCACCCTTGGCTATGACGCCGTCCAGATCAGCGGTGGCGTCCTCAACCGCCATGGTACGTACAACGCCCACTCTTGGGTCGAGATCAACGGCCTTGTCTACGACGCCAGCTACCAGAGCGGCACGCACCGCAACGGCTTTGGCATCCCCAAGATCGGCGCTTCTGGCAGTGGCCAGTGGGTCTACAAGAACTACCGCACGATGCAGCCGTAAGTCTTGCTGCGTAACGAGAGAAACGAGTTCCTCATGAGAAGAAACACCCTGCAGCTTTTCCTGGTCCCGCTCACTGCGGCGGTGCTCATCGCCCTGCCCGCATGCGGCGGCAACCAGCAGAGCGATTCCCAGCAGGATCAGCCTGCCGAGGAGACCGTGGCCGAGCCCGAGCCTGAGCTCAAGACCATTGGCACGGCATCGGATGCCGATGGCGTCTACAAGGTCGACGTCACCAACGAGACCGGCAAGGCCATCACCTCGATCACCTACAAGTTCGATGACGAGGATGCCTGGGGCAATAACCTCCTGGCCGACGGCGACTCCTTTGCGGCAGACGAAGAGCGCCTGATGTACGTCGACCTCTCCTCTCGTCCCGACGCTGTCTCAAAGGCGTCCACCGACGGGACCCTGACGTATCCCGCCATCGCCGTGGAGATCACCCTCGAGGATGGCACCGTTGCCGACCTGCACGAGTTCCCGCTGGACAGCGTGCAGAGCCTTGCCATCAAGACCGACGGCACCGTCTACTATGTTGAGTACACGCTCGACGGCGCCACCGATGCCGTGAGCACGCAGGCGGACGAGCAGGGCATCTACCAGGCGCTCCAGAACGCCGCTGCCGAGGCGCAGGCCCAGGCGGAAGCCGAGGCTCAGGCCCAGGCAGACGCCGCCGCGTCGGCGCAGTCCCAGAAGAACACCACGTCCTCCACGACGAGTTCCAAGGGCACCGGCTCCTCTTCCTCCTCGTCCAGCTCGAGCTCCAAGGGCAAGGGCACCTCGAGCAGTGGCAAGTCTGGCTCGGGCTCCTCTTCGAACAGCTCCAGCAATTCCGGGTCGTCTAACTCGGGCAGCTCTTCCAGCAGCTCCAGCTCGTCCAACTCTGGCGGGACCACGAGCAGCCCCGATGCCGGGTGCGTGGACGATAACTCCGCGGCGCACTACTAATGCATGAGGGGGAGCTTGTGAGGGAGAAGAGAGTCGCGTACTTCTCGGAGCTTCGTGCGGTCTCGTGCGTTGCCATCGTGATCTTTCATACGTTCTATTGCGCCGCTCGACTGTTCCAGCCGGGCGGCGCCCCCTACTTGGGGACGATTCTTGTTCGCAACTGCCTGCTGTGGGCAGTGCCATGCTTTGTGATGGTTACGGGTGCGCTGCTGCTCAACCCCGAGAAGCGCCTGGGGCCTGATCGCGTCTTCAAGCGCTACCTTCCGCGAGCTGTTGGGGCGCTTGTGGTCTTCTCGTTTGTGTTTGCGCTCTTTGACTTTGTGGTCGACGCACAGCCCGGCGGGGTTCCTGTGCTGCTTGGCTCCTGGATCAGCGCCGTTCTCTTCAACGGCAGCTGGCTGCACATGTGGTACCTGTACATGCTCATCGCTGTATATCTCATGCTGCCCATCTACCGGGTGATAAGCCGTCACTGCTCGGATGCCGAGCTGCGCTATCTCCTGTGGCTTTACGCTGCGTTCCAGGCGCTTGTGCCAACGGTGAACTTCTTCCTGCAGAACGGCCTTGGTCCCTACATCTTTGTGTACACGGTCTACCCGCTCTACCTGTTCCTTGGGTACGCCATCCATAGCGAGCGGGTCAAGATTTCCATGGGTGCCAGCGTTGCGCTCGTGATTGCGGGAACCATCGGTCTGCTCGCCGCGACGTACTTTGGCATCGAGGGGGAGATTGACGCGCTGCGCTCACTCTCCGGCAGCTTCTCGAGCGTTCTTGTCCTCATGCAGGCCACGGGCATCTTCTCGCTTGTCCACCAGCTGCGTGCGGGTGCCGAGAAGGCCCCACGCGTGCTGTTGGCAATCGACAAGCGCTCGTTTGGCATCTACCTGCTGCACGTGCTGGTGATCTACTACATCTACCGAGTGCTGCAGGTGAATCCCTACGAGTCGGGTGGCCTTGCGCTGCTCGCTGGGCTGAGCGTTGTGGTGCTGGTTGTCACGTGGGCAATCTCCTGGGTCCTTGGCCACGTGCCGGGCATCAAGAAGATCGTCTAAGCATGGCGGCAAGGGGTGTGCCTCTCGCCCCTTGCCGCCCCTTGCGCGTAGAATAGCTCCTTTTCTTAATCGCCGGCCGCGTTTCCGCAGGTCGGCGATTTTCGTTTTAAGAAATGGAGCTAAACTCCGGCGAGCGGGCGTCAAAGGTGGTTACAAAGGTGGGTGCGGCTCCGCGAATGTGGCACAACAACGTACAATGAATCGCACAAGTGTCGACCACACCCCAACGAAGGGATTTGCCATGGCTTGCTTTGTCGTACCCGCCGCCGAGGGCGCCGTTGTGAAGGTCATCGAGCAGAAGGCCAAGAAGAGCGGCGAGAACACCGAGGCATGCGCCCGCCGTGTCGAGCGTCTCGGCCGGCTCTCCAAGATGCTCTGGGGCGGCAGCGCCCTTCTCGCCTTCGAGCACGTCTGGCACGGCGAGGTCGTGCCGTTCTTCCCGTTCCTCTCCGCCATGGCTACGCCTGCGGACGCCGCAGCGATGCTCGGCGAGATGGCGACGACCGGCGTTGCGATGGCCGTCGTGGTGACCGCTGCCTGGGGCGGCCTGTGCGCCGTCGCGAACGCGATCGAGCGCCGCGCCGCCGCCGAGCAGGCACCTGCACTTGAGGCGTAGCCAATGACGCTTGCCATCACCGTTCTGGTTGCCGTCGCGTTCACGCTAGCGTGGTACGTGCGTCGCGATGACGACCTCTGCCTTGGCTTGCCGTGCCTCATGTTCTGGGGCGCATCACTCATGTGGCTTGTTGACGCCGTGGCCGAGTACCTCCAGGAGGGCGTGGCCATCTTCCAGCCTTCGGGCGAACAGCTGGCCAACGATGCGTTTCTCGGCGTTTGTGTGGTTGCGTTTGGGCTGGTCATTTGGGTTGTGACGCTTCTTGTGAAAGACCCGCGCGGTCGCGTGCGCGCGGCGGCGACGCACCGGCGATAGCGTCTCTGGAGCGTCTGCCGAGAATAACGTGGGACCTTGGCCCCGGCGGCATTTCGTCGCCGGGGCCTTCTTCGTGGCCGGCGGCGACTTTCGCCGCCACGCATTCGGCCCCCGAACCTGTGGCGTCCTGCGCGGGATACACAATCGGGTCCGAATGTGTGGCGCCTAGCCCCGAGGCACCACGCCCCGAGCCGCCCAGCCCCGAGGTGCGTCGCTCTCCGCACCTACAGCATGATGTCGAGACAGAACGTTCCATCCTCTGCTCGGGCCACCAGTGTGCCTCCATAGCGCTCCGCTATCGCACGCATGGAGCGCATGCCGAATCCGTGGTTGGCCTTGTCGGCCTTAGTCGTTTGCGGAAGCCCGTCTTCAAAGCTGGGCTGGGTCGCCAAGTTAAAGTAGTTCTCGACGCTTATCGACGTGACGCCCATCGTGCGGCGCACCACCAGAGAGATTGACCGGCGGCTCGCCCTGCGCGCGGCCTCGATGGCGTTGTCCAGCGCGTTACCAAAGAGGGCGTAGATGTCCGCTGGCGCCATGAAGTCCAGCGCCGCCCCATCTGCCACGCACGTGAGCGTGATGCCCTCGCGCTGGCAGACCAGGCTCTTCTCGGTAAGTATCGTGTCCAACGCTTCGTTGCCTGTGTGAACCGCCGCGTCGTACACGTCCACCTCGCGTGCGACGTCTGCCAGCGCCGAAGCATCAACAACGGCTCCACCGCCCGCCAGCGCGCGAATCTGGTGGCGCAGGTCGTGGCACTTGATGTTGATGGCCTCGATGCTCTCGCGGCTCTGCTGGTACTGGCGCTCGCGCTCGGCAAGCAAGCGTTCCGTTGTGTCCTTCTCGGATGCAAGCTTGCGGTTTACCAGCAGCTCGTATTCCATCCACACGGTGAAGACGCAGATAAAGGCATGCACTATCCGGAGGCATACCGCGTAGGAAACGGGAATGCCCATCTCGCAGAGGCTCTTGATCACAAGGTCAAAGCCTATAACCATGAGAATAACCACGGCCATCATCATGATCATCGACCGGTCGCTTACCTGTTCGAGGCCGCGACGGTTAAGCCGTCGCGTCACGAGCGGGTACGTGAGTGCATACGTCGCTATTGTGGCCACCCACGTAACGAGGGTGAAGGCGCTTGCCGGTATTTCGCGGCCAAGCGCCGCATTGGGGCCTGTTCTCGCGACAAACAACCAGACCAGCTCGCCCATGCCGGAGGCAAGGTTTTGTACTGCGTATCCGGCCGAGCAGCAGAAGAGCGCCGTCCAGATGGAGGCATCAAAGAGATAGGTCACCGCCAGGGAGCTGCCGGCGAGCAGGGCAGAGAAGAGTACCAGCTCAACGGCATACGTTTGTGAGCGCGACAGCGCGGGGGATGCGATTCCCGCAGAAAAGACCAGCGCGATAGAGAAGGCGAAAAGGAGTATGACAACCAGCATGCGCCGTGCGAAGTGCTCGCGTGGGGTCAGCGCCCCCGCAAAGAGCGCAATCCCCATGGCAACGCGAACGAGCAGGCCGGCCATGCTGAGTACCGCGGACAGCAGCTCCATCATGCGCCTCGCCCAACGTAGGCAGCAAGGCGCTCGAGTGCCGTCTTCCGCTGCGACCTGCTGTAGAAGAGCTCCGTTCCGTCCGACATGACCACGGAGGTCGAGCGAATGCGCGCCACCTGCGCCATGTTGATGACGCAGCTTGCAGCAATCTTGAGGAAGCCCTTCTCGGCAAGATCCTCGGCAACCTTGGTTATTGTGCCGCGTACGCGCAGGGGCGCGCCCTCCCCGGCAATGTGATACTGCAGGTCATGCTTGACAATATCCACGTAGAGAACGTCATCAAGGCGCACGACGCGTACGCCATCGGGCGTGGGAATGGCTACGGTTCCCTTCGAAGTCCGTCGTACCATGCGCATGGCACGGTCCATGCGAAGCGAGAAATCATCGTAGGCGACAGGCTTCACCATGAAGTCCAGGGCATCAACCTGGTATCCCTTGATGGCGTACTGTGCCAGGTTGGTTACAAATACAAGCGGGGTCTGCTCGTCGTAGCCGCGTAGGATCTGGGCTGCCTCCATGCCGTTGATGCCGGGCAAGTCAATGTCCATGAAGATGAGGTCCGCGGGATGTCTCCCATTCACGAACTCGATGGCGGACGAGAGCACGGTGACCTCGAACGAGAGGCCCCTCTCGGCGGCGTAGCGGTCGAGGTGCCCACGCAGGACGTCGGCCTCCGCAGGGGAGTCCTCCACTACCAAGATTCTGTACGCCACGGTCGCCTCCCAACTATGTCGTGGCCATCACCCGATTATGACAGCACCGCCCGCTCTGTGAGCGCTTTGGCCACCATGAGGGCATCTGATAAGGACCTGCGGCGGGATGCCGCGGGAAAGCGAACAAACAGGGAAGGGGAGAGATGGAAGACGAGAAGGACAAGCAGGAAAAGCAGGCTACGGCTGCCAAGCCTGTGAAGCGGCCAAAGAAGGCGCTCTTCGTGATCATGTGCATCCTGTCGGCGCTTGTGGTTGCGGTGACGCTTGTGGTGGGCGTTGTGGTGTCTCCGTACTTTGACATCGTGACCACGTTCACCACAAAGCCGGACACGGAGTCAACCGAGGTACAGCAGGCAAGCCAGGCCACGCGCGATATCACCGAGGAGGTGGAGGCGGAAGGCGTCACGCTGCTCAAGAACGAGAACGACGCCCTGCCGCTTTCGGGCGTTACGAAGGTGAACGTCTTTGGTTCTACGGTGGGCAACAACTTCAGCTATGGCGGGACGGGCTCCGGCTCTGGTGACACCAGCAGCAACGTGACCTTCTACCAGGGACTTGAGGATGCGGGTCTCTCGGTGAACCCGGACCTCGAGCAGTTCTACGACGAGAACGCCACCTCTGCCCAGGACATGGGCCTCGTGGGCACCGACTGGAACCTCTACGAGCTTCCTCAGTCCAGCTACACCCAGGACGTTATCGACGGTGCCAAGGCGTACTCCGACACGGCGATCGTGGTCCTCACGCGCAAGGGCGGCGAGGGCTTTGACCTGCCCACAGACATGGCCAACTACGAGGGCTCCGAGGCGGGTCGCAGCTACCTTGAGCTTACGCCTAACGAGGAGGACCTTCTCGCCATGGTCGAGGGGAACTTTGACCGCGTGATTGTGGTCCTCAACAGCCCCAATGCCATGGAGCTGGGCTTTGTTGACAACCCGGCGGTTGACGCTGCCCTGTGGGTGGGCACACCCGGCTCGACGGGTTGCGAGGCAATAGGAAAGGTGCTCACCGGTGCCGTGAACCCCAGCGGACGCACCGTGGACACATTCCCGTATGAGGTCGAGAGTGCCCCAAGCTACTACAACTTTGGTGCGCATGACTACACCAACGTTCAGCACACCAACCAGTCCCTGTTCGCGGGCTCTGGTGATGCAACCGCCGGTACCGAGAACGTCCACTTTGTGGACTACGCCGAGGGCATCTACGTGGGCTACCGCTACTACGAGACTGCTGCGGCGGACGGCTTCATCGACTACGACACCACGGTGCAGTACCCGTTTGGCTATGGCCTCTCGTACACCACCTTTGACGAGAAGATCGCGGACTTCACGGACGACGGCACCACCATCACGATGACCGTCGACGTGACCAACACCGGCGACGTTGCGGGCAAGGACGTTGTCGAGGCCTACTACAGCGCCCCCTATACGCCGGGCGGCATCGAGAAGAGTGCCGTTGTTCTCGCGGGCTTTGACAAGACCAAGCTGCTTGAGCCCGGGGAGACCCAGACGCTCAAGATCAGCTGGACGCACGAGGACATGGCCAGCTACGACTACACTGGCGTCAAGGCCGAGGGTGGTGCCTACGTGCTGGAGGCCGGCGACTACCAGGTGAGCCTGCGCCGCAACTCTCACGACGTGGTGGATACCCGTACAGTGACCATCGACCGTGACTACATCTACAATGACGCCAACGACGGTGCCCGTTCCTCTGACGGCGTGGCTGCAACCAACCAGTTTGACGACGTGAGCTTTGGCGACGGCGTCACGTACCTCTCGCGTGCGGATTGGGCGGGGACGTTCCCCACGATGGCGCCTGCCGAGAAGGAGGCATCTGCCCAGATTAAGGATGCGCTCGATAACCCTGCCGCCCTTGACAACCCCGATGTTGAGGACGTGACCTACGGCGCGAAGAACGGGCTTACCCTGGCCGACATGACCGGCCTGAGCTATGACGACCCCCAGTGGGACAAGCTCCTCGACCAGATGACGCTCAACGAGCAGAAGATGCTCGTCTCCAACGGCGGATGGATGACCTTCTCGGCAAAGAGCGTGGGTAAGCCCGCGATTGTCGAGTGCGACGGCCCCAATGGCGTGAACAACGTCATGGCGAGCTACAACGGCACGCAGCTCACGGGCCAGAGCGTGCTTGGCTACACCTGGAACAAGGAGCTAGCGGAGCGCGTGGGCGAGCTCTTTGCCCAGGAGGCGACGGCGCTCAAGGTTGGTGGCCTGTACGCTCCCGGCGCTGACATGCACCGCTCTCCCTTTGGCGGTCGCAACTATGAGTACGTGAGTGAGGACGGCCTTCTCACCGGCGAGATCGTTGCTGCCGAGGTCCGCGGCATCCAGTCGCAGGGCGTGTACTGCTACGTCAAGCACTTCGCCCTGAACGACCAGGAGACGCACCGTGGCGATGCCGGCGGCCTTGTGACCTGGGCAAACGAGCAGGCAATGCGCGAAATCTACCTGCGACCGTTCGAGCTTGCCGTGAAGGACGGCGGCGCCATGGCAATGATGAGCTCGTACAACCGTCTGGGCACCACGCCTACGGCCGAGAGCTATGCCCTGCTCACCCAGGTGCTCAGGAACGAGTGGGGCTTCCGCGGGTCTGTCGTGACGGACTGCGTGCTTGCCGCTGACACCTCGAACATCAACCGGGCGCTGCGTGCGGGCAACGACCTGTACCTCTCGTTCCTTCAGGACAAGTCGCTCACTAGTGACACGCTGGACACGGCTGCCGGGCACCAGGCGCTGCGCAATGCCTGCCACAACATCCTTTACACCGAGGCGAACTCCTCCGCTACATTCAAGGTGGGAATCACGGGGCAGAGCCCGATCATCACTGCGGTTGAGGTGGTTCTTGCGGCGGCGATCGCCCTGCTGGCCACGTACTTCGTGCGTCGCCACATGAAGATGAAGCGGTGGCGCGCTCAGCAGCAGTAGTACTGCCGAGAAGAACGAAGGACCCTGGCCCCGGCGGCGTCGCGTCGCCGGGGCTTTGCGTGGTGCGAGGTCCGTCTCGGCCTGCTGAACTCGTCGCCCCCCCGCGCGGGCCGCCGCCCGCCGCGTGTACCGCCCCCCGCCACCCCTGCCGCTCCCTCCAGGGAAACCTGCGGCTTAGTAGAAGTCGTGAGCTGGGTCTGCCGAGAAGAACCGCAGGTAGATGGTACGGTCCTTCTCTGTGCACTGCTATTAACCCGCAGGTTTGGTCGGGGGCGCCTCCGACGCGGCCCCAGTGCGCCCCCAACGCACTCCCAGAGCGCCTTCGCTGTGTTCCGTCAAGTAGATTTGAGCCGGCGGCGTCACTTTTTTCTGAGCCACTCCGTCACGATTCCTGAGCCACCCCCTTACCTCCCATGAGCGCGT
>CACYGL010000027.1 GCA_902773995.1 uncultured Coriobacteriaceae bacterium | reverse complement strand
CGCGGCGTGCTTCGGATGCTGTAGGTTGGCGCCGTCGCGTTTCTCGCATCTCTTGGCACCCGCGCCGCCCCCCGCGCCACACTTCCCGCGCCGTCCTGCGTCGCCGGAGGGCCCCTTTTGGCGGCATTTGCAACACAGACTGCCCTCCGGCGACAAATTGTCTCCGGAGGGCATTGTTTGGCAGAATTGCATCATTTTGCGTCTTTCGGCGACATCGCCGGCTGCTGTCTACAGCGACTCGTCGTGCAGGACGTTGCCGAGGAAGTCCTCGTCAAAGGGGATGGCGTCGGGAAGGTCGAGCGGGGCGTCCGAGGCAAAGACGATGTAATTCTCGCCGACGTTCTGGTGGTCAATCACCAGGGTGATCGCCACGTTGACGAAGGTTGCCACAAGATCAGCGGCGACGCTTCTCAGAAAGCCGTTGCCGGGGTCGTTCTCGTCTGGAACCACGTTGGCGAGAAGGACGCCGTGTGGGGAAAGCGCCTGGTGGGCGGCCTGAAATGCCTCCGCGGTGGCAAGGGAGAGCACGGGCGTATCGCGGACAAAGGCGTCCAGAACGATGGCGTCATACGAGGAGGGTGTGGCGTCGTTGAGCACCCGGCGGCCGTCCGCGCAGATCACGTTGAGCTGTCCTCCGCCGCGCTGCTGCAGTTTGCAGGCCTCGTCGAGGTAGAACCAGCGCCGCGCGATGTCGATGATGGCGGGATCAATCTCGACCACGTCGGTCACGACAGCAGGGTGCTTCTCGGCTACGTACTTGGGAAAGGCAAAGCCACCGCCGCCAATGGCGAGAAGTCGCTGAGCGTTGGGCACCAGGTCAAAGACGCGACCGAAGGCTCGGTGGTAGGCAAACGGGGGCTCCATGCGCCGGGGACCCAGAAGCGTTGCGGACTGCCAGACTCCGCCGGTGCTGAGAATTCGCTGCCATACTCCGTGCGCGTGCGTTGTGTGAATGATGGCCAGGCCAGACTGGGTGCGCACCACGTGCGGGAGGAGCTCGGCGGGGGAGGGGAAGTAGCTGTGCGCACTGTATGACATGCTCGCCCCCTGCCTCTCTCTGTCTGCGTAGGCCCCATCATAGCGATTGGGCTCTTTCTGCTGGCACGGCGCCGACAGTTTGGATTATTTGCAGGGGACGCTCTTGTGCTGGGAGTGCTGGAAGCTATCTTGGCACTGGAGGCTTGCTGTTCCCCGTTGAGGGCTGGCTGCTCTCCGCTTTGCCGGCGTGGTGAGATTAGCGAAGGCTGCGTTATTGCAAAAATCGATTGATTAGCGTGGCCTAACCAACCGATGTTTGCAGGTAGATAATGGTCCTGCAGATTCCGATTGGTTAGCATCCATTTATCGATCGAGTTTTGCAAGAGTGAGTCTAACCACTCGAAATCTGCAGTATTGGGTCACGAAGGGCATCCCAGCGGAGGCAAGCGGCGAGGGAATCCATGGAGAAATCCGCGCTGACGCTTGCAAAGCAGGGCGCGTCCCCGTATAGTAGTTGGGCGCTCAAGCGCAGGCCAGCATAGCTCAGTTGGTAGAGCACCGCTCTCGTAAAGCGGGGGTCATCAGTTCGAGTCTGATTGCTGGCTCCAGTGTATTCGCAGGTCGGATGGGGTATTCCTCGTCCGACCTATTTCATTATTTATGTCCCATTTTGCCCGGAGGGGTGAAATAGGGGTGAAATGTCATTCATTGGGAGCGATGGTTATCGCGACTCTCGGCCCCCTTTACCTCAAACTGAACTCAAGGCTCCATAATTGTTGCTACGACAACATTTCTTCTCGCCGCAGCAGGGCACCATTGCCTTGTCACCCTAAGAGAGGAGTGTCGCGTATGAATGAGACCGCGGGACACACATTTGATATTGCCGCAGACAACCCGCCTGTCGCGGGCTGCACGGTTTCGCATCCGGTTTGGGAGGCCGGTGGAAACGGCCTCTCGTACTTTAGCCTTGGCGCCGGGACCGACATCAGCGCTGAGCTCTACGGCTATCATAGGCTGGAGCTCGTTGTTGCCGGTGAGGCGCAGATCACGGGCGCCGCACCTGCTGTTGCCGGCGCCGGCCAGGCAGTGGTCACGCCCACGAATGTCCCCGTGGGCATGCGCGCCGAGAAGGACACCGTTTACGTTGAGCTTTCGCTCGAGAAGGGAACTGCCATGAACAGCGTCATCAAGCCGGGTGAGGCGTTCACTCTGAAGGACCTCATCCCTTACCAGGACGGGCGCATCGTGAACATGGACCTGGCGCACAACGACAGCATGAAGTTCGTTCTCATGAGCTTTGATGCCGGTACCGGCCTCTCCGAGCATGCCGCCCCAGGCGATGCCCTTGTGTTTGCGCTGGACGGCGAGGCAACCATTACCTACGAGGGCGTCGAGAACCTCGTCCGTGCCGGCCAGACCTTCAAGTTTGATGCGGGCGGTCGCCATGCCGTGCGCGCCGACAAGCGCTTCAAGATGGCGCTGTTGGTCACGCTGGCGTAGGGTCATACGCTGGGTCTCGTGGGGCTAAAATCATACACATAACAACGTAATAGCCGAGAAAAACGTCGAGTTTCGGCCCGTGAGCATCGGTGGAGGAGCCCGTCGGCACCAGCGAGGAGCCCGTCGGCATCTGCAGAGGGGCCCACTGGCGCCGGCGAGCTCCCCCACCGCCAGCGGCACCCGCGCAGACCCTACTCCTCCGGAATCGGAATGAGTGCGTTCACGTGGAAAACGTCCCCGTCGCTGCTAAAGGTCACGGTGCCGCCGTACTTCTCGGCAACGTCTCGCATGGAGCGCGAACCAAGCCCGTGTCCGGTTGGATCGGCAGCCGTGGTCTTGGGCAGCCCGTCGACCATCGTCACCGCGCCGTCAAAGTAGTTGGTCACGTTAAGCGTGAGCATCCCGCCCATACGTCGCGCCACCAGGCCAATCGCGCGCTTCTCGGGGTCTGCCACCTTGCGCACGGCGTCCAGTGAGTTGTCGAGGGCGTTTCCCACCAGCGAGTAGATGTCGACGGGGTCCATGAACGCCAACGCCGAGCCGTCGGCAATGCACGAGAGGGTCACGCCCTCTCGCTCGCACACCAGGCCCTTTACAAAGAGCAGTGCGTCCAGGGCGTCGTTTCCGGTCCTTAGCCGCAGCTCGGACATGCGCGTTTCGCTCGCCAGCTCTTTGAGCTTTGCCGTGTCCGCCCCACCCTCACGTGCTGCTGCGCGCACGTGCTGACGCATTGCCTCCATGCGCGCGTTCACGGCCTCGACACTCTCACGCATGAGGGTGTAGTGGGCCTCCTGGTCTGCATCCATGCGCTCCAGGGTTGCGACGTCGGACTCCAGCTGGCGCGAGTAGAGCATCTCAAACTCCAGCACCAGCGAGAAGACGCATATCACGTCGTGCACGGCACGCAGCACCATTACAAATGGCACGGGAATACCGGCGTTGAGCAGGTATTTGTTTTCCATGTCAAAGACAATGGCAATGAGAACCACCAGTGCCAGCACCAGAAGGATCTTTTTGTTCTCGATCTCCACTAGGCCGTTCTTGTGGATTGGCCGCACAAACAGCCAGTAGCACACGGGGTAGACCACGGCCATTCCCAGCAGGTTAAGAGGAAGGAAGAGCGGGCTTGCCATGTTGGTTCCCGTGCCCTCGGCAAGCAGGAACGACGAGTAGGTCACGCAGCTTGCCAGGTTCTGGATGATGTAGCCCGCCGTCGCACAGAAGAGTGCCGTCCAAATGGACACCTCAAAGCAGAAGGCCAGCGCCGCAACGATAACCGCCAGCATGGTCACAAAGTCCAGGGCCTCCGCCAAGAAGGAGATCAGCCGCGGCGAGAAGACCGAGACAATCAGTGAGTTCCTGTAGAGCGCAAACGACACAAGCGCCAACGCCGCATACGACGCTACGGCTCGCGCCACAACGTGGCTGCGCGGGGGAAGAATCGTTGTGAACATCCCTACCGCAATCGCAAGCTGGGCAGATATGGTTACCGCAAGGATGAGGGCCGCCCTTGTCATGACGGCAATAATGGTTGCGCTCACCTACGCGCCACCCCCTTGGCCGGCAGCGGGACAATCACATCGAGGCGAAAGAGGTCGACCTCGGTGCTGGTGGTGATCGAACCCCCGTAGCGCTCTACAACAGCGCGCATATGCCGCGCGCCAAAACCGCGGGCATCCTGGCGCGTCTGCGCAAGCGGTAGACCGTTGGCGAGTCGCACGTCTCCGCGGAAGTAGTTCTCCACGTGTGCGCTCACCATGCCTCCGGTGCTTCTCACCGTGAGGTCGATTACGCGCTTGTCCGGGTCATCGAGCTTCTCGACAGCCTCTATTGCGTTGTCGACGGCATCGCCAAAGAGCGAGTAGATGTCCGCCGGCGCCATAAAGGAGAGCGCGTCCCCGTCGGCCACGCAGCCTAGGGTAATGCCCTCGCGCTCGCATATCAGGCCCTTCTCGGTGAGTACCGTGTCCAGGGCAACGTTTCCGGTCTTCACCGCGGCGTCATAGACGCTCAGCTGGCGCTCGAGGTCATCGAGCGCATCGGCGCCAACAAAGTCCAGTGCCTCCAGATCGCGCAGCTGGTGGCGGATGTCGTGCATACGCACGTTAATTGCCTGCACGTTAGAGCGCGAAGCTTCCAGCCCCTTGGCATCGTCGGCACGGGCGCGCTCCATGGCGGCAACGTTTGTGCGCAGACTCCTCGTGTAGAGCAGCTCAAACTCGACGGTAAGCATGAACACGCAGGATATGCCGTGAATCACCCGCAGAAGCACCACGTCGCCGGTGCTTGCGCCGAGGGCAGGCAGGGACTTGTTCACAAGGTCAAAAGCAATTACCACGAGAAGAACCGCGGCAACCACAACAAGCATCGCGTGATCCTCGACATCCGCAAGTCCGTGGCGCCGTACCGGGAGCGCAAATGCCAGGTAGCCCAGGAAGTACACAATGCAGGTAACTGCCGCCGTCTCTGCAAGCTCCAGCGGGATGGTTCTCTCGCCCAAGGTGAAGACCAGAAGGCCCTCTGCGCCACTTGCGAGGTTCTGGAGCGTATAGCCCGCCGTGGCAAAGAAGAGCGCCACCCACACCGAGGTGTCAAAGAGCACGAGCAAAACCGGCACAGCCAGCACGAGCACCATTGAGAAGAGAACAAACTCCGCGAGCACGCGCGCGGGCCCCACCGTGGTAGATATGCCGGTGGCCCCCGCCACGGCAACCCCCACAAGGGTTAGGGCAATCCCCGCCGCAGCCAGCCCGCCCAGGCGCGCCCAGAAGTGCGGGCGGCGGGGGAGCGGCCATGCAAAGATGAGCATGGCGAGGGCGATCTGGGCTACGGTCGCCACCGCGCTAGCAGCGAGCTTGGCGTCCATCAGATGGATCCGCCCAGGTACTTGGCTATCTCGTCGACGGCCGCCCGGCGCTTGGATCGGCTGAAGAAGTACGTCTCGCCCGTGGTGGTGCGCACCTCCGAGCCGGTAACGGTGCGCACGAACGCCATGTTGAGCAGGCAACTGTTCGAGATCCGCACGAAGGGTGCCTGCGAGAGCTCCTCCTCGGTCTTCGAGAGGCTTCCGCGCACCACGTAGGTTTGCCCGTCGGCGAGGTGGTAGACGAGGCTGTGGTTGGAGACTTCGACGGCCACCAGCTCTGCCGCCGGAATCACGCGCAGTCCGTCGTGGGACGTCACGACCACGTTCATGCCGGAGTTCCTCTTGAGGATGCGCATCGCCTTGTCCATGCGCATTCGGAAGTTGAAGTACGAGACAGGCTTCACCACAAAGTCGAGGGCGTCCACCTCGTAGCCGCGCACTGCATACTGTGCGAGGTTGGTCACAAATATGATGGGCGTCTCGGAATCGTAGGTGCGGATGAGCGTGGCCGCCTCCATGCCGTTGATGCCGGGAAGCCCAATGACCATGAAGATGAGGTCAAACTTGGCGTCGCCCGAGGTGGCGCCCAAGGCGGACTTCTCCCAGCTTACCTGGAACTCCAAGTTGTTCTCGCGTGCGTAGCGCTCGAGGCTGTGGCGAAGCGTCTCGGCCTCCCGCTCGTCGTCTTCGACCATGAGTATGCGATACATGCAACCCCTCCATTCCCCCAGAACATGGTACGCGAAGGAGGGGGTTTGCGCGACCCGAGCGAGCGGGCAGCGGGCGCAGAGTTGGGCACGCGTCGGCGCGGGCAAAGTGCAGACCGCGACCCAGTTTTGACGGATTACGACCTTTGGGGCGCGGGCTTGTTTGGCGTCCCTACTGTTACGACTGGAAGGGGTTCTCCCGTCACGTTGGAGGCCAGGCCGCAGCTGGCGCTCACCCTTTGGGTGGGCCATTCGTGGCACGTGGCAGACCGAATGTGCCACTTTTCCCCGGCGTGACGGGTGGGGCAATAGAGTTGTTTTCAGACAAGGGCGCCGGGGGCGCCATGAATACGAGGGAGCGGGTTCGATGAAGCACGCGGATCTTATCGGGAAGATGACGCTGGAGGAGAAGTGCGCGCTTCTCCAGGGGGCCACGACCTTTGGGAGCTGGGGCTCTGAGCGCCTGGGCATTCCTACCATGGAGTTCTCTGACGGCCCCAACGGCCTGCGTCACCAGCTTGGCGCGGCAGACCACCTGGGCATTGCGGGCTCCGAGCCCGCCACCTGCTTCCCCACGGCGGTCACCGTCGCCAACACCTGGGATGAGGCGCTGGGCGAGAAGATCGGCGAGGCGCTGGGCGAGGAGGCCGCAGCCCAGGGCGTGGGCACGCTTCTGGGACCGGGCCTCTGCATGAAGCGCTCGCCGCTCTGCGGTCGCAACTTTGAGTACTTCTCCGAGGACCCCTACCTTGCGGGCAAGATGGCCGCATCCTACGTGCGCGGCATTCAGTCCCAAGGCGTTGCCGCCTGCCCCAAGCACTTTGCGGCCAACAGCCAGGAGACGCGCCGCCAGGCGTCCAACTCGGTGGTCGACGAGCGCACGCTGCGCGAGAACTACCTTACGGCCTTCGAAATCGTGGTGCGCGAGTCTCACCCCAAGTCAATCATGAGCTCGTACAACCTCATTAACGGCACCTACGCCAACGAGAACCGCCACCTGCTGCGTGACATTCTGCGCGGCGAGTGGGGCTTCGACGGCGCGGTGATCACGGACTGGGGCGGCTCGAACGACCACGTTGCCGGTGTGGAGGCGGGCTCCACGTTCGAGATGCCTGCGCCCGGCATGGACTCGGTCCGCCAGCTGGTTGCCGCGGTGCACTCTGGCCGTCTCTCCGAGGAGGTGCTGGATGGTTGCGTGGATGACGCGCTTGAGCTTGTGCTCTCCACGCACCCGGCCGTCGAGGGCGCCACGGGCGAGTTTGACAAGGCTGGCCACCACGCGCTTGCGCGCGAGGCCGCGGCCGAGGGCGCCGTGCTTCTCAAGAACGATGACTCGCTGCTGCCGCTTGCCGCCGGGATTAAGGTGGCCCTTGTGGGCGACTTTGCCCGCGAGCCGCGCTACCAGGGCGCCGGCTCCTCTGCGGTCAACTGCACGCAGGTCGACGACATTCTTGACATGGTGGGGGAGAGCGGCCTTACGCTGGTTGGGTACGAGCAGGGCTTCCTTCGCCACGGCGGCGAGGACGCTGCCAAGCGCGACGCCGCCGTTGAGCTGGCGCAGCACGCCGACGTTGTCATCGCGTGCCTGGCGCTGGACGAGATTGCGGAGTCCGAGGGCGCCGACCGTCGCAACATGCGCCTGAACGACAACCAGGTGGAGCTTCTGCACGCCATCTCGCAGGTGAACCCCAACGTGGTCGTGCTTCTCTCGGCTGGCTCTTGCGTCGAGACTGATTGGGTGGCAGACGCCCGCGCGGTGCTCTACCTTGCGCTTGGCGGCCAGGCCGGCGCTGGCGCGGCACTTGACCTGGTGGCCGGTCGCGTGAACCCCTCCGGCAAGCTCACCGAGACCTGGCCCAAGCGCCTGGCCGACACCCCCACGGCGGACCGCTTCCCGGCACAGGGCATGAGCGCCGAGTACCGCGAGGGCATCTACGTGGGCTATCGCTACTACCAGACTGCCGGCGTCGAGGTTGCCTATCCGTTTGGCTATGGCCTCTCGTATACGAGCTTCTCGTACAGCGACCTCAAGGCGACGCCCAAGGGCGTGACCTTCACCCTTACCAACGATGGCGACTGCGCGGGCACTGAGGTGTGCCAGCTCTACGTGGCCAAGCCCAACCACCAGGTGTTCCGCGCTGTCCAAGAGCTCAAGGGCTTCGCTCGCGTGGAACTTGCCGCGCACGAGAGCAAGCAGGTGAGCATTGACCTGGACGACAAGGCGTTCCGTTACTTCAACGTGGCGACCGACGCCTGGGAGGTCGAGGGCGGCACCTACGAGCTGCGCGTTGGCGCCTCGAGCGAGGACATTCGCCTTGTTGGGTCCGTCGAGGTGGAGGGCACCGATGCAGCCAACCCCTACGCCGGCGTCGACGTGACGCCCTACCAGACGGGCAGGGTCCAGGCCGTGGACGACGCGCACTTCGCGGCGCTTCTCGGCCATCCCATCCCCAGCCCCAAGGTGCGCATCGACCGCAACATGTGCTTCTGCGACCTCAACCACGGGCGCTCGCCAATCTTCTGGATCGTGTGGCTGGTGCTTGCGGCAATGAAGCGTGCGGCCGACGCCTCGGGCAAGCCCAACCTCAACGTGCTGTTCATCTGGAACATGCCGCTGCGCGCGCTGGCCAAGATGACCAACGGCATGGTCTCTGTTGCCATGGTCGACGCCATTGTGCGCGAGATCAAGTGGTGGGGCCTGGCGGGAATCGTGCCGGCGCTGCTCGTCAAGCTTGCGACCGGCAAGGGCTTCATCCTGGTTTGGTTCCTCTGGTTTATCGTGCCGATTCTTGTTGCCTTTGTTGCAAATCTCATCGGCAATGCGCGTACTAACGGGGCGCTTGCCTCGGCGGACAAGTAGCTCCTGTGTGTTGTCCGCGCCATCAGGTTGGGCGGCGCGGCCGTGTGAGGAAGTAAGTTGATCGGCCGGGTGGCCGGGAAGGAAGGGGCAAGTCAATGAGCTTCAAGACCTGGACCGAGGAGCACAAGACGCTCTGGCAGTTCATCAAGTTCAACGTGCTGTCGAACATCTCCACCATCACGCGCTTTGTGTGCACGTGGGTGGGCACGGCAATCTTCATCAACGCCATGCAGCTCAACAGCCCGTTCAAGTTCCTGCTGTTTGACTACACCACCCCCGGCTCGAACTACCTGGGCGGCTTCATCACGTTCCTCATTGCCGAGGTGTTGGCGCAGGTCGTGAACTTCTTCGTGCAGATGTTCTGGGTGTTCGACTCCGATACCTCGTTCAAGGACGCTGCCTGGAAGTATGCGCTGCTTGCTGTGCTTATCGTTGTGGTCAACCTCATCCTGCCGAGCTACGTGACCGCCTTCTGCCAGAGCACCTTTGGTTGGGACGCGGGCTTGTCCGGCACCGTTGCCTCTGCGGTCAACACGCTGGCGGCGGTTGTTGTGAGCTTCCCGCTGCTCAAGTTCTGGATTATGCCGGACTCCAAGGACAAGAAGCCCGAGGTCAAGGAAGCGTAGTTGCCTCAAGGCTGCCTGGCTCCTCTAGTAAGGCTGCTGCCCCGTCTTGCTTTGGCAAGGCGGGGCTTTGTGTTGGCAGCTTTCCTTGCGTGGCCGTAGTCCAAGAGTTGACCCCCGGCCTTTCGTTCTTTATCGGTATTTGAGAATCTCCTTGGCGTTTCTGCAGATAAATTGAGGTGCTTTTCTCAGATACCGCTAAAGAACGGATGGGGGGCGGAAGAGGTGAGGTAGGAGAGGGGTTGGGGGCCGGCGGTGGCTAACCGTACGAATTGTTGTTGCGACGTGTGCGAGAATGCCCACGCTGTGTTCTAGGGCACCGCTTAGCTAAACTCAAAGGCTGGCTAAAAACGTCTGCGAGAAATGACGCCCATCGCCAACCCGCAGAACCGGCAGCCAGATACGCAAGCAACAACGAGGGGAGCCACCTCACATGGCATCCAACTCCATAGTCATACGCGGGGCCCGCGAGCACAACCTGCAGAACGTCGACGTGAGCATCCCGCGCGACAAGCTCACGGTGATCACCGGCCTCTCTGGTTCGGGCAAGTCGAGCCTGGCCTTCGACACCATCTACGCCGAGGGCCAGCGTCGCTACGTCGAGAGCCTCTCGAGCTACGCCCGCCAGTTCCTGGGCCAGATGGACAAGCCCGACCTCGACTCCATCGACGGCCTCTCCCCGGCAGTCTCCATCGACCAGAAGACCACGTCGAGAAACCCCCGCTCCACCGTGGGCACCGTCACAGAGATCTACGACTACCTGCGCCTTCTCTTCGCACGCGTGGGTGTGCCCCACTGCCCGGAGTGCGGCCGCGTTATCGAGCGTCAGACCACCGACCAGGTTGCCGACAAGGTCCTGGCACAGGGTCTGGGACGTCGTGCGCTGGTGCTGGCGCCCGTAGTTCTCGGCCGCAAGGGCGAGTACACCAAGCTCTTCGAGGACCTGCGCCGCGAGGGCTTCAGCCGCGTGCGCATCGACGGCGAGGTGCGCGAGCTTGACGGCGAGGTTCGCCTGGAGAAGAAGCTCAAGCACACGGTCGAGGTTGTGGTTGACCGCATCGTGATCCGCGAGAATTCGCTCAACCGCATCGTCGAGGCCATCGAGCAGGCAACCAAGCTCGCGGCTGGCAAGGTGGGCGTCTACCTTCTCCCGGATCGCGACGACCCCGAGGCCATGCCGGGCGAGCTTTTGCAGTACTCGCTGGCGCTGGCCTGCCCCATCCATGGCCACTCGATCGATGACCTGCAGCCGCGCGACTTCTCGTTCAACGCGCCCTACGGCGCCTGCCCGGACTGTGACGGCCTGGGCTTCCGCAAGGTTGTCGACGCGGAGGCGCTGATCGATGATCCCTCGCTCTCCGTTGCCGAGGGCGTCTTTGGTTCGATCTTTGGTCACTCTAACTACTATCCGCAGATTCTCTCCGCCGTCTGCGAGCACCTGGGCGCATCGGACCAGACGCCGTGGAAGGACCTGCCCAAGAAGGTCCAGAAGGCGCTTCTCGACGGCCTGGGCACCACCAAGATTCGCGTGGACTATCGCACGCGAGACGGGCGCAACACGCACTGGTTCACCACGTACTCCGGCGTGCGCAAGATCCTCTTCGACAAGTACCAGGAGACCACCTCCGAGACCATGCGCACGCATCTCGAGCGCTACATCCACGAGGTGCCCTGCCCAACTTGCCATGGCGCGCGCCTGAAGCCAGAGATTCTGGCCGTCACGGTGGGCGACAAGAACATCAACGAGGTCTGCGACCTCTCGTGCCGCGACTGCCTGGCGTTCTTCGAGAAGCTCGAGATTCCCGAGCGCCAGCAGGCAATTGCCGGGCCAATCGTCAAGGAGGTCAAGGCGCGCCTGCGCTTCATGGTGAACGTGGGCCTTGACTACCTCACCCTTAGCCGCGCGGCGGCAACGCTTTCCGGCGGAGAGGCACAGCGCATCCGCCTTGCCACGCAGATCGGCGCCGGGCTCATGGGTGTGCTCTACATCCTGGACGAGCCCTCCATCGGCCTTCACCAGCGCGACAACGATCGCCTCATTGCAACCCTCAAGAGCCTGCGCGACATGGGCAACACGGTGATTGTGGTCGAGCACGACGAGGACACCATCCTCGCGGCGGATTACGTGATCGACATGGGCCCCGGCGCGGGCGAGCTGGGCGGACATGTGGTGGCTGCCGGAACGCCACAGCAGATCGAGGCGAACCCGGACTCCCTTACCGGCGCATATCTCACCGGTCGACGTCAGATTCGCCTTCCGGAGGAGCGCCGCAAGCCCGGACGCGGTGCGATCAAGATCACAGGTGCCAGCGCGAACAATCTCAAGAACGTAACCGCCAAGGTCGAGCTGGGCACGCTCACCGTGGTCACAGGCGTCTCGGGCTCGGGCAAGAGCTCGCTCGTCACCGACACGCTGGCGCCGGCGCTCACCAATGCGGTCCATCGCTCCAAGCGTCCCGTTGGCCCGTACAAGAAGCTTGAGGGCGTCGAGCTCGTCGACAAGGTCATCGACATCGACCAGAGCCCCATCGGTCGCACGCCGCGCTCCAACCCCGCAACCTACATCGGTCTCTGGGACGACCTGCGCGCGCTTTTCGCCTCCACGCCCGAGAGCCGTGCACGCGGCTACAGCCCCGGTCGCTTCTCGTTCAACGTGCCTGGCGGCCGTTGCGAGGCGTGCAAGGGCGACGGACAGATCAAGATCGAAATGAACTTCCTGCCCGACGTCTACGTGCCCTGCGAGGTCTGCCACGGCAAGCGCTACAACAGAGAGACGCTCGAGGTCACCTACCACGGCAAGTCAATCTCGGACGTGCTGGACATGACGGTGAACGAGGCCCTGGCCTTCTTCACCAACATCCCGCGCATTAAGAACAAGCTGCAGACCCTGCACGATGTTGGCCTGGGTTACATCCACCTGGGTCAGAGTGCTACCACGCTCTCCGGTGGGGAGGCTCAGCGGGTGAAGCTGGCCAAGGAGCTCCACCGCCAGCAGACGGGCAAGACCTTCTACATCCTCGACGAGCCCACGACCGGCCTACACTTCGAGGACGTCCGCCAGCTCATCGACGTGCTCGAGCGCCTGGTGGACGCCGGCAACACCGTCCTTGTCATCGAGCACAACCTCGACGTGATCAAGATGGCCGACCGCGTGCTCGATCTTGGTCCCGAGGGCGGAGACGGCGGCGGCACGGTGGTGGCGTACGGCACGCCCGAGGAGGTTGCCAAGGTCCCCGAGAGCTACACCGGTCGCTACCTTGCCCGCATTCTCGAGCGCGACCGGGCACGGCTTGCCGCCGAGGAGGTCTAAGACATGGCGAAGCGCGAGAAGTTCCAGAAGACCAACGCCATGCGCGAGCTTGAGCGCGCGGGCGTCTCCTTCACGTACCACGAGCTCGAGGAGGACGACCTCACGCGAGGCCTGGGCCTGCGCATGGCGCTCGAGGCGGGCGTCGATCCGGCGTCATCGTTCAAGACGCTGGTCACGGTGGCTCCTTCCGGCACCTACGTGGTGTGCTGCATTCCCGTGGGTGAGGAGCTCGACTTCAAGAAGGCCGCGGCAGCCGCAGGCGAGAAGAGCCTTTCGATGCTTCCCACCAAAGAGCTCGAGGGCCTCACGGGCTACGTGCGCGGCGGCTGCTCGCCCGTGGGCATGAAGAAGCGCTTCCCCACGCTCATCGACGAGACGGCCCAGCTCTTTGACATCATTGGCATCTCGGGCGGCAGGCGGGGACTCTCCCTGCGCTTGGCCCCCGATGACCTTGCGTCGTTTACCGGCGCCGCATTCGCCGACATCTGCCGTTCCTAGGGTCCTAGGCGGTTGCAAGCGAGCTCTCTCCGCCGCAGCGGCATGCGCGTCATGCCGCTGCGGGTCCATTTTCATACGCTCATCCCCTTTAAAACCTTAAGAAATATCAAGGCCCGTATAATTACGGAGTTAGAACATCACGTTATTTAGTTCCGCTGTGGCTATTCAGGGGATGGTCGGAATGGGCAAGCTCAACAGGACGCACGCCATCATCATCGCGGCAGTTGCCGCCGTCTGCGTCGTCGTTGGCGCGGTGGCGGTTGGCAGTGCCCAGTCGGGCGGGGATGGCGGTACCCCCAGCGAGAGCTCCGAGGAACAGCACGAGATGGGGCTCCAGGACTGCCTTGACCTGGGCAACCAGCGCCTGATGGATCTCGACTTCGAGGGGGCGGTGCTGGCCTTCAAGAACGCCATCCAGATCGACCCCCACTCCCAGGACGCAATCACTGGCCTGACCACTGCCTACTACCAGTGGGCGGGATCCGAGACGAGGAACGGCAACTACTCGCACGCGCTTGAGATCTTGGGCAACGCGAGCGCGGACCTTCCCAACGATCTGCAGTTTACGCAGCTTGTCGAGGCGGTATCCCTCTCATCCACGCTCCATGGCGCGACCGACCAGTATGCAAGCGGGTTCTCGGACGAATTCACGAACAACCTCATCAGCATGAACTATGACGCTGATAGCCTGCCAACCACAAATATCTACAACGCCCTCGCGGAGACGTCCGACCAGTCCGGCAATACCTATAGCGCCGACCTCTTTGGCCTGTGCAACAACAACGGTGGAAAGTATGTGCTCGAGCCTTACGGCATTGGCATCTACAAGTGGCACTACGCAGAGTCAGACTTTTCCTTCTATGGCATCTACCTCGGGGACTATGACGAGAACGGACAGAGGTCGGATGACAGCGCCGTCTGGATCACCTGCTTCTCCGCTGACGGCACCGAGCTGACGGAAGTCATCTCCGTCGACTACGTCC
Source organism: uncultured Coriobacteriaceae bacterium (assembly GCA_902773995.1). Classification (GTDB taxonomy): domain Bacteria; phylum Actinomycetota; class Coriobacteriia; order Coriobacteriales; family Atopobiaceae; genus Tractidigestivibacter. Next base: position 33,994 of record CACYGL010000027.1, on the reverse strand, counting down.
CCTTCGTGAACGACAAGCCCAATGGCGCCTTCCATACCATCGCCCTTGACCACGTCCTCTACATGAGTGACGTTGCTGGTGGCGTTACCTGCATCATCTCCGGCAACGTCGTGGACGGCCTGTATGACGGGACGATAGACGAGTGGAACCAGGCGGGCGGCAACGGCGTCACCCAGACGTTCGTCTTCGACCACGGCACTGGCGTCTCTGGAACCGGCACGTTCCACTACGATACCGACCAGACGTATGACCGCACGGAGGACATCCAGCAGTACGTTAATACCGGCATGTACGGATTTGATGACGCCGTCTACGACTACTGATGACCCCCCGCGAGTCTTCTCGCACGCAAATCTGGTTCAACCGGGCCTCCGGACAAGCTCAACAGGACACACGCCATCATCATCGCGTCAGTTGCCGCCGTCTGCGTCGTCGTTGGCGCGGTGACGGTTGGCAGTGCCCGGACTGGTGGGGATGGGGGCTCTCCGAGTGAGGAGCGGACCATGGGGCTCCAAGACTACCTGGACCTGGGCAACCAGCGGCTGATGGGCCTCGACTTCGAGGGCGCGGTGCTCGCGTTCAAGAGCGCCATCCAGATTGACCCTAACTCCCAGGATGCGATAACCGGCCTGACCACCGCCTACTACCAGTGGGCCGGCTCGGAGGCAAAGGGCGGCAACTACTCGCATGCGCTGGAGATCTTGACTGACGCTCAATCCGATCTACCACAGGACGAGCGGTTCCCGGTCCTATACCAGGCTACCGCGCTCTTGTCAGACATGCATGGGCTCGCGGATTCCTACAAGGATGGCTTCTCAGAGGATTACATCAACTCCGTGGCGGGTAAGGCCGAGACAAGCGGTTGGGGAACGCCTCTTCTTGCCGATGACTCGAACGAGGTCGCATTTTGGAACGCAATAGCAGAGACACTGCTGTCTGGGGATGACCAAGCGACGTCTAACCTCATTCGCCTATGTGACGAGAACGGTGGTAGCTACATCCTGGAAGACTACGGCATCGGTATCTATTCCTGGGACGAGTGTGGCGGAAAGTATTCCACTTGGACGCAAGACAAGTACTTCCGTGAGGGCGTCGAGGATGTGACAATAAAGGGCTATGGCGTTTACCTTGGGGATTATAAGGACGGCAAGAGGTCGGACGATTCAGCGCTCTGGATTGTGTTCTCGGTGCCAACCGCTACCACTGCGGAAGGCGAGCGGTACCTGAGTACTTACGAGCATGCATGGTGCTACCAGGTAACGAGCGTCCCCTTCTCTAATGACGTGGCAACTGGGGCCTTCTCTACGCGCGAGGTGAGCAGCGTACATCTTGTCGACATGGATTTCTACTTCGACTCGGTTTCCCTTCTCAGCGGTGAGATCCTGGACAATTACTACAACGGGACGGTTACGGCTTACAGCAGCAACAACAATTATCAGATGACGCTTAACTTTGACAACGGAACTCTGGTCTCCGGCGAGGCCGTATCTCGGTCCGATGGAAGCACGCTACCTCTGGACCAATCCTATGGAACCATGCATTCCTTTGATGGCGAGGGGAACCTGCTCACGAAAACTGAGAGGTATGGCTTGTATGGACTGTCCTGGTTTGACCACCGTGCCCCGAACTTTGGTCGCGACGGCGGCGACATCATCCAGATTCTCGACGAAGTCACATATTGGACAGGTGAAGTGGGCGATAACACAATCTACGTTGATGCGGGCTAGCGAGAAATCAGAGAGCGTCTCCCTGGATTAGGTTTCGTGCGTGCGGAGAAGAGCATGGGCAACAAACTAGTCATTACTGTTACGGTGCCTCAGGCGCACGTGCGGGAGGAGCTGGAGGTACCGGCCGACCTCAGCGCGAACGAGCTCATCCGGGCGCTCTACGCTATGTATCACTTGCCGTATGTGCCCGAGAAGCGCGAAGCCTACTACCTTTGCTCGAACCATCCGCGTCAGCTGCTAAGAGGGAGTCGCACACTGGATGAGCTCGGCATCTATGACGGTGCAGATATAACCATTCCAGACCGTGAGCTTCCTTCCGGAGTACTGGCGCCCGATTTTCCTGTGGTGAGGTTCGATAGGAAGGTCGCGGTCCCGAATGCCTTCCGCATCGGTGTGGATGACAAGAACTTTGCGGTCATCGACGAGAAGGCGGAAGTCTCATTCCGGAGAGTCGATGACCATTACGCCATGCGCGTCGAGAGGGGCACGGCCGCGCTCAACGGAACCTGCGTGACCGATGCGACCATCGACCAGGGGGAGAACTTCCTGCAGATAGGCCGGTACGCGTTCTGCCTCGACCGCGGGAGCCTGTACAGCTGCTCTGACCAACGTCCCCTTGTCAAGGGCGGCGTGGCGAGCCTTGAAGGGGCCTCGGGTGCCTATCGGTACCCGGAGTTCACCCGGAGCCCGCGCATCAGGGAGACGCTCAACGACGAGCCAATCAAGGTGCTCGACCCAGACCGCGAGGAGAGCAAGCCCGAGAACAACCTCATCCAGCAGCTGCTCCCCGTCCTCATCTTTGCGGGCATTGCCATGGTGAGCGCCTCAACGGGCATGATGGCCATGATGGTCGCGTCCCTGGGGATTGGCGCCGCGACCGGGGTCCTCAACTACCTGCACCAAAAGAAGAAGTACGCGGATGCCATCGCCTCGCGCGAGAGGGTGTACCAGGACTACATCGCAAAGAAGCGGGAGGAAGTCGAGAGGGCAAGGAAAGAGGAGGTCGAGATTCTCGACCGCCAGTTCCCAAAGCCAGAGCGCGAGATGGCTGACATCCTCGCCTTCAACGAGGGCCTCTTCGATCGACTTAGTGACGACGAGGACTTCCTGGTTGTTCGCCTTGGCGCGGGAAAGCGCAGGGCGGTGCGGCCAATCGAGGTACGCGAACAGGAGCAGCTGCAGACGGGCGACGCTCTCATGCAGCTGCCCAAGCAGCTTGCGGACTCGTATGCGCTGGTCAACGATGCGCCAATAACCATCGACCTCAAGCAGAGCAGCGCGGTTGGTGTAAGCGGACAAGAAAACGCCCTATACCAGATGTTCAAGCTCATGGTCCTGGACCTGGCCTACCACCAGTACTTCGAGGATGTGAGCTTCTTCTGCAGCATCCCGGAGTCGCAGAAGCGCAAGTTCTCCTGGCTCCGGTACCTGCCCTACCTAAAGAACGAGCAGGAGCAGCGCAGGAACCTGGCGGATGACATGGAGAGCAGCCAGACTCTCTACGATGACCTTTACCTCGTGCTGGACGGTCGCAGCAAAGACGCGGCCGACCCCTGGGTTGTCTGCTTCCTGTACATGGACCACACGGTGGCAAGCCGACCGGTCTACGACCTGATGAAGGACGCCGCGGACAAGCACGTTGCCCTCATCTTCTTCGAGGAGCACGACGCGCTGCTGCCGGAGTTCTGCGAGCAGCTGGTCAAGCTGGGGTCCGACCAGCAAGGGGTTCGCATTGACAACTACAACCAGCGAGCTCAGGAGGATTTCCGCTACACCGCCCTGGCAGACGAGCAGATCACGGCTGTCTCCCGAAAGCTTGCCCCTGTCTACATCAGGGAGAACAGGGAGGAGGACAGTCTTCCGGAGAGCATCAGCATGTTCGAGATGCTGGGAATCACGCAGCCAGAAGAGCTTGACCTGCTTGGCAGCTGGAAGAGCTTTGACACGGCGCACTCTCTTGCTGCCCAGATCGGCGTGATGGAAGGTGGCCTTCCGGTTGCGCTCGACCTGCACGAGAGGGCGGACGGTCCTCACGGGCTTGTTGCGGGCACAACGGGATCGGGCAAGAGCGAGCTTCTACAGACGTACATCCTCTCGATGGCATTGCGCTACTCGCCCTATGAGGTGGGCTTCTTCCTCATCGACTTCAAGGGCGGAGGGATGGCCAACCAGTTCGAGAGGCTTCCGCACCTGCTCGGCACCATCACCAACATCGACGGCAACGAGATTCAGCGCTCGCACCTGTCGCTCCAGGCGGAGGTGAAGCGGCGCCAGGAGCAGTTTGCGCAGTACGGCGTCAACAAGATCGATGACTACATCTCCCTGTATCGGCGCGGTCAGGCAGACGTGGCGCTGCCCCACCTGATTATCATCGTCGACGAGTTCGCCGAGCTGCGCATGAACCAGCCGGAGTTCATGAAGGAGCTCATCTCCATCGCCCGCGTGGGACGAAGCCTGGGCATACACCTGATCCTCGCCACGCAGCAGCCCGGTGGAATCGTCGACGACCAGATCTGGGCAAACAGCAACTTCCACCTCTGCCTGCGCGTGCGGGACGCCAGCGCAAGCACCCAGGTCCTCAAGTCTCCCGTGGCGGCAACGATTCGCCAGCCCGGTCGTGCCTATCTGCAGGTGAGCAGCACCGATACCTTCCTTCTCTTCCAGTCCGCGTTCAGCGGCGCCCCGGCCGAGAAGGAGTCGGGGAGGAGCTTCGAGATCGACCGGGTGAACCTTACGGGCAGGCGCAGGCCCGCCTTCATCCAGAAGAAGCGGAAGACGAAGGCCGCGCGCACGGAGCTTGCCGTGCTCGTGGACTTCATCGCGCGGACCTTCGAGGAGCAGGGCATGACGCGCGTCCCGCCCATCTCCTGCCCCTCTCTCGCCGAGACCATTCCCATGCCGGAGCAAGGTCGTGCGGATGCCTACGGCGGCCTTGTCGCCGAGGTCGGCGTGTACGACAACCCGTCTGCCCAGGAGCAGGGTGTTATGGGACTCAACGTCACCGAGGCCAACACGCTCATCGTCGGCGCCCCGCAGTCGGGAAAGACAAACCTCCTGCAGACCGTGATCTGCTCGCTTGCCATGAAGTACAGCGCAGACCAGGTGAACTTCTACCTCATCGACTTTGGCTCGTTGGTCCTCAAGAACTACGAGGGGCTCGACCACGTTGGCGGCGTCGTGCTGCCCGACGAGGACGAGAAGGTCAAGAACCTCTTCCGCATGCTCAACCAGGAGGTGGCGGAGAGGAAGCGGCGCTTTGCAGGCGAAGGGGTCAGCTCGTTTGCCTCGCGGCTGGAGGCGGGCCTTGGCGGCGTCCCCCAGATCGTCGTGGTGATCGACAACTTCACGGCGTTTCGCGAGACGTACCTCATGGAGAGCGACATCCTTCTTCCGCTTTTGCGCGACGGGCTCAGCGTGGGCATTAGCTTTGTCATTGCGAGCTCGCAGACCTCGGGCATTGGGTATCGCTACCTGAGCTTTGTTGGCGAGAGGATCGCCTTCCGCTGCAATGACGCCAGCGACCTCAACATGCTCTTCGGCTCGTCCCGGGGCATGGCGCAGCAGATCCCCGGCCGTGCGTACATCTCAAAGGACAACGAGGTCCTGGAGACGCAGGTGTATCTCTCCAGCGAAGGCAACCGGGAGATAGACCGCACGGAATCCATCCATCAGTTTGTCAGCAGGATGTGCGCCCTTGGGGACGGCGTCCGTGCGCCGGGAATCCCGGAGGTCCCGGAGGTGGTCACGCAGGCATACGTCTACGATCACTTTGGGATTGAGAACAATGCGGAGCACTTCGTGCTTGGCATGGACTACGACACGGTGGCCCCGGTGCTCTTGCCGTTCGATGGCCCTTGGCTGTTGGGCATGGCCGGCGACAATGCCGATGACATGATTACGTTTGCCGATTATTTAATCGACGCAGCACTCCATAACAGCGTCTCCGTGTATCTTCTGGACAACAAACAGCATTCCTTTGGGGGCTATCGCAGTCGGGTTTCCTACAGCGATGCGGTGGATAGCCTTGATGCAATGCTGCAGGAGGCCGGGAACAGGATGGGGCAGCAGCCCGTTCTCGTGTTGCTTGCGGGGAAGGGGGCTGCCGACTACATAAGCGATGCGCCAGATACCTACCGGCGGTTTAGCGAGATGCTCAAGGCCAGCAACGGCTTGGTGGTCTTCGTTGACCTGGAGAACGTCTCGATTGGCTATGGCGCCTCCAAGGTGCTGAAGGACCTCAAGGAGAAGCGCAGCTTCCTCTTCTTTGGCGACCTCAGCAGGATGCGATTGATAGACATTCCGCTTTCCACCCAGAGGCAGTTTGGGCGAAAACTGGGAGACAGCGAGGCGTACTACATCACGGAGAACGGCGTGATGAAGATAAAGGCAGTCACAGAAGGGGGAGTTACGAATGAGCCAGAACATCGTTGACTATGAGGCGCTGGAGCAGGCGGCAACGCAATACCAGAACGCTGCGAGCGAGATTTCTGATCTCGTGAAGAGCCTGACGGATTTGAATAACTCGATTCGCGACAACCGCTCGTGGCAGAACAAGACGTCCGAGGCGTTCTTCCAGAAGTTCGACGACGAGTACGTCCCCGCTTTCGCCAAGGCTGCCGAAGACCTCGACGAGGTCGCCAAGTACATCAGGCAGTACTCCCAGAACAGGCAGGACGAAGATTCGGCAGGTGCGGCGGCGCTCTAACCTTCATTGCGCGTGTCGGTTGCCTGCACCTGTTGTCTGATGATTGGTTCTAACACCATGGGGACGGAATATTTCGATAACGCTATAACTGGCTGCCAACAGCAGATCCAAACTGCGTATGGGCAGATTCAGCAGCTAGAAAGCCAGAAAGAGGAATATGCTGCCCTCAAAACCAAAGTGACAACGTTCCGGGGAGACTTCCAGCTTTTCAAAACGAGGGCTGCTAGCCCGCTGGGACGCATAACCAGTCGTTCTGGAAGAGGCGCCGGCGGAGGCATCTCTGTTACACCGCACTTGGCATCGATCTTCGACAAGATTGAATCAGCGATATCCGGGAGTCCTTACGCACAGGCAGACTCTAGCCTTTCTGATGTTATTTCAGAGCTTATGCAGAAGATCATTCAGATTGAGCAGCAGATAGAACAACTGCGCCAACAGATTTCGAATCTGAACGGTCAAGTCGCGAGCCTTTCTCAGCAGAAGGCAAACTACATCGCCGAGCAGCAAAGGCTTGCAGAACAGGAAAGGCAACGCCAGATTCAGGCCGCCCAAGAGGCTGAGAGACAGCGTCAGGCTGCAGCACGGCAGGCAGCATCCCAACGACAGCAAGCAGCCATACAACAACCGGTGCAGAAGCCTTCGCCAGCTCCCAACAAGAAGGCCGCCGCCAAGGATAAGCAAAAAAAGAAAAAGGGCCCAAAGAAAAAGAAGTGAGTATGCGGTATGGCAACGGTCAAGATTAAGTCCAAGGCAACGAAGGACGTCGACTATACGTTCTTGCATGAACGTGGTGACGTCATCGTGAACGATGACTATTACAACGAGATGGACTCGCTGATCCTTGCGGACGTCGATGATCTCGCTCACAAGTTCGAGGAATACAGAGTCTGCCTGGAAACGATTCTTGACTCCGGTATCGTCGAGGGAAAGACGCATGATGCTCTGCGGGCCTTCTATGACTGCGTTGTAAAGTACCGCAACAATCTCTGCAACGATGACTCTTACGGCCAGATGCTTGATGTTGAGTTGCAGAAGTTCCTCTCGGACGTTGATAACGACGACAAGGCCATGTACTGAGGACGCAACATGAGTAAAACCGTAGTTGACATTCAGGTTATAGAGAAGCAGGTAAAAGAGCTTGCCGAGATTCAGGCTGACCTTCTCTCCCGAAAGGACAAGTATTGTCGGGATGGCATCTGCGTGGGAGAAGTTCGGGACGAGCTGCAGCAGAGCATGGTCAACCTTCGCAACATGCGGTTCCGCATGGCAGATCTCGTGGGTGCGACGGGTGCCTTTCTACAGGAATTTGTCGAGAGGTCCAAGGCGTCGGATGCGGCTACCTCCACAGCTTTGGGGGCGGGCGAATCGGTAACGGTGTCCGGCTCGGGTGGTGTTGGTTATCAGAGGGCCGGCGAATCGAGGAGGATAGGCCTTGGGGAGAAGCGCTACCTGAAGGACCGCCAGGCTTTTCATGAGCAGCAAATCAAGCGGGCAAAGTACATGGAAAAGTATAGATAAGAGAGAAGATCATGATCAGAGACTTCTCGAGACAAAACCTCAGGGATTTATCCGATATCGCCATCGATTGCTCGAACGAGCAAAGTGACCTTGGCGATCTCATCGACGACATGCTTTTGTGGCTTGGGCGAGCGACGGGGTTCTTGAGCTCGAGCACCTGTGGCACAAAGCTAACGGCCTACCAAAAGCAGGTAATTGACTCCCTAGACATGGGGTCAAACGAGGTCTATGAGATTTTCAATAAGATATGGGAAGACGATGGACACTCGGGTGCGAGCATAGCTCGCATTGGGGATGCGGTCGAGAGATATGCGCGGGGTCTTCAAGCTCTTACGGACGAAATTGAGCTGGGAAACACACCCTCGTTCACTGCGAACGGGATTAACCAAAACGCTGCGCTTAACAATAACATCAGCGCGATTACCGAACAACGCACCAACTTGCAAGAGCAATATAAAGACAGTGTGAAGGACCTTGCCCTGAGAAGCCTCAAAGACGCAGGAAAGGATGCTCCGGGAGCAATTCTCGGCGTCGTGGGGTCGGCATTTGCTCTTTTGTTGGCCCCCACGCCCTCATCAAAGGCAGCATGCATCTATAAATTTATAAACTCAATGGCAAAGGTTTCGTCGACTGCGACCTCGTTTTTCCTTGCGGCGCGCGCCGTTCTCCCCTGGACCAAGAATAAGGCTGGGTCTTTGCGGGGAGCTAGGGAGATTAGTGAAGTTGACAGTTTTACCGGCGCGTTTGAATCCAGGGCTGCTTCAGCAAAAACAGAGGAGGAGAAGAAGTTCTGGAAGACAATGGAGACAGGCTCACTTGCCTTTGAATTCTTCAGTGACGTTTACGACATAAAGACCTGGTTTGGCTCCCCAGATGCCGCAGACGTTGCCAAAAAGACGGCGAGAATAAAAAAGCTGACCGAAGCGAAGGAAACGTATGACTTCTGGGTGCCTTTCATTACGATTGGCAGCGAATTGCCCTCAATAGAGAAGGATCCTTCAGAGGCAGTTGAAACCGTCAAGTGGGCGTTGAAGAAAACGCCGATGGGAAAGGTGTATTACGAGGGCAAAAAATTGTATGATAACTATAATAAATACAATTTTACCGATATTTTTTCTGCAACAGTGGATTTCTGCGTCGACGCTTCAAAAGAGTGGATTGATCGAAAAAGGCCACTTGCTCTCATCTGCTGATGACAGAGTGCCCTCCATCAAGGACGCCGGCTTATAGCCGTGGCGCCAGTAGCCAACGTTGTTGCGCCCAAGGGCTCGACGAATACCAACCCCCTACGTAGAAGATGGAACATGTCATGTGGGAACAACTGGCGTCAGCCGAAAAGATGCTGGATGAAGGCAACTACGAGGAGGCTCGCGAGCAGCTATTCCAACTGTACGGCGAGGAGTGGGACGGGTCAGCAAGAGTCCTCTACAATCTGGGCAACACGTTCCTTCTCGGCGGCGAGCCGGTGATTGCCCTTCGTTGCTATCAGGATGCCATCCACGGCGGATACGAGAACCCGTCTGTATGCACGGCGGTTGCGCTCGCGGCCAATTCGCTGGGAATCGAGAAGCTCGTCCAGAAGAGCATGGAGCGCGCGCTGCAGTTGGCGGAGGGCACCTCCGACTACCCGCATGTGGTCACGCTGCTCGGACTGCTCTATCAGAATCAGGGCAGCCAGTTCCGGATGATCCGCCTCGCAGACCAGGCGATGACCAGCAGCCCGGACGCATATGCCGGATACCACCTGAAGTACGAGCTCCTTCTGGCCCAGGAGAAGTACGAGGACGCCGCTTCCTTCCTGCGGTCATGTGAGGAGAAGTTTGGGGAGCAGGAGGCGTTTCTCCTCGACAACATCGAGTGCCTGCGCTATGCAGGCAGCTTTGACGAGGCGCGCCAGCTGCTGGACTCGCCACGCTACCTGGAGCACGTCTCCGAGGAGAGCAGGCTGCGCCAGAAGCTGGTCCTTGCGACAGACCTGCGAGATGGGGCAGAGGCGGCGAGGGTCGCGGACGAGCTCTATGGCACAAGCAAAGACGGGCTGGCGGGCATATACAAGCTGATGCAGGCGGCGATCGCTGGTGATGCCCAGCAGAAGGAGGCGCTGGGGCAGGAGCTCAAGGCGGGGGACGACCCCAACGTTGCCGCCCTTGCCGACCTGCTGCTGTTCCTGGACGACTATTCCGGAACCGTGAGGGAGTTCCTGAAGCTGAACGCCATGCAGGCGGCGGCCACGGTAAACGGCGCCGGGAAAGAGAACGAAGACAATTTCTACTCGCGCTGTCTGTCAAGACGAGAGGGCGACCAGTCTGCCGTGGTCAGCGACGAGGAACCCACGCCAATCTCGGACCCGCAGGTCTTTGCGGTACTGGAAGGGGAGGACGGGCCAGAGGCCACAACCATAGCCGCAGGCGTCCTCGACGAGATGTATCCCGAGATCCCGGAAGACTCAGGAGAGACGCCAGAGTATCTCCACCGGGCATGCGCAGCCATCAATCAGCGGGTCTGCCAGCACAATGACGAGAACTTCTCGGGAAGCCGTGCATCCCTCGCCATGCTCCTCGTGCAGGACTACCGCGCATGGGCCTGCAATGTGGGACACAGCGTGGTCGTGCGGGTTCGCGACCGCAAGGCCGAAGTCCTCTCCGTGGACGATTCCACCGACTCGCTTGGCTCGAGCATGAGGACCCAGCTCACGCAGTACCTGGGAATGCGGGACGAGGAGATGGTACTGGAGCCGCACGTCAGGGAGATTGATTTTGCGGCGGGGGACTGCTTCCTGGTGGCGTCGTCGTCGCTCTACCACGCGCTGCCTGCAGAGCGCGTCGTGGCCGCATGCTCGGGCGACGGCACGGAAGAGGAGAAGCTGCGCGCCCTGATTGACGAGGCGACCAAGGAGCATCCGTCAGAGGACATGACGGGCATCGTAATTGGGATAGCCCAATGAAGTACCGGAAAGACACCGTCGTTTTTTCCAGCTGGAAACTGGCCCGGATGATTGGCAGAACGGCGTCCTCTGCCGTCTACGAAGCACAAGACGGCACAGGTGGTCGCTGCGCCATCAAGGTCATTCACGCCAGGGGAAGGGAGCTCCACGCCACCCTCTCCGAGTCCATCCTCCAGAGCTCCTTCACGGGTGAGATGCCGGTACAGGAGTCGAACACCATCTGGGATGGGGACTGGTTCGACCTGCAGCTGCGGCTTCCGGTAATGGAGAGTCTCCGGCAACGCCTGCTCAGTCAAAGTGCCCTCGCGACACCAGATGCCGCTTCCCTGGGGCTGGGCATCCTCGACGCCCTCGACGGGTCGGAATACGTCCACGGGAACCTGACTCCCAACAACGTGTTCCTGGCGGACGGCAACGTGCTGGTCAGCGACTTCAACGTGGCTGCTGCCCTGGAGACCATAGACGTTGACTATGCGGCCCCCGAGGTCATCCTCCAGGGCGAGACGGACGAGCCTGCGGACCTGTACTCGCTGGGACTCGTCTTGTATCGCTGCCTCTGCGGCCGCCTTCCGTTCCTGGACGATGGACCTGCCACGGCGGACGGCAAGAAGGCAGCCCTGGAGAGAAGGCTGCGCGGGGAAGCATTTCCCATGCCGGATTCCCTGGCGGAGAAGGACCGGGAGGCAATCCGGCGGCTCTGCTCTCTCCACCCGGAGGAGCGCCCCACGCGCGACGAGGCGCGTGCCATGCTCGCGGGCGGGGACAGCGGTGCCGCCGAGGCTATCGAGTCGGAGGACCCCTTCGACGACTTTGGCTTTGACGAGCAGGAGGATCTCCCCCCGGCTGTAGACGGGACCTTCCCGATCAAGGACGTAGACCTGGCCTCGGTGCGCGGGGCATCTGGCGCGCCCCAACCGGCGCCAGGTGTGACCGTGGCTCCAATCGCCCCGGAAACTCCGGAGCCCGCCCAGGAGCCTCCGGAGACCGCCCCGGAACCCGCCCAGGAACTTTCGGAACCCGCCCAGGAGCCCCTTGTCCAGGTGTTCGACCGCCAGGAGGAGCACGGGACGCTGCTCTTTGGCGAGGAGCCCGAGGCAGAGACCGGGGAGTCCCTCTCGGCCGGCCTTGACGACCACCTGCTTCCCCCAACGGTGCTGCACCACGACTGGTTTGCCGCATGGAAGCAAGACCACTTCAAGAAGCAAGGGGATGGGGACCAGCGTACCGTCATCGACGTGGAGTCAGACGGCGGAACCGTCGTCGATCCGGTGACGGAGGAGGGCAAGGCCATGTGCGTGTCGCTGAGGGACGCGCAGGAGCAGCGCTCCTTCTCGCTCCAGGTAACGGAGAAGGGCGCATCCATCGGTCGCAGGGACTGCAGCCTGAACATCGACTACAACCCAACGGTCTCGAGGCATCACTGCGACCTTGAGGTCGACGGGGGAAACCTGTACGTGGTCAACCGGAGCTCGACCAACCCCACGATGATCAATGACGTGGCCTGTGGCGAACGCGCGCTCCTGAGGACGGGCGATGTGCTGCGGCTTGGCAAGGTGCGTCTGAAGGTGACTATCAATGAAAACGGCAAGCATCAGTGAGATCGGGCTGGTTCGCGAGGTCAACCAGGACGCGACGTTTCTCAGGCACGACGAAAAGGCCGGAGTGTTTCTCGTGGCCGACGGGATGGGCGGCTACTTTGCCGGCAACGAGGCGAGCCAGGCCGTGGCAGACGCGCTGCAGGAGTTCTGGGACCAATACAGCTCCTTCATGGTCAAGCCCGACTTCGACGTATGCGTGAGGGTGTTGGAGAACCTCCTGGACGTCACGGGAGGAGAGATCCACGCCAGGACGCCTGCGAGAAAGATCTGCGGGACAACGGTGTCGCTCATGTGGGTCTCGGATGACAAGTACGCCATCCTGAACGTGGGGGACAGTAGGGTCTACTCCGTGGAGCGGCGCCTCTTCAACGTGCGCAGAACTCAGCTGACGACAGACGACGTGAACCCGGAGAACGGGCACCTGCGCTATGCGCTGGGAGCCGAGAAGGGCTGCCCCATACAGAAGCGCACGGGGAAGGTAAGGGCAAGCCAGATCTTCGTGCTGTGCACCGACGGCGTATACAAGCACATTCCCGACGCCATCTTTCGCAGGGCTCTGGACGAGCTGACAAAGAACGGCGACTGGGGTAGGCAGACCGAGGCAATCAAGAAGGAAGTACTCAACTACGGCGCCAAGGACAACTTTAGCCTGGCGGTTGTTGGCATGGAGTGAGGGCCATGAGCGAAGTGCTGGATCTGGGGCCGGAGTCCCAGGACTACGAGAACATCCGACCGCTGGGCGAGGGCGGCATGGGCGACATCTACCTCGCCCACAGAAAGCGCCTGGACATCGACGTCGTCATCAAGCGGACAAAGCCAGAGCTGGCGGGGCGCCTGGATTCGGCAAACGAGGCCGAGATACTCAAGGGCATTCGGCACCAGTACCTTCCGCGGATCTACGACATCATCGAGTCTCCGGATGGCAGCCTCAACACGGTGATGGACTACATCCCCGGTGAAGACATGCTGCACTACGTGAGAAACCATGGCACCGCAAACCAGGCCGAGGCATATCGGTGGGCGCAGCAGCTCTGTGAGGTCGTCTCCTACCTGCACAGTCAGAAGCCCCCCATCATCCATTGCGACATCAAGCCGCGAAACGTGATGGTCATGCCCAACGGCAACATCTGCCTCATCGACTTCAACACGTCCCTGCTGCTCAAGGACCATGTGAAGCTCCTGGGGCTGACAAACGGCTATGCCGCTCCGGAGCAGTACCACGGGCATTTGACGGCCGGGAAGGGCAAGCCCGCCTCCGAAGGGGGCCAGGCAGTCGGGGAGACGGTCGTTGACGCAACGGCTGTCGGCAATGCCGTGCGAGATGCCACGACGGTCGAGGACAAGACGGTCCTGGATATGTCGGTTGCGAGCGCGGCAGATGACAGAACCGTCCTCGACACATCGGTGGCACGTGATGGGGACGCCGGAACCGTCCTCGATGCGTCGGACAGGGGGCAGGCGAGCGGCAGCGCTACGTCACGTCCCTCTGGGCTCTTTAGGAGGAACTCGTCCTTTGGTGCCGCCACGGCAACCACCACGCAAGACTACGGAGAGATAAGCCCGAGAACGGATATCTACTCGATAGGGGCAACGCTGTACTTCGCCCTTACGGGAAACACGCCGGAGCGCTCCCTGGACGAGGTGACGCCGCTCTCGTCCTATGACCTTTCCGTAAGCCCGGTGCTCGTTTCCATCATCGAGCGGGCAATGTCGAAGAGCCAGGCCGACCGCTTCCCCGGCGCAGACGAGATGCTCCGGGCGCTGCATGACGTCGACGAGATGGATCGGCGCTTCAAGGCGTTCTCCAGAAAGAAGAGGATGGCCTATGCGGCAATCGCCCTGCTCTGGGGCCTGGGCATCGCGAGCTTTGCATACGCAGGCGTGAGCGCGGGAAACGCTCGGGCAAACACCTACCAGAACCTGGTGGCGCAGGCGCGCGACCTGGACGATGGGGGACAGTACTCCCAGGCGGAGGAGACCCTGCAGCAGGCCATTTCGATGTCGCCGGAGCAGGTGGACAGCTACCTCATCCTTGCGGAGGTCTACTACCACCAGGGCAACTACCAGCTTGCCATCGACACGTTGGAGAACGCGTTCTCCTCTGGGGCCGTGAGCAGGGAAGGGCTCTCGGGGGAGACCCTCTCGGCGGTCTATTACGTCGAGGGGTGTGCCTACAACGAGCTGGGCAACACCGCAGACGCCCTGCGGGCGCAGCAGCAGGCGGTCTCCTATGACGGGAGCAACGAGGACGCGGTTCTCCAGAAGGCCCTCATGGAGGCAAAGAGCGGGATGCTTTCGGATGCCCTCGACTCTCTCAATAACCTGACAGACCAAGGCAAGGCCGCGTTCGTCCGGGCGGAGGTCTACCAGATGCAGGGGAACGTCGACGACGCCCTCGCCTCGTACGAGAGCGCCATCGATGCCCTCGATGACTCGGACCTCCTGCTGCAGGCGTATCTCGACGAGGGGAAGATGCTCGCCGACAACCAGCGCTACGACGAGCAGATCGACCTGCTCCAGGAGGGGGCCCAGCGGCTTGGCGACAGCAAGAACGCGCTGGTCAAGGAGGCGCTGGCCGAGGCATATGGCACGCGCAACGGCGAGGGCGACGCGCAGCGCGAGATCGAGCTTCTGGAGGAGCTGCGCGAAAGCGGGAGGACCGACATCAACATTGGCCTCAACCTGTCCGCAGCCTATCAGAACGTCGACGACTTTGACGATTCGCTCTCGGTGCTTAAGGACCTGCAGGCGGACTATCCGTATGATTACCGAGTTGATATGCGCCTTGCCTTTGTGACGGCAGACCAGCAGTCCTTCCTCGCGAAGGGGGAGCGCAATTACAGCCAGGTACTCGCCTACTACCAGTCGGCCGAGGAGAAGTATGAAGATGCGCAGGCCAAGGGAATAGAGGACCAGAACATGGTCGTGCTGAGGAATACGATTGACCAGCTGCGCGCGGCTGGATGGCTGCAGTAGGGGAGAAAAACATGTCAACGGCTGATGTTTTTGTAGTTATCGGCGCGGTTGCCTGTGCCTTCGCGGCCGTCGCTAGCATCATTGTCCCCATGCGATTTCGCCGAGAGGGAAAAGCGCTGAGGAAGGTAATCTGGGACGATTACAGCTCCTCGGAGAATATGGAGGAACGGCTACGATGAGCCATACGCCGAAGCACATGGCTACCGGCGAGAAGCGGCCTGCGCCAGGCGTGGCGGAGACCGCTTCCAAGCGGCCGAGTCTACCGAGAACCAGGTTGGCCGCAACGCCGCCCTCATGAGCTTCCTTGTCATCGTGAGCCGCATCACGGGCTTCTTCCGCACCTGGGGCCAGAGCTTCGCGCTTGGCGCCGGCATGGTGGCAAGCTGCTACTCCGTGGCCAACAACCTGCCAAACCAGCTCTACGAGATTGTCGTGGGCGGCATGCTTGTCACGGCGTTTTTGCCGGTCTACATGTCGGTCAAGCAGCGCGAGGGCGAGAAGGGCGCCAGCCGCTACACCTCGAACCTCGTCTCCATCGTCACGCTGCTCATGGGTGCCGTGGCCGTTCTCGGCTTCATCTTTGCCGCGCAGCTCGTGTGGACGCAGTCCTTCTCGGCCACAAGTGACTTCGACGCGGACTTTGCCACCTACCTCTTTAGGTTCTTCGTGGTGGAGGTCGTGCTCTACTCGCTCTCGTCGATTTTCTCGGGCGTGCTCAATGCCGAGAGGGACTACTTCTGGAGCAGCGCCAGCTCCATCTTCAACAACTTTGTCATTACGGCCTCGTTTTTGCTGTATGCGGCGCTGGTGAACGTGAACCCCACGCTGGCCACGCTGATTCTGGCCATTGGCAACCCCGCTGGCGTGGCCGTGCAGGTGCTGGTCCAGATGCCATCGCTGCGCAAGCACGGCATCCACCTCACGTGGCACATCGACTGGCATGACCCGGCGCTCAAGGACACGCTCTCCATTGGCATTCCGTCGCTGGTGGTCATGATCACGTCGTTTGTCACTACGTCGGTGCAGCAGAGCACCTCGCTTTCCGTCTCGGTTTCCGGCGCGTCGGTCATCTACTACGCGCGCTTGTGGTACACGCTGCCCTACGCAATTCTCGCCGTGCCCATTACCACGGCCATGTTCACCGAGCTCTCAGACCGCTTTGCGCATGACGACATCGACGGCTTCAAGCGCGGCGTTGCCTCTGGCATGAGCCAGATTCTCTTCTTCATGGTGCCGTTTGGCATGTACCTCGTTGCGTTCTCCATGCCGCTGGCCTCGCTCGTTGCCGCGGGGAAGTTCACTGCCGACCAACTCTCCATGACCACCGCCTACATCTGCGGCCTTGCTTGCGCGCTGCCGTTCTACGGCATTGGCATGTACTTCCAGAAGGTAACCTCGTCCATGCGCCAGATGAGGGTCTATGCGCTGGCAAACGTGGTGGGCGGCGCCGGGCAGGTTGCCGTGCTGTTGTTGCTCAACCCCGCATGGTTTGGCGAGACGGGCTCCATGTTCGTGATTGCGCTCACTTCGTTTGTCTTCTTCCTGCTGGTTGACATCGTGACCATCGTGAACCTGCGTTCCTCGCTGGGTCGCGTGGGCTTTGGCTCGGTGCTGAAGTCGTTTGTGAAGTCGGTTCTCTTTGGGTTGGCCGGAGCCGGTGCGGGGCTTGCTATCCTCTGGGTGCTCACGGCTGTGGTGGGCAGCTGCGAAGGGCACACGTTTCTCGCGCTGCTGTACTGCGCGGTGGCGGGCATCCCCTCCGTGCTAGTTACCTACGGGCTTGCCATGCTCTTCAAGGTGCCCGAGGCGCACTTCATCAAGTCCGCCCTCGCGCGCTTCACCCGCCGCCGCGGATGAGCCAAAGGGACTGTCCCTTTGTCTCATTGCGGTCGCCGGAGGACGCGTTTTGTTGCAGATTGCATCATGGAGGCCGCTCCGGCGACAAATAATCACCGGAGGGCGTCATATGGCGAGAAACGCAACAAAGCGGGGCTTCCGGCGACTCGAGTATGAGCCCTCGTGCCTCGCCGCTGTACTCTCCCCATATGAATGGAACGTTAACGCTCTGTGTGCGGCGGCTGCACGCCGCCCCGAGCACTTTAGTATGCTAAAGTGACAACGCACGAGAGAGGTGCCGTGCGAGAGGTGCGTCACACACGAGAAGCGCGTGACGCCCGTCGCGCGCAGTAATTCGTATGCTCTACGTACCAGAAGGGGAGAGGGGCAGGCGTGATAGCAGGCACACCAAGCGGGTTCCGTGACATCCTTCCTCAGGAGGCGCTCGCGCGCGAGCGCATCTCCGGCACCGTGCGCGAGGTCTTCTCGTCGCATGGGTACCTCCCGGTGGAGACGCCGCTCTTGGAGTCGCGCGACGCGCTCGAGCGCGCGGGCCGCATCAAGGGCTTGCCGTTCCAGCTCTTCGACGTGGACGGCAGCCTCCTCACGCTGCGCCCGGACCTCACGCTGCCCATCGCGCGCATGATTTCTACGCGCGTGAGCCCGGACCGCCTGCCCGTGCGTCTTCGCTACGAGGCACCCGTCGTGCGCGAGGAGTCCTCGCTCAAGGGCCAGCCGCGCCAGTTCACACAGCTGGGCGTGGAGCTTGTGGGCGGTGACGGCGCCGCCGCCGAGCACGAGGTGGTGGACCTTCTCGCCGAGACGCTCGGTGCGCTTGACGTGCCGGCATGGCGCATCGTGCTGGGTTCGGTCACGCCGCTCAAGGCGCTCCTCGACACCTGCGCGCCCAGCGCGCGCTTCCGTGAGGAGGCCCTTGCCCTGGTGCACGACTCCGATTTTGTCTCGCTGGACGAGCTGGTCGAGAAGTCCGTTGCCGCAGGCGAGCTCGAGGCCGCAGCGGCACGTGCCATCTGCCGCATCCCGCGCCTGGTGGGTGGCGCCGAGGTGGTCTCCGCGCTCGACGAGCTGCTCGATGAGGCAGGTGTCGAGAAGGATGCCCGTGGCACCGCGGAACTCTCGCGCCTGGTCGACTCGCTCTCCGGCCTCTTCTCTAACGGCCGCGCGTCCTTCGATTTCTCGATCATCAACTCTTTTGACTACTACACGGGCATCATCTTCAAGGGCTACGCCGAGGGCATCGCGGCATCTCTTGCATCTGGCGGCCGTTACGACGCGGTTCTCGCCAATCTGGGCCGCGAGGGCATCGCTGCCTGCGGCTTTGCGCTCTCGCTCGAGCGCCTGCAGGAGATCTTGGGCGAGCCGGGCGAGTCGGGCGTGGTCACCCCTGGCGTGAGGCTTGCCGAGAGGCCCCTGCGCATCGCCGTTCCCAAGGGGTCGCTCCTCAAGGACGCCATTCGCGTGCTCGAGGCAGCGGGGCTTCCCGTTGAGGGCCTGCGCGAACCGGGTCGCCAGCTCACGGTGCGCGAGGGTGACGTCGAGTACGTGATCGTGCGCGCGCAGGACGCCCCGGCCTTCGTGGGCCATGGCGGCTGCGACTGCGGAATCTGCGGGCGGGACTCGCTCGTGGAGGCCAACATGGACGTGCTCCAGCTCGTCGACCTCGGCTTTGGCGGTTGCCGCTTTGTGGTGGCCGAGCCGCGTGCCAAGGCGGGCGTTGCCGAGAGAAACTACGCCTGGCGCGGCACCGTTCGCGTGGCCACCAAGTACCCGCGCATCACGCAGGCCTACTACGACTCCATTGGCCAGCAGGCGGACATCGTCACCCTGCACGGCAACATCGAGCTTGGCCCCATCGTGGGCATGACCGACCGCATCGTTGACATCACGGCCACGGGCACCACGCTCCGCGAGAACGACCTGGTGATCGTCGACGAGGTCATGGAGTGCACCGCCCGCTTCTTCGCGGGACCGGCAGCATACCGCTGTGACAAGAGGATTCGCGACCTGGCGGCTCGCCTCGCCGAGGTCACGAGAGGGGAGTAGCTTTGAGAAGGATCACGCTAGCCGCTGGTCAGGCGCTCACGCAGGCAGATCTCAACCGCTCGGGGGCGCTTCCCCGCGAGGTGATGGAGAGCGCCGCCGCCATCGTGGACGACGTGCGCGAGCGGGGCGACGAGGCCGTGCGTGAGTACTGCCAGCGCTTCGACGGCGCCTGCCCGAGCGAGTTCCGCGTCCCGCAGGAGCTGGTAGACGCCGCCCCCGGCATGGTGGATGCCGAGTTCCTCTCGTCCCTGCGTCGCGCGTACCGCCAGATTCGCGAGTTCCACGAACGTCAGCGCGAGAACTCCTGGTTCGAGACGCGGCCCGACGGCACCATCCTGGGCGTGAAGGTGACGCCGCTCGACTCCGTGGCCATCTACGTGCCGGGCGGTCGCGCGCAGTACCCTTCGACGGTGCTCATGGACGCCGTCCCGGCAAAGGTTGCGGGCGTGCGCCGCGTGGTCATGGTGACGCCGCCACAGCACGACGGCACGCTCTCGGCATATACGTTGGCAGCAGCCTCGGTGGCGGGCGTCGACGAGGTCTATGCCGTGGGCGGCGCGCAGGCGATTGGCGCCGTGGCCTATGGCACCGAGTCCATCCCCCGCGTCGACAAGGTCGTGGGCCCCGGCAACGCCTACGTGGCGGCAGCCAAGCGCCACGTCTCCGGCGACGTGGGCATCGACATGATCGCCGGGCCCTCCGAGGTCTGCGTCCTGGCAGACGCGTCCGCCGACCCGGTCGTGGTGGCGGCTGACCTCATGGCCCAGGCCGAGCACGACCCAATGGCGTCCTGCTACCTTGTGACCTGCGATCCCTCGCTCCCGGACCGCGTCCTCGATGCCGTCGAGCGCCTGGTCTCGCAGAGCCCGCGCGAGAAGATCACGCGCGCCTCGCTGGACGACCGCGGGGTGGTGGTCGTGGCAGCGACGCTGGCAGACGGGACGCTATGTCGCTTCTGGGCTCGGTGCGCAACGCTGGTGCCATCTTCGTGGGCGCCTGGAGCTCGGAGCCCCTGGGCGACTACGTTGCCGGCCCCGATCACACGCTTCCCACCGGCGGCACGGCGCGCTTCTCCAACCCCCTGGGCGTCTACGACTTCCAGAAGCGCTCGAGCGTCATCTCCTACACGCCGCAGGGTCTTCTTGCGGATGCTCCTGCCGTCCAGGCCATGGCCCAGGCCGAGGGCCTCTGGGCGCATGCGCTCTCCGCTGGCCTGCGCGTGAAGCTGGCCAAGGAGGGTGAGAAGGGCTTCGCGGACGCCTCTGCTGCCTGCGAGGACGCAACGCATGCCGCGTGGCCACGCACGCTTGATGAGCCGGGCGTGCCCAAGCTGCCGGGATACGAGGGATAGGGGAGAGATGACAGGCATCACACCAGAGGTCCGTGCGCTCGTGAGGCCGTCCGCGGCGGCGCTTGAGCCCTACGACCCGGCCTTCTCGCCCGTCGAGGTGATCCTCTCGGCAAACGAGAACAACTACGGCATTCCGCCCGAGGTGGCGCCAGTGCTGGCCAAGGCCGTAACCGAGGCCGCCTGGAACCGCTATCCCGTGCCCCTTGGCGGCGAGCTGCGCAACCAGCTTGCCGCGTGGCATGGCGTGGCGCCAGAGCAGGTGATTGTTGGCAACGGCGGCGACGAGCTGCTCTTCAACTTCTTCCTGGCGTTTGGCGGCGCGGGGCATGCCCTTGTGAGCTGCCCGCCCACCTTCTCGGTCTACGGGCTCTATGCCTCCATGGTGGAGACCCCCGTGGTGGAGGTTCCGCGCGAGAAGGACTTTGCCCCCAACGTGGACGCGCTGATAGAGGCCGCGCGCACGGCGACGCTCGTGGTAGTGACCTCGCCCAACAACCCCACGGGCGACCTCTTCCCTCGCGAGGGCGTGCGCAGGGACCCCGGCTCGACCGTCGAGGACATGCTTGGCGAGTACCAGAACCTGGCCGTGCTGCACACCTTCTCCAAGGCGTTTGCGCTGGCAGGTGCCCGTGTGGGCTACGTGCTGGCAAGCCCTGCGGTGGTGGCGGCGCTTGCCGCCGTGCGGCAGCCCTACTCGGTGAGCGTGCTCGACCAGGCCGCCGCCCTTGCCGCCGTCACGCACCGCGACGCGTTCCAGCCGGCCATCCAGGCCATACGCCAGGACCGCAGTCGTCTCTCCAACATGCTGGGTGGCCTCGCGCCGCTGGGCGTGCGCGTGTGGCCCAGCCAGGCAAACTTCCTCTGCGTCCGCGTGCCGCACGCCCACGAGGTGTGGTGCCGCCTGCGCGACGAGCACTCCATACTGGTGAGGGACTTCTCGTCCACGCCCGGCCTCGAGGACTGCCTGCGCATCACCGTGGGCAAGCCCGAGGAGAACGACCTTGTGGTCGCGGCACTCACGTCCATCCTGAAGGGGGAATGACCATGGCACGCGTGGCAAGCGTCTCTCGGCAGACCGCCGAGACCTCAATCGAGGTCACGGTGAACCTCGACGGCACCGGGACCTCGGACATCTCTACGGGCGTGGGGTTCTTCGACCACATGCTCACGGCACTCTCGCGCCACTCGCTCGTGGACCTCACGGTGCATGTGAAGGGCGACACCTGGGTGGACGACCACCACACCGTGGAGGACACGGGCATCGTGCTGGGACAGGCGCTGCGTCAGGCGCTGGGCGACAAGCGCGGCATACGTCGCTTTGGCGATGCCTTGGTTCCTCTCGACGAGTCCCTGGTCATGGCTGCGGTCGACATCTCCGGTCGTGGCGAGTTCTACTGGGACGTGCCCATTGGACCCCAGAAGGTGGGCACCTTTGATACCGAGCTTGGTCACGAGTTCTTCTGTGGTCTGGCGCGCGATGCCGGAATGACCGTCCACCTGCGCGAGGTTGCCGGCGAAAACGCCCACCACATCCTTGAGGCCACGTTCAAGTCGTTTGCCCGCGCCCTTCGGGCCGCCGTCGAGCCAGACCCGCGTGTGGAGGGCATCCCGTCCACGAAGGGGGCGCTCTGATGGCATCAGCGAAGATCGTCGTCATCGACTACCACAAGGGCAATCTCCTCTCCGTCCAGCACGGCCTTGCCGCCGTGGGAGGCGAGGCGGTCATCTCGGACGCGCCCGAGGACATCTCCGCTGCCTCTGGCCTGGTGCTTCCCGGCGTGGGGAGCTTCGAGAGCGCCATGGAGTACGTGAACCAGTCTGGTCAGGGCGCGGCCATCCTTGACGCCCTGGGGCGCGGCGTTCCCTTCCTGGGCATCTGCCTGGGGCTCCAGCTCCTCTTTGCGCGCGGCGAGGAGCGCTCGGGCGAGAGGGGCGTTCCGCTTGAGAACGAAGAGCCCGTCGCCGCCGGTACGGCAGGCGATGATCGCTGGGTCGCCGGCCTGGGCTTCTTTCCGGGCTCGGTTACGCGCCTGCGCTCCGGTAGGCTCAAGGTGCCACATGTGGGGTGGGACCAGGTCTACCCAACCGAGGTGGGCGAGAGGTCACGCCTCTTGCGTGGGGTGCCGTCGGGCGCCAATTTCTACTTCACGCACTCCTATGCGCTTGCCGACGATGTCGACCCCACGTTGGTGGCCGCCCGCACGCACTACGCACGGAGCTTTGGCTCTGCCATCGCGCAGGGCGTGGTCTTTGGCGTGCAGTTCCATCCCGAGAAGTCCTCGGCCACGGGCCTTGTGGTGCTCTCCAACTTTGTTGACATCGTCCGGGCAGGGGGCACCCGATGATTCTCTTCCCGGCGATTGACCTGGTGGGTGGCCGCGTGGTGCGTCTCGCCAACGGCGACCGCTCGCGCATGGACGTCTACTCGAACGACCCAGCCTCCGTGGCGCGAGACTTTCTCGCCCGCGGCGCCAGCTGGGTGCACGTGGTTGACCTCTCGAGCGCGCTTGGCGAGGACGAGGCAGCCCGCGAGGCCAACGCCCAAGCGATACGCGCCATCTGCCAGGTCGACGGCCTCTCGGTCGATGCCGGAGGCGGCGTGCGCTCCATCGAGGCCATGCGCCGACTTGCGGGGCTGGGCGTGCGGCGCATCGCCATTGGCACCGCGCTCGTGCGCGATCCCGCATTCGCTCGTCAGGCGGCGAGCGAGTTTGGCGACATGGCGGTGGCAGACGTCGCCGCGAAGGACGGCGTGGTGCGCGTGAACGGCTGGCGCGAGGGCGGCTCACTTGCGGCGGACGACCTTGTCTCCAGCCTTGCCGAGATGGGCTTTCGCCATCTCGTCTTCACCGACATCGCGCGTGACGGCATGCAGACGGGCGTCGAGCCCGCGGCCTACAGGCATATCGCCGAGGTTGCGGGCTTTCCCGTGGTGGCCTCGGGCGGCATTGCCAGCGTGGATGACGTGCGTGCACTCGCAGCGCTGGGTCCGCAGGTGGTCGAGGGCTGCATAACGGGGCGCGCGTTGTACGAGGGCGCGCTCACGCTCGAGGACGCTCTCACTGCGTGCGGATAGACAGTGGGGGGTCTGCCGGCCCTCCTGCCCGGCTCAGCGCTCGCCGCCTTTGGCGGCTCGCTCGCTGCGCGATTCGCCTAGCAGGAGGGCCGGCAGACCTCGAAACGGCCACGCACAGGCAGCGCGCCCTCGCGCAACGTCGCTTGGCTTCTGGTTGTGGTTGTAGCTCTATTCTCGGTTCACTGTTCTTTGTTCTTCTGGAGGGTCAGGCCCTGGTCCCAGGCTCCAGTCAGGGGATGACCGCTTGAACGTATTGGTTTCGACTGCGGGCCGCCGTGCTTGTCGCGGCGCGAGTCGCGAAGCGAGCGAGCCGCCCCAGGGGCGGCGAGCGCCGAGCGCAGCGACAAGCACGGCGGCCCCCACCGAAGGGAAGTAACCATGCTGACAAAGAGGGTCATCCCCTGCCTGGACGTCAAGGACGGCCGCGTCGTTAAGGGCGTCAACTTCGTGGACCTGCGCGACGCCGGCGACCCCGTGGAGCTTGCCGCCAAGTACGACCGCGAGGGCGCGGACGAGGTTGTCTTCCTCGACATCACTGCGACCTCGGACGATCGCTCCACTACGGTTGATCTGGCCTCGCGCGCGGCAAGCCAGCTGCACATTCCCTATACCGTGGGCGGCGGCTTCCGCGACGTCGAAGGCTGCCGCGTGATGGTCTCGGCGGGCGCCGACAAGGTCTCCATCAACTCGGCAGCCGTGCGCGACCCCACCCTCATCACGCGCGCTGCCAGCGCCTTTGGCAGCCAGGCCGTGGTCGTGGCCATCGATGCCAAGCAGGTGGGGCCGGGCGACAAGTGGGAGGTCTACCTTGCTGGCGGCCGCATTCCCACGGGCATCGACGCCGTCGAGTGGGCCGAGGAGGCCGCACGCCGCGGTGCCGGAGAGATTCTCCTCACGAGCATGGACCGCGACGGCACTAAGGACGGCTTCGACATCCCGCTCACGCGTGCCGTCTCGCGCGCGGTGAGCATTCCCGTCATTGCTTCGGGCGGCGTGGGCACGCTCGAGCACTTTGCCGAGGGCATCATCGAGGGCGAGGCCGACGCCGTTCTCGCCGCAAGCGTCTTTCACTTTGGCACGTACACGGTGCGTCAGGTGAAGGAGTACATGGCGAGCCA
The DNA here is from genome assembly GCA_902773995.1 of uncultured Coriobacteriaceae bacterium. Classification (GTDB taxonomy): domain Bacteria; phylum Actinomycetota; class Coriobacteriia; order Coriobacteriales; family Atopobiaceae; genus Tractidigestivibacter. The sequence continues at coordinate 9,081 of CACYGL010000027.1, read as the reverse complement.
GGGCATCCCGGTAAGGCTCGACTTCTAGCGCACCCTGTGCGCCGCCGTCCGCAACCTCTGTACGAGAAGGAGCAACAATCATGACAGATGCGTCGCACGTCTCGCCAACCTATGCCGGCGAGCCCATGCAGCCTTGTGACGACTTTCCCGCCTGCGTGAGCTTTGACGCCCACGGCCTCGTGCCCGTGGTGGTGCAACAGGAGGGCTCGGGCGAGGTGCTCATGGTTGCCTGGGCAAACCGCGAGGCCCTGGACCTCACCCTCAAGACGCGTACCAGCTGGTTCTGGTCGCGCTCTCGCAAGGAGTTGTGGAACAAGGGCGCCACCAGCGGAAACATGCAGCAGGTGCGCCGCGTCCTTGTGGACTGCGACGCCGACACCCTCATCTACGTGGTCGACTCGCCTGGCCCCGCCTGCCACACGGGACACCGCAGCTGCTTCTTCTGCGAGGTTCCTCTCGCCTGAGCCCCGTGCCCCCAAGCGCTACGTTGCCTGCACATTCTGCAGACACCCTTGCCGTACACTGAGCGGGTTGCTCGCACAGACCAAAGGAGAACAGATGGGCGTCAGAACCGCAAACGTGAAGGACGGAAACATCGGGGAGACCCTGGAGGGGCTTGCCGCCGTCATCCACGAGCGCGTCACCTCGGCGTCCCCGGAGGAGTCCTACACGGCGCGCCTCCTCACGCCAGAGAAGGGCGACAAGCTGCTCTCCAAGCTCGCCGAGGAGTCCTCGGAGATCATCATGGCCTGCAAGGACGAGGACCACGACCACATCCGCTACGAGATGGGCGACCTTCTTTACCACATGCTCGTGGTTGCCGAGAAGTACGGCATCACGCTCGACGAGCTGGCGGGCGAGCTTGACGCCCGCCGCAAGTAGGGAGAACCGGGGGAACGCAAGCCATGGCGCAGAGGCCAGAGAACATCGACAGAGACGAGCTGTCCCAGAAGATCCAGCCGGTCATCCTGGGGGCGGACTACTCCTGCTACGCGTATGTCCGTGCCTTCTGGGAGGCCTACCACGTCCGCTCGATCATCTACGCGGGCTCCGACATCAAGTCCATCTCGCGCACCAAGTTCGCGGACTACCGCGTCGAGGAGGGCGTGGACTCCGAGGATGTCCTCATCCCGCTGCTCAAGCGCGTGGGGGACCAGCTCTGCGTGGAGGGGAAGCTGCCGTTTCTCGTCACCTGCGGAGACTTCTACGCGCGCATAGTCTCCAAGCACAAGCCGGAGCTCGAGCGCTGGTACTACACCCCGGTCGTGGACTTCGACATCCTCGACTTCGTCACCCAGAAGCAGAACTTCTACGAGGTGTGCGAAGAGGTGGGGATGTCCTACCCCAAGACGCGCTTTCTGGACTGCTCGCTCAAGGGTGCCACGCCAAACGACGAGGGCTTCACCTACCCCCTGGTGGCAAAGCCGTCGAACTCTGCCCACTACCACTACGCGGAGTTCGAGGGGAAGAAGAAGGTCTTCGTGATCCAGAGCAGGGAGGAGCTGTGCCGGGTCTACTCGGCGCTGCAGGACTCCTGCTATGACGACTCCCTCATCGTCCAGGAGTTTGTCCCTGGCGGAGACTCCCACATGTACGCGCTCTACTGCTACGTCGACAAGGACTCCAACCCCGTCTTCACCGTCTGCTGCCACGTTGGCCTCGAGGACCACCATCCCAGCGCCATCGGCAACGCGGTGGCCATCGTTCCGGAGCCAAACGAGGAGATGACCGCCTCTGCCGCGCGCTTCCTCAAGAAGGTGGGCTACCACGGCATGTGCTGCTTCGACGCCAAGTACGACGCACGCGACGGCAGCTATCGCTTCCTCGAGGTGAACGCCCGTCCCGGCCGCAGCTCCTGGCTCGTGCTCCTCTCGGGCATCAACTACGCCAGAATCCAGGTTGAGGACGTGGTTCTCGGCATCGACCCCATGCCGGTGGAGCCCAAGGGCGGCTGGGCCTACGTGGGCGTCCCCAAGGCCGTGGTCGAGCGCTGCATGCCCAACGTGCCCGTGAAGGAGCGCGTGCTCGCGGCCTACGACAATGGCACCGCGAGCTTTGCGCTTGACTGGCCAGGCGACTCTCTCGCCCAGCGCTTCTGGGCGAAGGTCAACTTCGAGCACCAGGTCTCAAAGTTCAAGCGCTACCTCCCCGAGCCGGACCAGCCGTGACGGCCGGGCGTTCAAGCGCCGGAAGGCACCATAGGCCATGACGATTCGCGACCCAGGGGCACGCCCCGACTTCGATGATGCCCGCTCCCTGGAGGAGAGCCTGCCCGAGCTGCGCCGCCAGGTGGACGACGCCCCCACGGACCCGGGCTGCTACCTCTGGAAGGACGCGCGCGGGCAGGTCGTCTACGTGGGCAAAGCGAAGAACCTGCGGGCACGCCTGCGCCAGTACGTGACGCTCCAAGACGACCGCGATAAGATTCCCCTCATGATGCAGGTCGTGAGGTCGTTCGACTACGTCGTGGTGGGCTCCGAGCACGAGGCCCTCGTGCTCGAGCGCAACCTCATCGCTCAGTACCACCCGTACTTCAACGTCGACTTCAAGGACGACAAGAGCTACCCCTACATCGCCATCACCGAGTCGGACGTGTTCCCGGCCATCAAGTACACGCGCGAGCACCACCGCAAGGGCACGCGCTACTTTGGCCCCTACACCGACGCCCACGCCGCGCGCGACACCATCGACACGCTGCGCAAGGTCGTCCCCATCTGCACGGCCACGTGTGCGGAGTGGAAGCGCTGCCGTCGCGAGCTGGAGCGCCGCCCTGACGAGGCGGCCGTGGCCAACCTGGCGCTTGCCCGCGCGGGGCGGCCATGCTTCGACTACCACATGGGTAAGGGGCCGGGCGTCTGCGTGGGCGCCATCGACACCGTCGAGTACGCCAAGCACGTGCGCCAGGTCGAGGACTTTCTCGCCGGGCGTCGCTCGCACGTGGTCTCGGCCGTGGAGGAGCAGATGCGCGAGGCGGCCGCGGACCTCGACTTCGAGCGCGCGGGACGCCTCAAGGCGCGCCTCGAGAGCCTGAACGCCCTGGACGATCGCCAGCAGGTCATGTTCTCATCGGACGTCTCGCTCGACCTCATTGGCTTCTACCGCGAGGAGACCATCAGCGCGGCCTGCGTCTTCGTGGTGCGCGAGGGCCGCACGGTGCGCACGGTAGAGTTTGTTCTCGACAAGGGCGCCGACGTGGGGGAGGTCGAGCTGCAGGGCGGCTTCCTCAAGCGCTACTACGACGAGACGGCAGATATCCCCTCCGAGGTGGACGTGGACGTAGACCTGCCGGACGCCGAGCTCCTCTCGGAATGGCTTGCCGAGAAGCGCGGGCGCGCCTGCCACATCCATCACCCCCAGCGGGGCGAGAAGCGCCACCTCCTGGACATGGCGGCCGCCAACGCCCGCCATGCGCTCATGCGCTACATGGTGCGCACGGGCTACGCGGACGACCGTACCAACCAGGCACTGCTGCAGCTGGAGAGCGCGCTTGCCCTCGACGCGCCGCCCATGCGCATCGAGTGCTTCGACATCTCGACCCTCCACGGCCACTTCACGGTTGCCTCCATGGTCGTCTTTACCAACGGTCGTCCCGACAAGTCCCAGTACCGGCGCTTCAAGATCCAGACGCCGCTCACCGAGGCGAACGACTTTGTGAGCATGTCGGAGGTCCTCGCCCGCCGCTACGCGCCCGAGCGCATGGCCGACGAGCGCTTTGGATCGCGCCCGGACCTGCTGGTGGTCGACGGCGGCAAGCCCCAGCTCACGGCTGCCATGGAGCAGCTCTCCTCGCTGGGACTGGACATCCCCGTGTGCGGCCTTGCCAAGTCTGACGAGGAGGTCTTTGTCCCCTGGGACGAGACGCCCGTGGTGCTGCCCTCGGGCTCGGCCTCGCTCTACCTCATCAAGCAGGTGCGCGACGAGTCACACCGCTTTGCCATCACCTTCCACCGCGAGTTGCGCGACAAGGCCATGACCGTCTCGGTGCTCGACGACGTGCCGGGCGTGGGTCCCAAGCGCAAGCGGTCAAGCGCTTGCGTGCTGCGAGCGTGGAGGACATCGCCCAGGTTCCGGGCGTGCCCGCCGAGGTGGCGCAGGCGGTCTACGACGCCCTGCGCGTCTGGGACGAGGAGGCCCAGACGGTGGCGGAGAAGGCGCGTTAGGACTAGCCTAATCAACAGTGGCGCGACCGCGGTGGCCGCGCGGAGAGGAGCATCCATGGCTGTCAATCCGCTCGTCCAGTCCCTCAAGGGCAAGCTCATCGTGAGCGTCCAGGCGTATCCCGGAGAACCCATGCGGCACCCGGAGACCATGGCCCAGATTGCCCGCGCCTGCGAGCTGGGCGGTGCCGCAGCAATCCGCTGCCAGGGCCTCTCGGACATTGCCGCCATCAAGGGCCGCGTTGAGATTCCCGTCATCGGCCTTTGGAAGGAGGGTCACGACGGCGTCTACATCACGCCCACGCTGCGCCATGCCGTGGCCTGCGTGAACGCCGGCGCCGACGTGGTAGCAATCGACGCCACCAATCGCCCGCGCCCCGATGGCCGCACCTTCGAGGAGACCGTCCGCGACCTGCGCGCCCAGTGCGAGACCATCGTCATGGCTGACTGCATGACTATAGAGGACATCCGTCGCGGCGTTGCCTGCGGCTGCGATATCGTGTCCACCACGCTCTCGCACAACAAGCCCGCAATCGACACCACGCTGGACGACGGTCCCGACATCGCCCTTCTCGCCGAGGCCGCCAAGGAGTTCCCCGGCTTCCCCGTAATCTGCGAGGGCCACGTCCACACCCCGGCGGACGCGCGCGCGGCCATCGACAATGGCGCGTGGGCAGTGGTCTCGGCCGCAATCGAGGCGTAGTCCAAGGGCCTTCGAAGTCCTGACCGTCCCTAGGAAGTACCAACTGCCCCCAGAGAGAGGAATCGTATGGCTGAGAACAACTGCTCCGAGCAGACTGCCCCGCTCGACGCGGCCGCTGCTGCAAAGGCGGCGTTTGGCGAGGTCGCCGGCGAGCCCTTCCCCAAGGACATCTATGCGGCACCCCAGCTCACCTGGGCTGTCATCGGCTGCGGCGTGATTGCCAACCAGATGGCCACATCGCTTGCCCTCTCTGGCCGCCACCTGCGCGGCGTCGCCAACCGCACGCGCGAGAAGGCCGAGGCCTTTGCAGAGCGCTACGGCGTGGAGCGCGTGTACGACTCCGTCGAGGAGCTCTACCAGGACCCCAGTGTGGATGCCATCTACATTACTACGCCGCACAACACGCACATCCGCTACCTGCGCGGCGCGCTCGCGGCTGGCAAGCACGTCCTCTGCGAGAAGTCCATCACGCTCAACTCCGAGGAACTCGACGAGGCCCGTGCGCTTGCACGCGAGAACAACGTGGTGCTCATGGATGCCACGACCATCCTCCACATGCCGCTCTACCAGGAGCTTCTCCGCCGCGCCAACGCGGGCGAGTTTGGCACCATGAACCTGGCGCAGCTCAACTTTGGCAGCTACAAGGAGTACGGCGACCTCTCCAACCGCTTCTACAACCCCAAGCTCGCGGGCGGCGCGATGCTCGACATCGGCGTTTATGCGCTCTCGCTCATGAGGCTCTTCATGGCGAGCCAGCCCACGGAGGTCGTCTCTCTCGCCAACCTGGCGTCGACGGGCGTGGACCAGACCTCGGGCATCGTGTGCCGCAACAAGGAAGGGCAGATGGGCGTCATTTCGCTCACGCTCCACTCCAAGCAGCCCAAGCGCGCGGTCCTGAGCTTTGACCGCTGCTACGTGGAGGTCATGGACTACCCCCGCGCCGATGTCGCGACCATCGTGTGGACGGAGGACGGGCGCCGCGAGGAGGTGCGCGCGGGTCGCGAGCGTGCGGTTGCGGGCGACGCCTGTGCGGCGGGTCTTATCGACTATGCCGCCGATGTCATGCAGGTCATGACGCGCCTACGCCGCGAGTGGGGCGTGGTCTATCCCGAGGAGCGCGCGTAGGTGCTAGCCGCAGAAATGCGCCCTTCGGCGAGAATTCTCGCCCGAGGGGCGCTTTCGTACGAAGTAGCTGCGATAACGTGCCTTCCGGCGTCAATTCCGCGCCGCAAGGGCTATTTCGTACGCAATCCTTGCGGTAACGCTGCTTCCGGCGTCCCTCCCGATACCTCGACCGGCGCCCCCGACCCCCGGGACCCCCGGGGATCCCCCGGACCCTTATGCTCCCGAACCATCGGAGAATAGCTCCTTTTTCTTAAACGGCGGTTGCGTTTACCCAGGTGGCGGCCAACTGGATTAAGAAATGGAGCTTATACTCCACGGGGCGAGAGGGGCTAGAGCCCGGGAGAGGCACGCCATCCCAACCTAGAACGTTGCTATTAGCGAGAGCCCCTATCAAAAGCGCGTCACTATGGACGGCACTGCTGCATCTCGGCAATTTATTGCGCGATTTTCCTCCGCCTAAGTACGTTTGCCCAGATAAGCTCAAATTTACGAGAAATATCGCGCAATAATTTCGGAACAGAGGAACATGAAGTTAAGGTTTGGAATCGGATGAGAGTAATCGAGCGCTAAAGGCAAAGATTCCATCTCCAATATGGATTCACACTCTCGGCGAACGCCATGTCTGATCTGGGCACATCGTGGCAACGGCCACCACTTCAACTCCATCACCCTTCTCTGGGGCAATTTATTGCGCGATTTTCCTCCGCCTAAGTACGTTTGCCCAGATAAGCTCAAATTTACGAGAAATATCGCGCAATAATCCCGTGCGAGAGCTTCGATAGTGGGGCATTCGCCCCGCCGGACGAGAAGAGCCGCCGAGAGCCCCGACGAGAGCCCCGACCGCCGGGGCCCCGCCGAGAGCCCCCCGGACGAGAAGCGCGGATTCCGGGGGAGCAACGGCACCGAGACCGCTGCCCCGGACGGGCGCCAACCCCTATACTTGATGAGGTTGCCACCCAGAGCGGAGGAGGGACGAATGCCAGACACAAGCACCGGCCAGGACATGCGCGCCGCCGAGAGCCGCGACCGCGTCCCCGACATCGTGATCATCACGGGCATGTCCGGCTCGGGTCGCACGCAGGCCCTCCACTGCTTCGAGGACATGGGCTACTTCTGCATCGACAACCTCCCTCCGCGCCTTGTCCCGCAACTCGCGGAGCTCGTGGGCATCAACTCGGGCGTGGGCCGTCATTTGGCCGTGACCTGCGATCTGCGCAGCCAGGGCCTCTTCGATGAGCTCACGGACACCATCCGCCAGCTCGGTGAGCACGAGCTCTCCTGCAAGCTCCTCTTCCTGGACGCCTCCGACGAGATTCTCATGCGCCGCTACAACGAGAACCGCCGCCGTCACCCGCTCGCGGTCCCCGGCGAGTCCGTCGAGCACGCCATCAAGCGCGAGCGCCGGCAGCTCAAGGACGCGCGCGCGATGGCCGACCTCGTCATCGACACAAGCCACATGCGTACCTCCGCCCTGCGTGCGCGCCTCAGCGCGGCCTTCTCCGAGCTCACCGAGCAGCAGCTCCTCGACGTGAACGTCTTCTCGTTTGGCTTCAAGCACGGCATGCCCTCCGAGGCGGACCTCATGATCGACGTGCGCTTTCTGCCAAACCCCTTCTACGACCCCGAGATGCGCTACCTCACGGGTAATGACGAGAAGGTCGCACGCTTCGTGATGGACAACAAGATCACGCGCGACTTCATGGACGCGTGGCTGCGGCTGCTCGACGTTGCCATGCCGGGCTACGTCGCCGAGGGCAAGGCGCGCCTGTCCATTGCCGTGGGCTGTACGGGCGGCCAGCACAGAAGCGTCGCCATTGCCAATGCCACGGCGGCCCACCTCAAGGCGCAGGGCTATCGCGTGAACCTCTTCCATCGCGACCTCCCGGAGGCTGTCGCTACGGCCGCGCACGACGCTACGACGGGCGAGAGGTAGCCCATGTCCTTCACCGCCCAGGTAAAAGACGAGCTCTCGCGCATAGAGCCCGCCTCCCGCATGGCCGAGCTCGCGCAGCTCTCGGCGCTTGTCCGCGTCTGCGGCACCATGAGCTTCCACGGCTCGGGGCGCTACTCGATTCGCATCGCCACTGAGACCGGAGCCGTGGCGCGCACCGTCATCAAGCTCACGCACCGCGTGTTTGACCTCGAGACCTCGCTTACCGTTAGGCGCTCGGTCCTTCACAAGACGAGAAACTACCTCATCGAGATGCCTGAGCAGGACCGCCTGGCCGACGATCTCACCAGCCTGGGGATTCTCATCCCCGGGCGCGGCATCGCCCTAGGGGTTCCCGAGGAGCTCCTCAAGACGAGAGAGGCACGCTGTGCCTTTGTGCGCGGCGCCTTCATGGCGGGCGGCTTCATAGCTGACCCCCGTGGTGACTTCCACCTCGAAGTTGCGGTGACGGGGGAGGAGTTCGCCCGAGGCCTGGCCGATGTCATCTCGACCCTGGGCGCCTCGGTGCGCATCAACCGGCGCCGCGGCGCCTACGCGCTCTACCTCAAGAGCTTCGACGACGTGCTGTGTCTCCTGCGCCTGATGGGTGCCCAGCGCATGGCTCGCGTGGTCGAGGTCGCGCGTGCGAGAAAGTCCGTCAAGAACGACGTCAACCGCCGCGTCAACGCCGAGGTGGCCAACCAGGCGCGCTCGTCCTCGGCAGCCGTGGCGCAGCTCGAGCTCATCGACCGGGCGGACGAGCTCGTGGGCATCTCGCACCTCCCGCCTGCGGTGCGCGAGTTCTGCGTCGCGCGCAGGGAGCACCCCGAGCTCTCGCTTGCAGCGCTGGGCGAGACCTTCGATCCGCCGGCGTCCAAGTCTGCCATGTACCACCGGCTGCTCAGGCTGGAGCAGATCGTGGGCGAAGAGGGTGCTCCCGAGAAAAACTGAGAACGTTTCCACATCAGAAAATCGTCGTTCTTTCTCATAAAAGTGCAGGTAGATTGCATCGCATACTATATTTTGCGCAGATATGCGTCCAGAATTTTGCCAGCGTTGCGGATTACTCGTTTTAGATTGGCAAACGTGCGGTAGAATGTCCCTAGCAATGACGTTTCGGCGTTGTTACATGGTCAGTCGGGGGGAGGCCCCGTCGGCCACTCGAA
>CACYGL010000026.1 GCA_902773995.1 uncultured Coriobacteriaceae bacterium | reverse complement strand
ACGCCGTCTGGGGTGACGCAATGGCGAGGGTCCTCGCCGTGATGCGCTGCGCTCGTCCTAGAGCTCGGCGCGGAGCTGATCGACAAGCTGCGAGAAGTATGCCAGCGCGTCCTCGACAGGCTTGCTCGTGGCCATGTCCACTCCAGCGCCGCGCAGGAGCTCGATGGGAGGCTTGCTGGATCCGCCCTTGAGGCAGCCCAGGTAGTCCTTCACTGTAGGCGCACCCTCGGCAAGAATGCGGTTGGAGATGGCAATGGCGGCAGCGTAGCTCGTCGCGTACTGGTAGACGTAGTAGCCGTAGTAGAAGTGCGGGATTCGCGCCCACTCCAGGCGTATCCCGTCATCCACGGTCACGGCGTCGCCAAAGTACTGCGCGTTGAGCTCGCCCCAGCGATCGCAGAGGGCGTCCGCCGTGACGCCGCGGCCGTCAGCGTTCATCTCGTTCACGTCGCGCTCGAACTCGGCGAACATGCACTGGCGGTAGAGGGTGGCACGGAAGGACTCCACAAAGTTGTTGAGCACGTAGGCGTGGGTGGCAGGGTCCGTGGTGTGATCGAGCAGGTAGTGCGAGAGCAGCGCCTCGTTGCAGGTGGAGGCAACCTCGGCCACAAAGATGGGGTAGTCGCAGTAGGTAGGCGATTGCGTATGGCATGAGAGGTACGTGTGCACGGAGTGGCCCATCTCGTGCGCCAGCGTAAAGACGTCGTCGAGGCTTCCGTCAAAACTCGTGAGAATCACGGGGTTGGTGCCGTAGGAGCCCGAGGAGTACGCGCCGGAGCGCTTGCCCGGGGTTTCGTACACATCGATCCAGCGCTGCTCGAGGCCCTTGCGCACGATGGCCAGGTAGTCCTCGCCCAGAGGCTCGAGCGCCTTCAGGATGAGGTCCCAGGCCTCCTCGTAGGTGAAGGTGAGGTCCACGGAGTCGACGAGCGGCACGTACATGTCCCAGAAGTGCAGCTCGTCCACGCCCAGGACGTCCTTGCGCAGGCTCGCGTAGTTGTGGAGCGCGCCGAGGTTCTTGTGCACCGCGTCCACGAGGTTGTCGTAGACGGAGGTGGGAACCTCGTTCGCGTCGAGGCAGTACTCGAGGGCGTCCTTGTAGCGGCGGGAGTCCGCAAAGAACTTGAGCTGCTTGACCTGGGCGGCGAGAAGCCCGGCGCAGGTGTTGCGGTGCGCGCCGTAGCTCGCGTAGACCGAGTCGAAGGCGGACTTGCGCAGCACGCGGTCGTGGCTGCGCTCGAGGCCGATGAAGCTGCCGTGGCTCACGGAGTGCTTCTCGCCCTCTGAGTCCGTGCCGTCAGCAAAGGTGAGGTCGGCATTGTTGAGCTGCGAGAACACGCGCTCGGGCTGGGCCGCCGCGTCACCGGCGCGTGCGAGGATCGCCTCCTCTGCCGCCGAGAGGCGGTGTGGGCGCATGCGCAGCTCGCGTTCGATCGCTCGGCGGTAGTGCTCGAGGTCTGGCTCCTCGGCAAAGAAGGCGGCGAGCTTCTCGTCCGACATGCCAAGAAGCTCTGCCGAGAACCACGAGCATGCCCCCTGCGTCTCGACCTCGAGGCCCATGACCTGGTCGGAGTAGACCTGGTAGCGCGCCACGCGGGTGTCGACGTCTGCCTGGCGGTCGGCGTAGTTGCCCAGGCGGCTGAGGGTGACGTTTGCCTCGTCCAAAAGCTGCAGGTAGGCGAGAAGGTCCGCCGCCGAGGTGCTCACGTGCCCCTTAAACGCCGCGAGCTTTGCGGGGAGTGCCTTGGCGTCCTCGAGCTGGCGCTCGAAGTCCTTGTCGTCCGCGCACATGGACGAGAGGTCCCAGCGGTACTTCTCGGGAATCTGGTCGCGAGACTGGTATTGCATACGTGCTCCTTAGGGTGGAGTGTTTTCAGACTTCCCCATGGTACACGCTGCAACGCGCTGCGGTACGCGTGCCCTGCTCTCCGGCTATGCGCGAGCGGGGAGCTGCGCCACGGCCTCGTCCATCACGTGGCCCTCCATGGTGTGGAGCAGCTCGTTGAGCCAGAAACCCTCCCTGAGCTGCGGCGCATTGTCCAGCGCGTAGACCCGCAGCGTGTAGGTGTGGTCGCGGTCGGGAGGCTGCGGACCGTTGTAACGGCAGGTGAGGAGTGGGTCCCGGCTGCCCACCAGGCGTGATGCCGAGGAGTTCTTGCCCTGCACCATCCCGGCGAAGCGCTGGTTTGAGGCGTCTTCGGGGAACTTGGCGACGCTCGCGGGGATGTCGCAGGCGCACCAGTGAATCCAGGGAAAGCCGCACACGGGAATGGAGTCGATGTCGTAGAAGACCACGGCCAACGTGGCCGTGCCCTCGGGAACGCCCGTGACCTCGAAGGGGAACGAGCGCGTTGGTGTGCCGGCGTACAGACCGCTCCTGTCGGCGTACTTCGCATAGGCGTCAGGAATGTAGCCGTTCTCGTCGAGCTTCACATGCACGTCCATGGTTGCCTCCCGGTGTTGGAATGCCACGTGCCTCTCGCCTATTGTATCCGTGACTTGCGAGGGCGTCAGTTGGGTGCGACGCCACACGTTCGAGCTGCGAATGTGTGGCGAGAGGGTACAGGTTCGTGCCCCGAATGTGTGGCGACCTGTACGGGCTACACGTTCGACCGCGATTCTGTGACGAGCGGATACAGGTTCGTGCATCGAATGTGTGGCGACCTGCGCGGGTCACACATTCGTATACGAATCTGTATCGGCGGCGGGCGAGGTGGTGCCGGCGGGGGCCGCGCGAGGTGAGGCGTGCATGCTAGAATTACCTCGCCTAACGCGAGGCCCGCTGCGGCCAGACGAAAGGCTCCAAAACCCGGTCGCACGCACGCGACCGCACCACAGACGAGAGGCGCCCACCCCACGACGCCGACAACATGTGAGGAGAAACCATGCTCAAGGACACCAACATCACCCGTCGCCAGGCGCTCGCCGCGTTTGGCTCCATCACCGCCGGCCTTGCGCTCGCGGCCTGCGGCACGAGCCAGACGCAGTCCACGGACACCGCCTCTACCAGCGATTCCTCGTCCTCCTCGGACGCCTCCGCCGCCACCGAGGACGTGACCGTCCGCGTGGCCTCCCTCAAGGGCCCCACCACCATCGGCCTGGTCTCGATGATGGACACCACCTCTGGCGTCCCCACCGAGGACACGCCCACCGAGCCCGCCGAGGGCTCCACGGGCATCACCTACTCCTACACCATTTCTGGCGCGGCCGATCAGGTCCTGCCGCTGGTCATCCAGGGCGAGACGGACATTGCTCTGGTGCCCTCCAACGTGGCCTCGGTCCTCTACAACAAGACCAGCGGCGGCATCCGCGTGATCGATGTCAACACGCTGGGCGTGCTCTCCGTGGTTACCGGCGACACCTCCGTCGAGCAGTTCGAGGACCTCGCCGGTCACACCGTATACCTCTCCGGCCAGGGCGCCAGCCCCGAGTACACGCTCAACTACCTGCTTGACCAGGCCGGCATCAAGGACCAGGTGACCATCGAGTTCAAGAGCGAGCACAGCGAGTGCGCGGCCGCCATCCAGGCAGATCCCACCGCTGTCGCCATCCTGCCCGAGCCCTTTACCACGGCAACGCTGGCCAAGGACTCCTCGCTCTTTGCGCCTGTGAGCCTCACCGACGTTTGGGACCGCTATGCAGGCGGCTCGGGCAGCCAGTTCGTGATGGGCGTGACCATCGCTCGTTCCGAGTTTGTGGACGAGCATCCCGCTGCCATTGCGGCCTTTCTCTCGCGCCACGCCGAGTCCGTCGACACCGTGAACGGTGACCCTACCGCCGCGGCACCGCTCGTGGTGGAGGCTGGCATCGTGGCGAGCGAGGCCATCGCCGAGAAGGCCATCCCCAAGTGCAACATCGTGTGCACCACCGGCGAGGACATGCGTTCGGCGCTCTCCGGCTACCTGCAGGTTCTCTACGACGCCGATGCCTCCTCGGTGGGCGGCTCCCTTCCCGGCGACGACTTCTACTACGAGGCCTAGGCTGCAACTAGGGTGTCTGCCGAGAACAACAAAGCTTCCGTGACCCCGCGCAACGCGTTGCGCCGCGCGGGTGTCGTTGCCTTCTGGCTTCTCGTGTGGCAGCTGGCGAGCATGGCCGTTGGCTCCGAGCTCCTGCTTGCCGGGCCCGCGGCGGTGCTTGTGCGCCTGGCACAGCTCGTCCCCACGGCAGCCTTCTGGTCCACGGTGGGCTTCTCGCTGGCGAGAATTGCCGCGGGCTTTGCCGTTGCCTTTGCGCTTGGTCTGGTGCTAGGCCTTGCTGCGCACCGCTGGCACGCATTGGCCGAGCTCCTCGCCCCGGCGGTGAGCTTTCTCAAGAGCGTGCCCATTGTCTGCGTGATTGTGCTGTTGCTCATGTGGGTGGGTTCGGTGCGGGTCTCGGCCATCGCGGTCTTTCTCGCCGTGTTCCCCGCCATCTACTTTAGCGTGCTGGAGGGCCGCTCCGCGGCGGACCCCGGCCTGGGCGAGCTACTTCGCGTGATGGGCGTGTCCGGCTGGCGCCGCTTCCTGGCAGACACCTGGCAGCAGCTCCTCCCGTACCTTGTGGCAACGTGCAGGAACGCCTGCGGAATGGCCTGGAAGGCGGGCGTTGCCGCCGAGCTCATTGGCAGTCCGCGTGGCTCCATGGGCGAGCGCATCTACCAGGCAAAACTCCTGCTCGAGACCGGCGATCTCTTTGCGTGGACCATCGTGGTGGTGGCGCTTTCCTGGGCGTGCGAGAAGGCCTTCCTGGCGCTGTTGCGCGCAACCGGCGGCTGGGCGCTTGCGGCGAGCGTGCCGCGGCCTGCGGCAGTGCAGCGCCGGCAGCCCGCGCCCGTACCCACGCCAGCGGGAATCTTGTTCGACAGCGTGACCCTGGGTTACGACGGCGCGCCCGTTGCCACCTGCAGCCTCTCGCTTGCGGCGGGCTCGCGCACGGTGCTCGCCGACCCCTCCGGCGCTGGCAAGACCACGCTGGTCAAGGTGGTCTGCGGCCTTCTCGCCCCGCTTTCGGGGCATGTCCAGGCACCGGGCGCTGGTGCGCTCTCCGTGCAGTTCCAGGACACCCGGCTGGTGGAGGCCATGACTGCCGAGCAGAACGTGCTGCTCTGCTCGGCGGGCGCGCTCTCGGAGTACAAGGCGCACACGCTTCTGGAAGAGTTGCTGCCTAAGGACGCGCTGGGCAGGCCGGTTGCGGAGCTATCCGGCGGGCAGCGTCGCCGCGTGGAGCTGGCGCGGGCGCTCGCGCATCCCAGCGCGGCGGTTGTTCTCGACGAGCCCTTTGCCTCGCTCGATGCAGACTCGCACCAGGCAGCGGCGGCTTTTGTGCTGCGCCATCTGGGCGGTCGCACGCTGCTTGTGGCCTCGCATGCCTCCGGTGATGTGGAACTTCTCCGTGCGACCCCCGCGCGCCTGGGAAACGTTCGCGGTGAGGGGTAGCAAATTATTCTCGGAAGAATAATTCTTGCGAGAATACTCGCCCCTGTCGCCGAGGCGTGTCTACTTTGAGTACGCTGCCCGCACGCTGACGCCGGGAATGGCGCCGATGCGCCCAGCAAGCGTTGCGATGGCGTCCTGCGGCGCGTCGACCGCCACGGAGATAATGTTCATGTGACGCTTGGGGTAGGGGATGCCCATGCGCCCGATGATGATGCCGGCGCTCTCGTGCAGCACCTCGTTGAGGCGCGCGACCGAATCCGGGTCCTCCACGATGATGCCCAGCACCGCTACGCGAGTCTCCATGGCTGCCTCCTCTGGCCGGCACTGCATGGTCGGCGCTTCTCTCTCCGCTTCATCCGACAGAATACGCGCCTCCGGCGAGGCAGTGTCGCCGGAAGGTTCCGTATGTTGCAAATCGCGCCAAAATGGAACTCCCGGCGACAAAAAGTCGCCGGAAAGGGGAGTTTGATGCATTTTGCGCCAAAAGTGGCCTTCCGGCGGCGACGGGGCCAGTCCCTACCGCGCGAGAAGCGGCGTCAGCGCTCCCTGCGACACGATTGTAACCTCGTGCATCGCGCGGCTGATGGCGGTGTAGAGCCTGCGGCGCGCAAGCGGCGTGTCCGGGTAGACCTCGGCCTGTGCGTCGGGCACCACCACGTGGTCAAACTCGAGGCCCTTTGCCAGGCGCAGGTCCATCAGCACCACGCCGGTCGCGGGCATGAGCGAGTTGCGGTCCACAAGCTGCGCGCGCTCGCCCAGCTGCTTCGAGAGCCAGTTGGCGCGCGCGGCGTCGGCGGCAACAATGGCGGTGAGGCCCTCCTCGCCTGCGGCCTTCTCGGCAATGCGTGCCAGCTCAGCCACGTAGTGCCCCGCGTCGCCGTCCGCCACCTCCACAACACGCGGCGGCGTACCCGCGCGCTGCACCGAGGTGAGGCGCGCACGCTCGTCCAGCGGCAGAAGGCTCGTGAGAAGCTCGCAGGTCTCGACCTCGCCATGCGTCGCCGAGAAGATCTGGCGCACCTGGTCGAAGCTCGCTGTGCCCTCACGGATGGCCTGGTGCTCGTCGCCCAGCAGCATGAAGTGGGCGCGCGGGAAGTAGCGCGCCAGCACCATGAGCTGCGTCACGGTGTAGTCCTGAACCTCGTCCACCATCACGTAGCGCGCGGACTTCTCGCCACCGCCCATCACCAGCAGCTTGAGGTAGACCCACTCGGCCGCCGTGAGCGCGCTCTTGCCCAGCACGCGCATGCCAATGCGGTCGATGCGCAGCCAGTTGCCGCGCTCGATCTCGTCGTGCGCGCCGGCAAAGAGGTGCCGCACGTACGTGAGCGCGTAGGCGGCGCACTCCTCGTCGTCGGCGGGGCTTATCGTCTGGCCAAAGACCTCGACCTGCTCCTCCACGTCCAGGCCGAGCATCTCCTCCCAGACCTCCTCGCTCTTGGAAAGCGCCGCCAGCTTGCGGTCGAGGCGGTCGTGCAGCTCGTCCTTCACAAGGGCGGTGAGGCGCGGTCCCACGGGAATCTGCGAGAACTTGGCAACGGCGCCCGCCACCGAGGACGCCTTGAGCAGCACCCGGTCGCCGAGACGAACCTCGCGCAGGTCGTCGGGCTCAAGCGTCATCGTGCGCACGCCCTCCTCCAGGCGCTCGAGCTCTGCCGGGTCGCCGTCGCGCCCGTCGCCGCGCTCGGAGAGGCCCAGGCTGGCCGGAAGACGTCGTTGGGCGTGAAGAGGAAGATCTGGTCGGCCGAGAGGGTCTTACGCTCCTGGTAGAAGAGGTACGCCACGCGCTGCAGCAGCACCGAGGTCTTGCCCGAGCCGGCGATGCCGCTCACGAGCAGCACCGGCACGTCCTCGTGGCGGATGACCGCGTTCTGCTCGCGCTGGATGGTCGCGGTGATGGCCGCGAGCTTCTCGGAGTGGTGCTTCTTGAGCGCGCCGAGAAGCAGCGAGTCCTCGATGGCCACGGTGGTGTCGAAGTAGGAGTTGAGCGTGTCTCGCGTGATGTCAAACTGGCGGCGCAGCAGCAGGTTGACGGTGCGCGTGCGGCCGTCCACCTGGTAGGAGGTGGGGCCCATCTCCTGGTTGTAGTAGGTCTCGGCCACGGGGCTGCGCCAGTCCACGATGAGCGGGCGCTTGTGCTCGTCGGTCATGCCCGCGGCGCCAATGTAGAGCGCAGCAGCAGGAGCACGCGCTGGAGCTTCTCGACGGTGAAGTCGTGGTACTGGTTGTACGTGTCGATGACCGAGTTGAGCGTCTCGATGGCGGCGAGCGTCTCCATGGTCTCGTCGGTGCCGCCAAAGTCGGGGCGAATCTCCTCGCTCATCTCGCGAAGGTCGTCCGCGGCGCCCCTGTGGCTGGTCTCTATCTCCTCGGTGAGGGTGTCGCGCAGGTCGCAGAGCTGGGCGTATATCGCGCTCAGGTGGTCCTGCTCCTCACGGAACGTTGCGTCGTGCGTCTCGTCTGCCATGCGTCCTCCCAGTGCCCGGCACGAAAGCGTGACGGACTATTGTAGCGCGAGAGGAGCGGGCGGCGCAGCGCTGGCGCGTCACGCGCGCGACGTCCGCACGGCGAGCAAGACTGCGGGCGCTAGGCCGTGGCGTCCTCGCCGGTCACGATGCGCACGGTGCAGGAGGGGAAGCCCCCGGCGTTCGAGTACGTCACGGTGCAGGGGACGCGCTCGGGGAGCGCCTTGGGGTCGAGGCCCGCGCCAAGCGCCAGCGCGCCCATCTCCTTTGTGTTGATGCGGCCCACCAGCTCCTCGAAGACCTGGCAGCGCCAGGTGGAGCCAATGCCCAGCGGGCCCTTCTCGCGCACGAACTCCCCGGGCGCCGAGGTGACGGAGTGCTTGGTCATCTCGAGTCCGGCGGCAAGGACCATCGTGGTGCTCTCAAAGACAAACTCCTCGAGCCTCTCGGGCTCGCGCCTACGTGCGGACATGCGGGTCTCCTTGTTGCTTTGGTGTTCTCGATGCGGGCGTCGTGCGGCGGCCGGTCAAGCCGGCCGCGTTGGCCGGTGGTGCCGCGTCGCGCCTAGTCGCAGGCCTTCTCGATGCGATGGCGCAGCTCGTCGATGCCCAGGCCGGTCTGCGCGGAGGTAAGCAGCATCTGCTCGCGCGGCACTTCGAGCTGGCGCGAGAGAAGCTCTACCTGGCGCGTCTGCTTGGGTCGGCTGAGCTTGTCTGCCTTGGTGAGCGCGACCACAAAGGGTAGGTCGTTCTCGCGGAGGAACGCGAGCATGTCCTGGTCGAGCTTCTGCGCCTCCAGGCGCACGTCGACAAGGGCGATGACCAGGTTGAAGCTGCGCTTCTGGGCAAAGTAGCCCGAGATGAGGTTTGCCCAGCGCTGGCGCTCGGCCATCGAGACGCGCGCATAGCCGTAGCCCGGAAGGTCCACAAAGCTGATGCCGTCTGCCTCGAAGAAGTTCACGTTGGCCGTTTTGCCCGGTTGCGACGAGACCTTCGCGAGTGCCTTGCGCCCCAGCAGCTTGTTGAGCAGCGACGACTTGCCCACGTTGGAGCGGCCGACAAAGGCGACCTCGGGCGTGGTGGGGGCGGGGAGCCCGTCGACGGTGCCGTATGAAGCAATGAAGCGAGCGTTCTGCAGGTTGAGCGCCATGGTTTCCTCTTTTCGCGATGCCTTTGGGTGACGATTCTACCCGAAGCAGGCGCTGCCGCCGCATTTATCGGCGTCGAATCCCTTGCTGCTTGGACTTCGCGCTCGCGACGTTCCCGTATTCCCCTGGACTTCGTGCTCGCGACGCTCCCGTTCTCCCCAAATTACGCACGGTCGCAATTCAGGTTTGTGGATTGCTGGGCTTTTGTCTGCCCCGTCTTCAGCCGTGCGTAGTTCGGGGAGCTGGTAGGCGTGTCGAGAAAGGCTTCGCTGCCGAACTGGACCCATTGCTGGCAAGGGCTTTCCACCGAGAAGTACCCCTGACAGGAAACTTGCACGTAGCTGTCAAAACTTTTTCGCCGTCTACCGACGAATCCCTGGTACAGGGCACAGTCGGGATACGGTGAGACCACTTTAACAAGCGAGCCCCGGGAGAAGCCATGATTCAAACGCTTACCGATGATATTGCCGCATGGAAACCCGTCGCGTTCGTGAGTCACGAGTCGGCGAGAATTGCCTGTTGGAATCTAGCGGGGCATGAGGTGGAGCGCTGGCCCGTTGGGCGTTCGCGGATCCTTCTGCCAGATGGCGGTTGCATTTCGCGCCAACGGGATTTCGCAAAGCTTGCCGCAACCATTGACCTGCATGCGCTTGGCCTGGACACGGCTCCTGTCGACCTTCTCGTCCCCACGGCTTCCTCGCGCTCGCGTGGCAAGTGCGCGATGCTTCACGTGTGGCAAGATGCAATTCTCCGCAAGAGCTTCCTCATTGCTGAGAGGCGCTTGTTGGTGAGCAGCCCGTGCTTCACCGTGCTCCAAATGGGATGCGCGCACCGGCCAACCCGGCTGTCACAGGAGCGCGCCAGCACAGAGATGGAGGTAGAGCGAGCAGTGCGCGCGTCTCTCGGCCTGCCGGAGCAGGATTTCTCCGCAACAGACCTTGTGGCGTGGGATAACATCTGGCGGCTTGTACGCCTCGCACGAACGGTTACCGAGTTTGCTGGGACTTATCGGCCAGCCGTCCCGCCTTGTAACCAGGTGACCTTTGGGTATCCGCCGCTCGCCACACGAGATGAGATGCGCGCGTTTATCGGCGTTCTTCCCGCCTCGGCTGGCGTGATGCGGGCGAGAAGGGCTATCGAGCTGGGTTTTGACCGCGCGGCGTCTCCCATGGAGACGGCGCTGGCGCTCATGCTGTCTCTCGACGTTGATCTTGGTGGCTTTGGTTTGCCTCGGCCAACGCTTAACCATCCGATAGTAATTGACCCACGGTGGCGTGACCTTGCGAGTCAGGATTGCATGGAGGTCGATCTTGCGTGGGATGGGGTACGCCTTACCATGGAGTATGACGGTGATGATCACCATCCGGTTGAGGATGCCAAGAAGGCCGCCGATGACAACGAACGGCAAAACTCCCTGGTAGCAATGGGTCATATGGTACTGCGCGTGCGCTATCCGCAGATTGCGGACTACTCTCGGCTGGCGCTTCTCGTGCGGCAGATTGCCCATATTCTTGATTTTGAGCTGGTGCAGCCAACTGATTTGCAGATGGTTCGCCGGCGCAGGCTCCACGCGGCACTCCTGGGCAGCGGGACTACGTGCGGATAACGCCGATAAACGCGACGGCCCAACATG
The DNA here is from genome assembly GCA_902773995.1 of uncultured Coriobacteriaceae bacterium. Classification (GTDB taxonomy): domain Bacteria; phylum Actinomycetota; class Coriobacteriia; order Coriobacteriales; family Atopobiaceae; genus Tractidigestivibacter. The sequence goes on along the minus strand of CACYGL010000026.1, from coordinate 46,643 downwards.
TGTTGGAACTACGCACGGCTGAGGGGGAGGATGACAAAAGCCCAGCAATCCACAAACCTGAATCGCGACCGTGCGTAGTTCGGGAGAGCCGGGAGGAGCTCGGAGGGAAGTCGGGGGGAGCCGAGGGTAAGGATTCCGCCGCCCGGAGTGCGTTTCTGACCCCCTGCCACTCGGGGTAGAATGTCGCCGTAGAAAAAGCAGGCAGGAAGGTATGGAAGCGTGGACGAGAATCCCAAGGGCCAACAACCGGACGAGCAGCCCGGGCGCTCCATTCTTGTCACGCTTCTCATCGCGGCGGCAATTGCGCTGCTCGCGGGCTTACTCGCCTGGGGCGTCCCCCAAATGCTCAAGGTCGACGTGCGCGATGACGCGCACGGTACGGTCGCAACCCAGGACGTCGAGCCCCAGGACCCCGGCGAGCAAGCCCCCGCGCCAGCTTCTCTCACAGAATGAGACAAAGGGAAACTCCCTTTGTTTCACGTAGTTTTTCGCTGAATGCGCGTTGCCCGCGCGCCATGCTCCGCACGACCCCTTCATCATTGACAAGACGCAACAAATGAAGGTACGCACAGTCGCCGCCGGGCGGCGCAAGGAAGGGGAACCGTGAATCTTCTCGAGCTTCTCAAGGCAGCGATCTATGGCGTGGTCGAGGGCATCACCGAGTGGCTGCCCATCTCGTCAACGGGGCACATGCTCCTTCTCGAGCAGTTCATGCCGCTCAGTGTCTCGAAGGACTTCTGGGACATGTTCCTCGTGGTGATTCAGCTCGGCGCCATCATCGCCGTTCTCGTTGCCTTCTTCCACGAGCTCAACCCCTTCTCGCGCTCCAAGTCGGCCGACGAGCGCCGTTCCACCTGGACCCTCTGGGGCAAGACCATCGTCGCCTGTATCCCCGCCGCGGTAGTGGGCCTGCCGCTTGACGATTGGATCGAGGACCACCTGGGTAGCCCCTTCGTGATTGCCGCTGCCCTTATCGTCTACGGCATTGCCTTCATCGTGATCGAGACCGTCCGTGAGCGTCGCGCACAGCGCCTGATGGCAGCCCCTGCCGCAGGCTCCACCGTTGCGGCAAGCGCATCCGGCTCGTACCATCCGCGCCACTTCTCTGGCGCCCAAGCCAACGCACCCCAGCCCCAGCAGGAGCTCACGGTCTCGCAGGTGGCAGACGCGGAGCCCTGGGCATCGGCCTCTTCCAGGTGCTCTCCATCGTCCCGGGCACCTCGCGCTCCGGCTCCACCATCATCGGCGGCCTCATCCTGGGCTGCTCGCGCACCGTTGTCGCGCAGTTCACGTTCTACCTGGCAATCCCCGTCATGGTGGGCGCCTCGGGCCTGCGCCTCGTGAAGTTCTTCCTCAAGGGCAACGCGTTCTCCGGCTCTGAGGCGGCCATCCTGCTCACGGGCTGCGTCGTGGCGTTTCTCGTCTCGCTCGCGGCGATCCGCTTCCTCATGGGCTTCGTGAAGAAGCACGACTTCAAGCCATTCGGCTGGTACCGAATCGTGCTCGGCGTCGCCGTCATCGCGTACTTCGCGCTGGTTGCCGCGTAGGAGCGTAGCGCAAGCTGCATCGGCGACCCTGCAGGGACGCGCGGCGAGAAGAACAGACGGCCGAGAGGAGCGCGACATCATGCTCGAGGAGCGCGAGGGCTACATCCCGTTCGCTGGGTACCAGACGTACTACCGGGTGGCGGGGGAGTGCCAGCCGGGCAGGCTGCCCCTTCTCGTCCTGCACGGCGGGCCGGGGGCCGCCCACTACTACCTGCAGTCCCTTGACGGCATCGCCGAGAAGTACGGTCGTGCCGTCATCTACTACGACCAGATCTCCTGCGGCCGCTCCAAGACGCCGCCCCTGCCGGAGCGCTGGGGCTGCTCGCTCTTCCTCGACGAGCTGGCCTGCGTCCGCGAGCACCTCGCCACGCACTTTGGCTGGGACCGCCTGCACGTCCTGGGCCAGAGCTGGGGCGGCATGCTCGCCATGATGTACGCCATCGGCGAGCCCTGGCACGCGCACGGCCACGACGGCCTGGCGTCCATGGTGGTTGCCAGTTCTCCCGCAAGCATGGACCTGTGGCTCCACGAGGCCATACGCCTTCGCCACTACCTGCCGCGCGAGATGGACGAGGCCCTCGCGCAGGCGGACGTCGACGGTGACTACACCCGCCCCGAGGTCCGCGCGGCGACGGCCGAGTACTACCGCCGCTACGTCTCGAAGGTTCCCGAGGACGAGAGGCCCGCGCATCTTCACAGCCCGGAACCCGACCCGGTGGGCGACGAGTGCTACCACTTCATGCAGGGCATGAGCGAGTTCGTGGTCACGGGCGCGCTCTCGCACTGGAGCGTGGTGGACCAGCTGCCCACGATTGACGTCCCCACGCTCGTGACCTCTGGCGCGGCGGACGAGTGCACGCCGCTTGTGGCCAAGCAGGTGGCAGACGGCATCCCCGGCTCCCGCTGGGAGCTCTTTCCCGACGGCACCCACTGGGTCCACGGCGAGCAGCCCGAGCGCTACAACGCGGTGGTCGAGCGCTTCCTCGAGGAGCACGAGTAGGGCGGGCGCCGCTTCGCCGCAGCTGCCCGCCCGCAGTTATGCACTATCCGCAAGGCCAGGCGCCGCCGTAGCAGCCGCGCCCGCAGTGTCGCTACGACGCCATCTTCGTGAGTGCGTAGAACTTGCCCGTCGAGGCGTTCGCGAGCGTGTCGGCATCCCAGGCCTTGGCGGTCACGCTGCTCGAGGTAGGGTCGTGGACGGTGTAGGAGCCGTCAGAGCCCTTCTCGACCACAAGGACCCAGTGCTCGTAGGGGGTGAGCGAGTCCGCCTTGACCTCCATGGCAAGCACCGTTCCGGAGGTGAGCACGGCGGAGATGTTCTCGGCAGAGGTGTCGTAGGTGTGGTACACCACGCCGAGCGAGTTCGACTCGGTGGTGAAGAAGTCGCCGCTCAGGTACGAGTCGCCCGTGGCAAGCCCGTCCTTCTCGGCCAGCGCCGCAATGGTCGCAGGGGTGTTGTCCGTCGAGCCGGTGAGGCCAATCGTGGCCATCGCCATCACGGTTGGGCCCGAGCCCGTCATCGCAAGCGCCCCGCCCGCGTAGTCGACCGCGCCCCAGCGGGAGTCCCAGTCGAAGAGCTGCGGATAGCTGCCAACAGACGCCTCCTCGTCGTATGCCTGCGCCGTCTTGTCCGAGGTCAGGTAGCCCGCGACGAGAGACACCGCGTCCGGCTCGTTGAGCGCCAGCTCGACCAGGCGCTCGTCTGCGTACTGGTCCGCGTTGCTCGCGATCTGGGCTATCTGGTCGTCCTGGTCGAGGCGGGTGGTGAGTGCCGCGGAGAGCTCGTCGGAGATGCCGCTCGCCACGCGGGGCTTCTCGGCCTCGGTCTCCTCCTGCTTCTGGGCGGCGTTGTTCGCGACGCAGCTGGACACGGCAAAGATGAGAAGGACCACGGCGAGAATTGCCAGCACAAGCGCGAGGACCATGCGTGCGTCAAAACCGCCTATGCGCCGACGGCCAGCGTTGCCAAAGTCGATGCTCCGGCTTCGCAGCTGGTATCCCGTCCGCCTGTTTCGGCCCTGAGGGCCAGAGCCGAGCGGCCTCTGCTGACGAGGCCTGGACCCGCCGCCCCTGCTGCGACCGCCATGCGAGCCACCTCGGTGGGAGCGGCCCCCGTCGCCTGCGGGACGACCGCCTCGAGGTGCCCCCGTGCCTCGCTGCGACCTCTGGGGCCTGCCGTCGGAGTACTCCATTGTTCCTCCTTGCATGGTGCGCGGGCGCACCAAAGATTGATGCAGTCTTGCGAATGGCGCGTGACCGAACCCGCTTTCCGGGACGTCGCCTCGCATGCCTTCTATGCACTATAAGACAGTGTTGCGTTTGCGTCGTACGCAAGTTCTCCCAGCGGCGCCAGCGCGTTACTCACGCCCATAAGCGGCAGCGCATTTGTTTCGAGTGGATAACCAACGCATCTACCCGCTGGTATGTTGCTTGCGTGACCGAATCCGCGCGGATGCTCATGTATCATGTTTGATACGTATAATCCGAAGAAAGTATTCACCATTCTTGGTAGCCATGCCGATGCCGGCATGGGCCGCAGGTTGAGAGGCGTCACGTGGCGAAGCAGAGAAACGACAGGCAGGAAGCCATCAGGCAGATCATTCGCGACAAGTCCATCCGCACCCAGCGTGCGCTGGTCGAGGAGCTCCAGGCGATGGGCTTCTCGTGCACTCAGGCAACGGTGTCGAGAGACATCACCGAGATGGGCCTGCGCAAGCTTCCCGAGGGCATCTACGTGCTCTCCGAGGACCTGCACCTCCAGCGCATGCTCTCGGAGTTCGTGGTCGACGTGCTTAGGGCCGAGAACCTCGTGGTGATCAAGTGCCAGCCGGGTACCGCCTCCGGCGTTGCCGCCGCCATCGACGGCGCTGCGCTCTCCCACGCACTGGGCTCCGTTGCCGGCAACGACACCGTGCTCGTCGTCGCGGTCGACGGGCAGCACGCTGCCGACCTGCAGGCGCTCGTGAAGAAGCTCGGAAGCTCCAAGTAGCGGGGCGCTTGCCTAGCGGCTCGTGGTGGCCGCATGTTCCATCGTCACAGAGAAGGGGCCTCGGCACGTTGCCGAGGCCCCTTTCGTGTGTATGTAGTCCGTGCTGGCTGCCGTGGCGCTCTGCCGCTACTGGCCGTTGTTCTCGCCACCAGCGTTCTCTCCGGTGTTGCCGCCGGCGCCACCGCCGTTGTTCTCGCCAGTCCCGCCGTTGGTCGTGCCGCCGGTGTTCCCGGTGTTACCGGTGTTGCCGCCGGTGCCACCGGTACCGCCATTCCCACCGGTGCCCCCGTTTCCGCCGGTGCCGGTACCCGTGTTGCTAGTGCCACCATTCGTCGACTCGTTTGTCTTCTCGGAGGGGGTGGCGTTGGTGTTGGTCTCGTCGGTCGTGGTCTTCGTGGTGGTGTCCGTCACGGTGTTATACGTGGTCGAGTTCACCGAGGCAGAGGTGCCCACGAACGTCCAGGAGCTGTTGTCCTTGTAGGTCACGGTCTCGGTGGACTTGGGGAACTCCTCGCGGTCCAGGCCCTTGAGGACGGTGTTCATGTAGTCCGTCCAGATGGGCTGCGCCGTGGTGGGCGTCGAGGCGAGCGCTCCCTTGTAATGCGCGGCCTGGTTGTTGTCACGGTTGCCGCACCAGACCGTGGTGGTGAGCTGCGGGGTGAAGCCGCAGAACCAGAGGTTGTCGGCCTTGTCGGAGGTACCGGTCTTGCCGCCCACCGGCTGGTTCGCGGTGAAGTTGGCATGCACGTAGTTGGTGGTGTAGCCCGCCTTGACAACCCCCTCGAGGACCTTGCGCGCATCCTGGGCAACGCCCTCGTCGATGACCTGCTTGGGATCGTCCTCGTGCTCATAGACCGTGTTGCCGTTGCGGTCCTCGATCTTGGTGATGGCGATCGCATCGCGGTGGACGCCGTTGGTGGCAAAGACGCTGTACGCCTCGCACATCTCGAGCGGGGTGACGCCGGAGGAGCCAAGCACCAGCGAGGGGACGGACGAGAGGTCCGAGTCGATGCCCATGAGATGGGCGGTCTCGATGAGCTTGTCAACGCCAACGGCCATCACGACCTGCGCGTATGCGGTGTTGGAGGAGAGCTCTGTCGCGCGCGCGAGCGATACGTAGCCGTACTGCGCGTTCTCGTAGTTGTGGGGCGTCCAGGTGGACGTGATCTGCATGGGCGAGTTGCAGTTGAGGATGATGGAGGGGTTCATGCCGTCGATCATCGCCGCCATGAGCATGAACGGCTTGAAGCTGGAGCCAGCCTGCCGCTGGCTGATGGCGAGGTTGATCGAGCTCTGGCCCTGGGTCTCGTCGTATCCGTAGTTGGTGCCGCCGACCATCGCCACGATGTGGCCGTTGGTGTTGTCGACGGACACGAGCGCGGCGGAGAGCTGGTCGTTGCCGGACTTGGAGATGAGGTCGTTCACTGCCTCGTCGGCGGCGTTCTGCTTGTCGGGCTCGAGGGTGGTGTAGACGCGCAGGCCGCCCTTGAGGATGGTGTCGTTGTCGAAGTCGTTGAGAAGGAGCGTCTTCACGTAGTCGGTGAAGTAGGGGTAGGAGCCAGACGTCTCGTCCTGGAGCGAGCCGGGGTTGAGGACGAGCTCCTCGGCGGTGGCCTCGTTGTACTCGTCCTGCGTGATGTCGCCCATCTCGAGCATGTTGCCCAGGACCTTGTTGCGGCGCTCGACGCAGGCGTCGGGGTTCACGAACGGGTCGTAGTAGGAGGGCGAGTTGGGGATGCCCACAAGCGTTGCTGCCTCGGCCAGGGTGAGCTCGCTCGCGTCCTTGTTGAAGTAGGTGACGCTTGCGGCCTCGATGCCGTAGGCGCCCTCGCCGTAGTAGATGGTGTTGAGGTACATGTTGAGGATCTGGTCCTTGGAGTAGGTCTTCTCCATCTGGATGGCGATGTAGGCCTCGCGTACCTTGCGCTTGAGTGTCTGGTCGAACTGCTCGGACGAGAGGACGGTGTTTCGCACGAGCTGCTGCGTGATGGTGGAGGCGCCCTCGGAGCGGCCGCTGAGCTGGCTTGCTACGGCGCGCAGGATGCCCTGCGGGTCAACGCCGTTGTGCCGGTAGAAGCGCTCGTCCTCGACGTCGACCGTGCCCTTCTTCACGTAGTCGGAGATCTGGTCGAGTGTGACGGAACGGCGGTTCTGCAGGTAGTACTGGGCGATCTCGGTGCCGTCCGCGGCATAGACGATCGTTGGCTCGGCAACCAGGTAGGCGTCTGCAGACTCGTAGTCCGGCAGGTCCTGGAGCCACGAGTCGACGACCGTTCCCAGCGAGAGCGCGAGCGCCAACGCAAAGAGCGCGATGAAACCAAAGACGCCGGCGATGCCAAAGCCGACGGCGTGCGTGCTGGAATGCTTGCGAGCCCTGCGGGTCCTGATGCCCATGGAACCTCCTTGTGTGGACACAATCCATCACATTATAGAGAAAGGGTCTTATGGGCTTGTGTCCGTTCTGCGTGGACGCGAGGCGATGCGGCCTGCGCGCTTCCTGCAACGGGCGCGCGGCACCGCGGCGTTACTCCACTATGCGGTACAACCTGATGTCACGGTCCTTGTAGACAAGCTCGAATCCTGGGGTGCTCTCGTCTATGGACTCGATGCCCGCCCAGTCCTCAGGGCGATAGAAGCTTGTTGCCAGCTGGGATCTCCCCGTGACGTCCATCTGAAGCACCCAGCGTATGCCCAGGCGCTCCGCCTCCGCGCGAACGTCCTCGTTGGTCGCAATCTGGTCGAGGCTGGTGCGCACGAGCTGCGTGCCCTCCGTGTCCAGGGGACCTCGCTTATTGGCAATGCCGTCGTTGGTCCTGTAGAGCACGCGGATGTCGTTGGTGCCGTAGAGATACAGGCTCCCGTCGTAGGTCGAGTTGGCAACGGTGTCGTCTCCCACGATCTCCTTGATGTCTTGCAGGTCGCTGCGTATGTCACTGCTGTTGAGGGGGTTCCACCGGCCGTACGAGGCGTCTATTTCGTAGCGGGCATGGTTGAGTGCGCCGTAATAATGGATGGGGACAAACGCCTCGACGGAGGCGAGGACGATGGCGGCGAGCGCCGGTGCGACGACCGCAGCCCTACGGACTCCCGGGTGCCTGGGAGACTTCCCCAGACGCGTTTTGACGAGGTGGCAGATTCCCGAGACGCCCTCCGCGGCGAACATGATGGCGGGGATGACGAGAAACGCGGCGATTCGGTTGGAGTCCGCGTACCAGAAGCCGGTGAGGAGCTGCCTTGCGAGCCCCTCCACGGAACCCGCGACAATGCACATGACCTGGACTATCACGTAGGAGGCCACCAGCCCAGGGTGGCGATGCCTGGCGAGGTCGGTTATCACCCCGATGGCCGCAAGTGCAAAGAGGAGCGGCTGGCCCTCGCGCAGCTCGTAGAGGTGGCTGCTGGTGATGAGCAACGCCTGGTTGCGGATGGCTTCCGGGACGCTTTCGTAGGTGCCCCAGTAGTTGTTGACGATGCCTTGAAGGAACGGGGCGTTGAAAAGGGCAACCCAGGCTGCGACTGCCACTGCCAGCACTCCCGCCGCCATTGCCAAGGCGCGTGCGAAGGAGGAGCCGCGGTGTCGCTGCGTGCGAAAGACGTGCACCGCAACGGAAGGCACGGCGAGCACGCCAAGCGAGAAGTCGGCGTTCGGGTGCACAAGTGCGAGGGCGACAACAGTGACGAGAAGGGCGGCCGCGTAGAACGCGTGGCTTCCCGTCTCGTCACGCATAAGTCCAAACACAAGCGCTACGCCCAGGGGCAGCAGCGCAAAGGCAAAGAGGTTGGGGTAGAGCGGCCCAAAGACGACTAGCGCGTAGGGCATGGCGGGAAAGAGGCAGCACAGTACCGCCCCGGCGAGCAGGGCTGCCGCATCGTCCCGGAAGACCTCGGAGATGCAGAGCGCCATCGCGAGGGGAAACACGACGGAGCCAAACACGACGATGGAGGCATTGGCAAAGTCCGTGGTAGGCGGCCGGGTAGAAGCTGAGAATGGCGCCCGTCTCGCCAAGGGGGTTGGCGACGGCGTCCGCAGCGGTGAGGTAGGCGCTTGCACGGAGCGAAGACATGCTCTGCGAATCGGCGAACGCCCGGATGATGCTAAGGTGGGTGTCGTTGTCCCACTGCTGGATGAAGCCTCCTGCGGTGGTGTCTCGAGAGACAAAGACGTAGAGGCAGACGGCGGTTCCTGCGGCAACGTAGAGCAGGATGACTTGTGGGGTGAGCCCCTTGCCAACCTCTGACAGCCCGCTGCGTCGGCGTGCGAGAAGAAACGCCGCTAGCAGGCAGGTAGCGGTTAGCGGCACGAACACGGTGAGTGGGTTTGCGGGAATTCCTGCGAGTGCGTATACGACTCCCGCAACTCCCAGCCATGCCGTCGAGACGATGGGGGAGAGCGCAAGGGAGGCGCATGCGGGGATTCCCGCGGCGACAAGCGCGATAGATCCGGGTGCGAAGAGCATGAGAACCATGACGAGAACTGCGATGAGCACGAAACCTAACCTCTGAGAGCGATAGCTGGTCGATGCTGTTCGTACGCTACCACTGCTGGCGCCATTGCCAAGCCTTGCCCATGGGGTTGTGTCCGTTCGGTGCCGGGCGCATCATCAAGGCTCCGCGCTTTCAGCTATCCTGTGAAAACTTGCATTATTCTGTCGAAGGACCCGCATTGTCTGAATCCGCTCGTTCGCGCCTCTACTTCGAGGACGTCCTCAACGTCCTGTCGTGCTTTGCCGTCGTGGCGCTGCACTGCTCGCTCACCGTCTTTGGCCAAGGCCGCGGACGCGAGTGGGAGCTTGCGCTCGTGCAGCAGGCAGTCTTCATCTTCGCCGTCCCCATGTTCATGATGCTGAGCGGGGCAAACCTCATGGAGTACCGCAGCCGCTACTCGACCCGCGAGTTCTTCCGCAAGCGAGTCCTCAGGGTGGGCGTGGCGCTTCTCGTGGGAAGCGTTACCTGCTACCTCGCATATTGCCTCTTTCCGGACTCGTTCTGGGGTGCGCGCGACGTCGCGAAGGACTTCTCCTTGCGGGCGTTCGTCCATGGGCTCCTGGGCAACACCATCAACAACACCTACTGGTTCTTCTACGCCATTCTTGGCGTCTATTGCGTGGCCCCGCTGCTCTCGCTTGCCGCCGACAGGCCCCGCATGCTGCGCGGGCTTCTGGCGGGAGGGTTCCTCCTCGCGTTTGTGGTGCCAACGCTTACCTGGGCCCATGTCGTGAGGCCTGAGGACGCTAGCGCCGTACAGGGCTGGCCCCTCCTCACGAGCACGTCCGTCTTCTATTTCCTCCTTGGCTACTACCTGCGCAGGTACGTACCGGACACCAAGGCGGTTCGCGCGGTCGCGGCCATAGCGATGGTCGCGTCGCCGGTGCTCATGCATGCCATCGGGCACGCCGTGAACGTTGCGAGGCCCGAGTACGACTCCTTCCCCGTGAACGCGTTCTTCCCGCTTGCGGCCACCTACGCCGCAGGCCTGTTCTGCGCTGTGCGTGCGCTTGAGCCGCGCCTTCAGGCGATGGGAAAGCGTGCGAGGGGCGCCCTCGTCACGCTCTCCTCGGCGTCCCTGTACGTGTACCTGTTCCACATCCCCGTGATCAACTGGCTTGGGGCAAACGTCACGCCCGAGCAGGGCGCCCGCTTCTCAAGGCATCCGCTCTACGAGGCCGTCATAGTGTTTGTCCTTGTCGGCGTGCCGAGCGTTGCGTACGCGCTTGCCAAGCGTGCCGCGAAGCGCCGCTCGAAGGAAGCTGCCGGCGCGCGGTAAGGTGCTTTGACGTACGAGTTCCTGCGGCAGGCGCGTGGCAGCAACCTGCGCTATCCTTGTGCGTGCGCGGTCGCAGGCGCGATTCGCGAAGACACGCGAACACACACGGAGGACAGAGCTTTGCTGCCAGTCGAAGAACAGCTGAAGGTCATCACCTCGGGCACCATGCAGATCGTGCCCATGGACGAGCTTCGCAAGAAGCTTGAGCGCGGGGTGCCGCTCAACGTCAAGCTGGGCGTGGATCCCACCAGCCCCGACCTCCACCTCGGCCATGCCGTCCCCCTGCGCAAGATGCGCCAGTTCCAGGACCTGGGCCACAAGGTCACGCTCATCATCGGCAACGGTACCGCCCTTATCGGCGACCCGTCCGGCCGTGACTCCACCCGCCCGCCGCTCACGGAGGAGCAGGTCGAGGCCAATGCCAAGACCTACGTGGCGCAGGCCATGAAGGTCCTGGACCCCGAGAAGACCACCATCGTCCACAACGGCGACTGGCTTAAGCCCCTTGACCTCTCCAAGATGCTCAAGCTCATGAGCCAGTTCAACGTGGCGCGCATCCTCGAGCGCGAGGACTTCCACAACCGCTACACCAACGGGCAGTCCATTGCCCTGCACGAGTTCATCTACCCCGTGCTTCAGGCCTACGACTCCGTTGTGGTGAAGGCGGACGTCGAGATGGGCGGCAACGACCAGATCTTCAACCTCCTTGCTGGCCGCGACCTCATGCGCGCCATGGGCATGGAGCCGCAGGTGGCACTCACCGTGCCGCTGCTCGTGGGCACCGACGGCGTGAAGAAGATGTCCAAGTCCTACAAGAACTACGTTGGCCTCACGGATCCGGCGGACGACATGTACGGCAAGATCATGTCCATCACCGACGAGCTTGTGCCGCTCTACTTCCGCCTGTGCTCCACGCTTCCCGTGGACGAGATTGACGCCATCGACGCGCAGTTCAAGGACGGCACGGCCGACCCGTACGCCCTCAAGCGCCAGCTTGCCCGCAACATCTGCGACCTATACCATGGCGCTGGTGCGGGCGACACCGCCCAGGCGGCCTTCGACGCCACGTTCAAGAAGGGCGAGGTGCCCGAGGACATCGCCGAGTTCCCGCTCTCCACGGTCCAGGTGAACGACGAGGGCAAGGTCTACCTGGCAAAGCTCCTGGTGGACGTTAAGATTGCCAGCGGCACGGGCGAGGCCCGTCGTCTCATCGACGGCGGCGGCGTCAAGATCGACGGCAAGGCCGTGGAGCCCAAGTGCTACAACGTGGATCCCGCGCTCTTCTCGGCGGGCACCGTGCTGCAGAGCGGCAAGAAGCGCTGGGCTAAGCTGGCGTAATGAAACCAAACTCTCGCAGCAATCGCTGCGTGTGGTGGGCCATCACGGGGCTTTGGTCCCTTCTTGTATGTGTACTCCTCGAGGTCGGCACCCTTATTGGAGCGCCGGCCTCGAGCCCCTTTGTCCTCGCTGAATGGCGTCCCACGCGCATGCTCGTGTTCTTTGTACTGGCGCTACCGCTTGTGTCCTGGGCGCGCAGGCTCCTCGCTGAGCTGCGCGAGGAGCGCGAGCGGAGAAGACAACTGCCGTCAGGCGGAGATGCGGACTCCGGGCACGCAACACCCGGCACGCTGCTCTGGAGGTCGCCCGAGTACGCCTTCCTCGCAATGTCTCTCTGCTCGGGCATCCTGTGCGCCTTTCTGCTTCCTGCATATGCCTCGTCCTCATGGGACGGCTTCACGCACTTCGATTACGCAAACGCGATCTCGTACGTTGTTGACGCGCAGTACACGGGCGCCGACGCCCTCATGGCATCGAGCAACGCTTTCGTGTGGTCCCAAGCAATCGAGGGGCAAAACGTCTTTCCCACAAAGAACGATGCCGCCGCGCGCGAAGTTGTCTACGACACCCTTGAGGACGCCGAGGAGAACGATGCCCTCGTTGTCTGTGAGGGGACCAGCGCGTTCACCGGTGACACGTGGATTTCCGCCTCTCACGTGGGAAACATTCCCAATGCCGTGGGGCTTTGGGTGGGCAGGCTGCTGCACCTGGGGTTTGAGGGTCGCTACCTCATGGGCCGCATCGCGGGTGTGCTGTTCTACTCGCTGACAATGTTTCTCGCCATGCGTCGCCTGAAAAGCGGAAAGCTGGCGCTGGGGGTCTTCTCGCTTTTCCCAACGCTGGTGATTCTCTCTGCTAGTTATACCTATGACACCTGGTCGGTATCGCTCATTGCGTATGCCTTCGCGGCGTTTGTGGGCAACTGCCAGAAAGGGGAGTGTGAGCTCACCCTGCGCGAGGCCTGCGCCCCTCTTATCCCGTTTGTCCTGGGGGCGCTTGTGCGCGCAGTGTACTTCCCCCTGCTTGTGGTGCTTCTCGTGCTTCCTGCAAAGCGGTTCTCGTCCCGGCGCGACAGCGCGCTGTACCGTGCACTGGTGGTGCTTGCAGCGGTGGCGCTGCTCGCCTCGTTTGGGATTCGCTTCCTCGTTGCGCCCGGAGGCGGAGATCCGCAAGGGTCTGCCGACGTCTCGCAGGGCAATCAGGTTGGCTTCATCCTGGCAGATCCCATCCGATACCTTGGAGTGATGCTGGCGACCACGGGGAATGTTCTTGCCCCTGATTGCCTGGTAGCACTCGAACCGCTGGCATTCTCGGCACCGTACGTTGTTGCTCCGTCTGTTCCCCAGAGCCCGACGATCAATGGGCTGCTTTTGGGTCTGGTTCTTGTCGTGTGTGTCTTGGACCGCACGCAAGACGACCTTGCGCTTGCTCGCCCGCTGGTTAAGGCACTTGCGATACTGGGTCTGGCGTGCGGGTGGGGGCTTGCCATCACGGGCCTGTACGTGTCCTTTACTGCCGTGGGGGCGCCTCTGGCCGAAGGGGTCCAGGTACGCTACCTGCTGGCGCTTCTTCCCCCGGCGGGGATGCTGCTTCTCGACTTTGCCGCAGTTGCTCGCAGGGGCCCAGGTGAAAAGCTTCGCTGGCTTGCACCTGTCGCCGTGCTGGGGTCCTGCGCACTGCTCGTGACGGCGCTTGTCGTTACCTTTGGAGTTGCATAAGTCGCATTCGACACATTCGTGCGTCTCGGCGCAAGCCTTGGCTCAGAGAATATCTGAATATCTGCGACTGCCCTCATGCAGTGGGGTGCAGGTTCCTATGATTGCACTGCAGAATTCTCGGCCGGGGATGTTCCCCGCGCTGCATTTGAGTGACAGGGAGAAGAGTTTGACCACTTCAAGGGGCATAGAGCTCCTGGCGCCCGCCGGTGGGCCAGAGGCGTTCAACGCCGCGCTGGCTGCCGGTGCCAACGCCATCTACTGCGGCCTGGGCAACAGCTTCAACGCCCGCCGCGGCGCGCACAACTTTACGGACGAGACCTTTGGCGAGGCGTGCCGCCGGGCGCACCTGGCTGGCGCGCGCGTCTACGTGACGGTGAACATCGCCGTTGCCACGCGCGAGATTCCGCAGGTGCTCGAACTTATTCGCCGCGCCTGGCTACTTGGCGCGGATGCCTTCATCATCCAGGACTGGGGGCTTCTCGCCGAGGTGCGCCGCAGCTGGCCGCAGATCGAGTGCCACGTCTCGACCCAGGCAAACGTGCACGACGCCCGAGGTACGGCGTGGTGCCGTGAGCTGGGCGTTGGCCGCGTGACGCTCTCGCGCGAGCTATCGCTCGACGAGATGCACACCATTGCGCAAGAGGGCGTGGAGCTCGAGGCCTTTGGCCACGGGGCCCTCTGCTTCTGCTATTCCGGCGTGTGCATGATGAGCTCGCTCGCGGGCGGCCGCTCGGCCAACCGCGGCCTCTGCGCGCAGCCGTGCCGCCTGCCGTACGACCTGGTGGACGAGGATGGACACGCAATCGAGGCCCCCGGCCGCACGCGGCCCCTCTGCCCCAAGGACTATTGCGTTGTTGATGACCTTCCTCAGCTGCGTGACGCGGGCGTGGCCTCGCTCAAGGTCGAGGGCCGCATGAAGTCGCCGGACTACGTGTACGCCGTGATCTCTGCCTACCGTGGGGCGCTCGACGCGCTTGACGCCGGCGGCGAGAAGGACGCGCGTGCCGACGCCGCGCGCCACCGCACGCTGCGTCGCGTCTTCAACCGTGACTTCACGGACGCCTACCTCTGGGGCCGCTCCGGCGACGAGATGATGAGCTACGAGCGCTCCAACAACCGCGGCGAGCTGGTGGGCGAGGTCGTCTCGTCTCGCCGCCTGGAAGATACGCTGGTGCGACGCGGCGGCTCGGACGGCGGGCGCGAGCGCATGCGGCGCCTTACCCGCGCTGACGTGGAGATTCGCCTTGACCAGCCGGTGGGGGAGGGCGACCTGCTCGAGCTGCGGCCGGTGGATGACCCTTCGCAGTTCCTCACCGTACGCGCCGAGCGTGCGGCTGCTGCCGGCGAGATGATCACCTGCCGCGCTTCTCGGCCCATCCCGGCTGGCGCGGTGGTGCGCGTGATTCGCTCGCAGGCGGCGATGGATGCCGCGGCGCGCGTATCTGGACTGGACGTGCCGCGTCGCCGTCCCGTCACCGTGAGCGTGTGGGCGCGCCTGGGCGAGCCCTTCTCGGTGACGCTTGCCTGCGCGGACGGGAGCGCCGTGGCGACGGCGGAGGGCTTTGTGGTGGAGCCTGCCCGAACCAAGCCCGTGACCAGGGAAGACCTTATCGAGCACGTAGGCCGCATGGGGCAGAGCCCCTTCGAGCCCGTCTCGTTTGAGGTTGAGATGGACGAGGGCGCGGGCATGGGCTTCTCGGCCGTGCACAAGGTGCGTGCGCGGGCGTGCAGTGCCCTTGAGCAGCAGATTCTTGCTCCGTACGAGTCGCGTGAGGCGGGGCTGGCCGTTGCGCCCTCGGCACGTGGCGTGGCGGCGCGCCTGGTGGAGGTGCGCGAGGGGGACGGCCTTGCCGCGCCGGATGCGTGGACGCGGCCAGCGCCGGAGGCCTGTGCGCTTGTCGCCACCGCCGGTGCCGCTCGCGCCGCGTTCGAGGCCGGTGCCGCGCGCGTCTACGCGACGCCGGACGCGCTTGAGGACGGCGAGGCGTGGCCGGAGGGCGTGATCCCCTGGCTCGACGAGGTGTGCCGCGAGGGCGACCACGCACGGCTTGACCCCTGGGTGCGCGCCGGTCAGCCCGTGGGCGTGGGCAATGTCTCTGAGCTGGCGCTTGCCGCCTCGCGCGGGGCGCTGCCCGAGGTGCGTACCTGCATCCCCGTGCACAACGAGAGCTGCCTTGTGGCGCTTGAGACGGCGGGCGCCGCGGGGTTCTGGCTCTCGCCCGAGCTCACGCTGGAGGAGGTCTGCGCGCTTGCGGGTTCCGCCTCCGTGCCCGTGGGGCTTGTGGTCTCGGGGCGCGCACGTGCGCTGCATCCACGACTGCCCCAACTGCGAGCTGCGCCGTCGGCGCCTCTCGCTGCGCGACATCGATGGCAACCTCCTGCCGGTGCGCACGGACGTCCACGGGCGCTCGCGCATTTGGGCGGCGCATCCGCTGGACGCAACGCCGCAGGCAGATGCCCTTGTCGCCGCCGGCGTCACGCGCCTTATGGCCGACGCCACGCTCCTCTCGCCCGAGGAGTGCGCGTTTGCCGTCGAGCGCGTGGTGCGCGCGCTTGCCGCCGCGGCGGCGGGGAAGCGACCTGCTCCTCGTGTGCAGGGCGCAACCTCCGGGCATCTTTTCACGGGCATTGGGTAATATGTCACCTTGTAACCCATCATTGCGCTAGGAATTCGCACATCGTGAGTTCGAGCGAGACTACAGGCGCGGGGCACCCGCGCGGGAGGAGAGGACCATGGCAGAGAACGAGACCCCCAGCACCGATCAGGTTGCAAACGACCAGGCCAACGAGGCTAAGCCGGCGCTCAACCGCAAGCTGCTGTCCGAGACCATCGACATCATCCGTCAGAGTCTGCAGGCCGACGGCGGCGACATTGCCCTTATCGACTGCACCGACGACGGTGTGGTGACCCTCGAGATGCAGGGCGCCTGCGCTGGCTGCCCGCTCTCGACCTACGACATGTCCGAGGGCATCGAGCGCATCCTCAAGGAGCACGTGCCTGGCGTCCCACTCGCTTAACCCCATCGCGTTCACGCTTGGACCCTTCCAGGTGCGCTGGTATGGCATCGCGTACCTGGCGGGGTTCGTGTGCGCGGGGCTGGTGATTGCGCGCGTGGCCAGGCGCTGGAAGCTTGACCTTTCCACCGACGACGTGCTCTCGGTGATGATTGACATCGCCGTGGGCGTCATTGTGGGTGCGCGCATCTTCTACGTGGTGTTCTACGGCGCGGGGTACTACCTCGAGCATCCGCTCGAGATTTTCGCCCTCAACCAGGGCGGCATGAGCTTTCACGGAGGGCTGGTGGGCGCCCTTCTCGGCGGCACCATCGCGTGCAAGCGCTGGAAGCTTTCGGTGCTCACGATTGCCGATCTGGCCGCAATTGGGGCGCCCATCGGGCTCTTCTTTGGCCGCTGCGCCAACTTTGTGAACGGCGAGCTGTGGGGCAAGGAGACGTCGCTGCCGTGGGGCGTGATGTTCCCCAGCGGCGGCGCGGTGTACCGGCACCCCTCGCAGCTCTACGAGGCCCTGCTCGAGGGCGTGGTGCTATTCTGCGTGCTGTTTTGGCTGTCGAGGCGTCGGCCGGCGAGGCCGCAGGGCACCTTCATAGGGACGTTTCTCATGCTGTACGGCGTGTTTAGGTTTCTCATCGAGTTCGTGCGGCTTCCGGATGCGCAGCTGGGATACCTTCTCGGCACCGGCTGGCTCACGATGGGCCAGGTCCTGAGCCTGCCGCTTGTCGCGGCGGGGATCGTGGTGCTGGTGCTGGCCTCGCGGCACGACCGCCCGCAGGTGGGGCACCTAAACGCCGACGAGGAGGGCGCTGCGGCAGCGTAGGGCGCCGGTTGCCGCGGTCGCCGCTACACATTCGGATGCGAATCTGTATCCCGCGCAGGTCGATACACGTTCGGGCAACGAACCTGTATCGCGAGGGGCCGGGGGCTGCTACACATTCGGACACGAACCTGTATCCCGCGCAGGTCGATACGCGTTCGGGCAACGAATCTGTATCGCGAGGGGCCGGGGGCTGCTACACATTCGGACACGAACCTGTATCCCGCGCAGGTCGATACACGTTCGGGCAACGAACCTGTATCGCGAGGGGCCGGGGCCCGCCACACATTCGCACCCGAAGCTGTATCCCGCGCAGGTCGATACACGTTCGGGCAACGAACCTGTATCGGCTGAGACCATCGCCTGAGCTCTTGTCCGGGGCTCTTCTGTCTGTGGCTCTCCTAGAATCTGCGTGTTGAAAACTGCCGCGTACGACCGCGACGCGGTGTGCACGCCTAGAACAGCAAATCTTTGATGCTCGTTCCCTTCACGTCGTCTTCATATCTCACACGTGCTCTGAGCTGGGCATTTCCCGTAGCGATCACGATACGCTGCAAGCGAGGATAGCAGGAACTACGGGAAACGCACCCCCATTTTCCTGCGCAAACCCCGTGTGCTGCAAGCTGGCTGTCTGGCACGTGCAAGAACCCTGTCGGCCTTTCTCGGAAACTTGATCGCTCGCCTGGCAAGTGCCCATATGCTTGGCCCATGGCAATCTATTTGGGACATACCACTGCTCTTGAGTACTGGCGCATCCATGACTGGCCGCCGGCGGGTGCGCCGGGGCCGGTTCGAATAGCTCGGCTTGGCTCGACCAACTCCTCGGAAAGGCAAGCAGCTGCCTTGGCTCCGTCGGTCATGGGGCTCACGACGCCTTGGGAAGTGCTCGTCAATAGCTCTGCTCGGCGCAACTGCACTCGACTGGCAAGTCCCCGCTTCTGGAAATGGGGCGGATTATTCCTACCAATTGGCAATGACGTCTTTGTTGCGTCTCCCGAGGATACGATTCTCCAGCTTTCACATGGCTTTGACTTCTTCGAGCTGCTTCTTCTTAGCTACGAGCTCTGCGGCTCGTACCGCTTTCCGGTGCGCGGAGAACAAACAATCTACGGGCGTCCCGTTTGCATGTCGCCCGAGTCGCTTCAACGTGCGTTGGATGGCCGAGAAGGGATGCATGGCATAAAGAATGTTCGTCAGGCACTACGATACTTGTTGCCAAAGTCCGGCTCCCCAATGGAGTCGGTGCTGGTACTTGTGCTCACCCTGCCCCCGCGTCTGGGCGGGTACGGATTTCCTGCTCCGGAGCTCAATATGCGCTGCTACGTCGATGAGTGCGGGGTAACGTACTACATTCCCGACCTTTGGTGGAGATGTCGGAACGTAGTTCTGGAGTACTTTGGCGGGCGAGACCACACGGAACTGCACGACATGGTGTCCGATAATCTGCGACGGAACGATTTGCTCGACAATGGGCAGCAGGTACTGGTTGCCGTGTATGAGCACCTGATTAACGGGGCGAGAATGGATCACCTGGCAGTGCAACTGGCTCATCAGCTTGGGCTTGGCGAGATTGACATGTCGCGAGAGGCGCGGGAGCGTCGGCGCGAGCTGCGGACCAGGCTTCTGCGCTGGGAGGGCGGCTTGCCAAAGTAGGGTAGCTCGAACGTGTGGCGAGGGGATACACATTCGGGGCACGAATGTGTATCGACCTGCGTGGGATACAGCTTCGGGTACGAATGTGTGGCGAGCCCCGGCCGCTCGCGATACAGATTCGGGGTCCGAACCTGTATCAACCTGCGCGGGATACAGATTCGGGTGCGAATTTCAGGCAACATTCAAACCGAGGGCACGGTTTGGGCAGCTGTGAGGCCTGCAAATGGATCCCGGTTCTACTCCGGGTCAGCAACCAGAACTGTGCTCAGATGCGCGCGCCACGCTACCGCTGGCGCTGCGCCGTGAGGCTACCGTCGCCACTCGACGGCCCTGCCTGCCCTCGACGCTCCCAAGGGAGCAGATCACAGGGAGGCGGGTATGAAACCCACAAAACCCACTGGCATGTCTGGGCTTCGTCTGCGCGACCGCATTTTGGCGGTGGTGTTGTCGCTGGTCACGGCGGCGTCGATGGTGCCCACTCGCGCGCTGGCCGAGGCCACGGCGGAGACATCGTCAGCGACGACGGCAGCCGCCCCGGTCGAGGCAAGCGCCTCCGATGCTGCATCGGTAAGCATCTACTCCACCTACCTCACTACCAGCGCAAGCTCTACGGGCGGCACCTATGCCTACGCCGCCTCGGACACGCTGTGGGCGTGGGCGCGCGAGAAGGGCGCCAGCGCCCCCATCGACCCTGCCTCCCTCACCTACCAGTGGCAAGTCAGCAGCGATAACTCCACCTGGGAAGACATCCCCGGCGCCACCGCACAGTCGCTCTCGCTGGCAAGCTACGCTGGCCGCTATGTGCACTGCACGATAACCACCGCCGACGGCAGCTCCTCTCGCACAACACGCAGTCGCAACAAGGTTGCCGCCGCGGGCTCGGTCAACCTCGTGAGCGTGTCGCTGAGCAACACCGGCACGCTCGCCCCAGGCGATACCCTCTCTGCAACGGCCAAGGACGCAAGCGGCGCCGACGCCACCTCAAACGCCAGCGTCACCTGGTCCTGGTACGCCAGCGACTCGGCGTACGGCACGGGCGAGAAGATTGCCGGAGCTACGTGTCCAACGCTTAACGTGACCTCGGACCTTCTCGGCAAGTACGTCTACGCAAGCGCGGACGGCGGCTACGGTGCAGCCAAGAGCTCCGCAGCTGGCCCCGTGCAGGAGGCCGGCGCCGTCACGCTTCACAAGGTGACCGTCGACGCCTCCGGCCGCGCCACGGTTGGCCAGACCATCACCGCCACGGCCTACACAGGCTCGTATACCCAGGCATCCTCCGCAGACGTGGTGCACTACCAGTGGCAGTGGGCGGCAAGCAACACGACAGATGACTCCGCATTCACCGATATCCCCGGCGCCACCTCCGCCACCTTTACCGTCCCCGAGCAGACCGCTGACGGCACCTCGCTTCTCGGCACGTACCTGCGCGTCAGGGCGACGAGCAGCAACTCCGTGGTCTCCACCAGCGTGCCGTCCTACTACGGGACCAGCACGCAGGACCCCGTTGGTCCCGTAGCGCTTGCGGGCGCCTACGACGTCTCCAGCGTCAAGCTTTCCTCATCCGCCACAAACGCGCAGGTAGGGGCCACGCTAACGGCGCAGCCGCAGTACGAGAAGGCCAGCGGCTGGGGCTCGTACGAGACAGACCTCCCCTCGGATGCCAAGCTCACGTGCACCTGGTACGCGGCGGACGACGCCGCGGGCACCAACGCGCGCGAGCTCACGGCTGCAGACGGCGCCAGCGGCACCACGCTTGCGCTCTCCTCGTCGCTCGAGGGCGCCTACGTGTGGGCCAGCTGCAGCGCCCTCATGGCATCTGCCACAAGCGAGAAGGTCCAGGTCAAGGCCGCGGGCAGCTATGACCTCCACCACGTCCTGGTGTCGCCAACCTCGGGCACGCTTCTCACCGGCTCCACCGCAACCGCGACGGTCTACGCTGCGCAGCTCTCAGGCAGCAACGTGGACGTGACCGCCAATGACGGCGTAAGTCTGCAGTGGTACGTCGGCGACGCCGCCGACGCACCGACAGAAGACTGGCAGCCGCTTGACGGCTGCACGTCGGCCAGCATAGAGGTTCCGCAGGCAGCTGCGGGAAAGTATCTCAAGGTTGTGGCAACGAGTGGTGCCACCTCCGTCTCCAAGTTCTTTGACCAGCCCGTTGCGGATAGCACCACGCTCGCGGGCGCCGTCGCGCGCCTCCAGAACGAGAACTGGCGGCCAACGCTCAAGTACGGCACGGACACCAACGTGAACGACGTGCTTCTCGCCAAGCTCGCGGAGGAGGGCGTGGACACCACGGGCCTCGCTGTGCGCGTGACCAGCGTCTCGTTCCAGAACACCAACAGCAATGCCACTGCGGGAATCTCCACCGCAGACGCGGACAACGGCGCCATCACGTACTTCTCGTGCGACACGAGCAAGGTCTCTAGCTGGAACATGTCCTCGCTCCAGACGGTGAGCTCGATCACGTTCACGCTCGCCCGCGGCGACGAGACCGCAACGTACACCCCCAACCGCACGTTCCAGGTGCCCTGGGACGAGGATGCCGCGCGCGCGGTGCTCCAGAAGAAGGCCGATGCCATCACGTTGGACTTCGCCGAGGGTGACTCCTCGGACTCCGTGACGCAGGCCTTCTCGCTGCCGGTAAGTCTGGGCGGTGCCAGCGCCTCGTGGAGCGCAAGCGACGGCACCGTGAAAGTAACCGGCGAGAGCTGGGACAGCACCCTCACGGCAACGCCCACGCGCGGCTCGGTTGACACGCCGGCGACCCTCACGGCAACCGTTTCCTTCACGGGCTACGGCATGCCCGATGTCACGGTTACCAAGGACTTCCCAATTACTGTCAAGGCGGACCCCGAAGCTGTTGCCGCAGCTCAGGCTGCCCTCGCAAGCAAGGTCGAGACGGGCTTCACCTACGACAAGGTCAAGGCGTTCTCTACCGGTGCCGCCGTGGACCAGACTGCAGTCTCGGGCGACCTGCAGCTTCCCACCACGCGCAAGCTGGGCGTGGACGGCAAGTACTACACCGTCTCCTACAGCAGCAGCGACCCCCTGGTAAGCTTCAACGGCTACCACGCGACGGTCGTGCGCCCGTTGGGCACGGCACGCACGGTTGCCATAACCTGCACGGTCACTGACAAGTCGAACTCCCAGGTCACGGCCTCGAAGACGCTCGAGTTCACGCTCTCGCCCGTAAGCGAGCAGGAAATTGACGCGGCCGTCTCGCTCATGGAGCAGGCCAAGGCGGGGTATGCCCTTGCGCTTCTCGACGGGCAGGCTGCCAGCAACGTGACAGACAGCCTGCACACGTTCCTGGGCGCCTATCGCGATGCTTCCGGCAACCTGGCATGGGCGCGCAACCGCGACACCCAGTCCGCGCACCCCGGCATTGTGCTGGTTGACCTGCCCGGATACAGCGACATGGGAGGCATGACCTGGCGCACCTTCAAGTCAAGCCGCCCGGACGTGATCTCCCACGAGCTTCTCGCCTACACCAAGCCCACCGACAACACACGGGTTACCGTAATCTCGCGCCTTGCTGACGAGCGCTTCCAGGCCTACTACGAGTTCTACAAGGACGACCCCACGGTGAGCGACCAGCTCAAGGCCAAGCTGGCAAGCCTTGTGAACCAGGACGTCTCGGCCACGTTCACGGTGGCGGGCACGTCTGGCAAGGACGCGCCGGAGCAGATTACCGCTAGCTGCACGGTCATTGGCCCAAACGCTTCCGGAGCCAGTGTCAGCTGGGCGTCAGAAACCTCGCTTGCCGTCGAGCCGGGCACCACCGCGGCAGACCTCACCAAGCAGGTTCTTGACGCCAACGGCATCACCTACGACGCCGACCTCTACACCTTCACCAAGGACGGCACCTCGCTTGGCGATGACGCCGCAACCGGCAAGTGGTGGCAGCTCTTCATCAACGGCGAGTCTGCAACCGTGATGGCCTCGAACTACGTCCTCAAGGAGGGCGACAAGGTCGTCTGGTACTACTCTGCCTGGGGTGACTCGCTGCCGGGCCAGGTCATGGGCTCGGTCAAGGTGATTGGCAAGGACGCCTCGGGTCTCGACCAGGTGTGGGCGGACACAACGTCTCTCACCCTGGTGGAGGGCTCCACCGCCGCCGACCTCTCCGAGGCGGCGTTTGCCGAGAAGGGCCTCACGCACTCCTCGTCCACCAGCAGCTGGGGCTACTACCTGAGTACCATCACCTCGCCCGTGGACGGCCGCGAGCTTGGCTGGGACGCCACGACGGGTGCGTACTGGCACCTTTTCGTGAACGGCACTGCCTCGCAGGTTGGTGCCAGCAGCGTGAACATTGCCAACGGCGACGAGGTCGTGTGGTACTACTGCACGGATACTGACGGCCTGCCCAAGAGCGATGCGCTAGTGATATACCCCACGGTCACGCGTCCTACCGGCTACGACGCCGCATGGCCCGGCTACAAGGGCACAGACGAGACGGGCGTGGTGCGCGGGCTCTCAACGCCCGTTTCCAGCTCGACCACGTACGCCAAGCTCGACTGGGCGCAGTCGCGCCTCACGACTGCCATGTACGTCAACGCGAGCGACGCGATCATCGTGAACGGCGAGGTATATGACGCCGCGCAGACACAGCTCTATCGCCGTGACGCGTCCACCGGCGTGGTTCTCGACGAGGCTCGCCTGGCCGCAAGCGTGGACTCCACTGCGCGCCTGCAGTACGCCGACGGCCTTATCCTTGTGCCGCTGCACGGCGGGCGCATCCAGGCGCTCACGGCAGACAAGCTGACCACGGTGTGGGTGTCGGCGGCGCTGCCTACCTCGACCGGTGCAAGTGGCAAGGCCGTTGACCAGCAGCTTCTCTCGTCTATCACCGTGCGCGACGGCAAGGCGTTCTTCTCGACCGTGGCCCCCGACGGCAGCGACTCCTGCGGTGGCTACGTGGCCTGCGTGAGCCTGGCCGACGGCAGCCTTGTGTGGTCGCACGAGGGAACGGACGCGGGCTACTACTGGACGGGTGCCGTGCCCACATCCGCAGGCGTGCTCACCGCCAACGATTCCGGGCGGGTCTCGCTGCTTGACGCGGCAACGGGGCGCGAGCTTTCCTCGGTCGAGCTGGGCACGCGCTGCCGCGCCCAGCTGGCAGTGAGCGGTAACGTTGCGTACGCAGTCACGACAGACGGCGTGCTGCACGAGCTCTACCTGCGCTCTGACGGCTCGCTGACGGCTGGCCGCAGCGTGGAGTTTGGCTCGTATTCCACCTCTTCGCCCACCGTCTGCGATGGCCTGCTCTACGTGGGCGGCTCCTCGTCCGCAGACGTCACGCGCGGCGCGCTCTTTGTGATTGACCTTGCGTCTATGAGCGTCAAGCACGAGGCCCTGGTTCCCACGACCAGCGTGGAGGGCCAGGTTGGAACCGGCGACGTGAAGAGCGCACCGCTGGTGAGCGTAGCCGCCGACGGCAATACCTACGTGTACTTCACTTGCAACGGCAAGCCCGGCGGCGTGTACGCCTACCGCCTGGGCGACACGCAGGCCACCACGCTCTACCAGCCCGCGAGCGACCTCTGGCAGTACTGCATGAGCTCCATCGCCTGCGACGCGAGCGGCAACCTCTACTTCTTCAACGATTCCGGCACCCTCTTCAAGCTGGATGCCGGTGCCACCACGGCGGCGCCGGGCGAGAAGGGCGGCGGCTCCTCCAGCGGCAGCGGCGGCGAGAACAACGGCGGCTCCTCCAGCGGTGGCTCCACCAGCGGAAGCGGCAACGGCGGCTCTACCAGCGGGAACAGCGGCTCCACCGGAGGCACCGCTAGCAAGGGCGGCTCCGGCAAGGGCAGCTCCAGCGGCTCCAGCGACAACAGCAACGCCAAGAGCACCAACGACTCTACCGGCACCAGCACCGCCACGGCGAGCGAAGCTACCGCCACCGCGTCGGAGGACGGCTCGCTTCTCGGCAGCTATGCGTCAGAGGACGTGACAAGCGTCACCTCCGTTGGCGACAAGAACGACGCAGTTACCGGCGAGGCGCCCGCAACTGACGTGGCGGCGCAGACAGGCCTTCCCATCTGGCCCATCGTGGGCACCTGTGTGGGTGCAGCGCTGCTCATCTTGCTGCTGGCCACGCGTCGCCGCGACAAGAGCGATGCCATCGAAGGGAGGCGCGGCTAGATGTCAGACAACGGCACGCCGGCGAACGGCCAGCAGTCAGCTAGCGGCAAGCGTACTGCCAGGGTGATCCTTGGGGTTCTCGCCGCAGCGCTCATTGCCTTCTGCGTGTGGGCAATGTCCGTCTACGCACAGGGCGGCGACCCGCTTGCCTGGGTAACGGGCTCCGCAGCGTTCCAGACCACGGCAGACGAGACGGACCAGACTACCAGCCAGGACACCGCCTCCTCGCAGGAAGCACCCCAGACGACCACCGTCACCACGGACGACGTCTACACCGCGCTCGCATCGCTCCAGTTTGACGGCACGGACGTCTCGCTCGAGAAGGACGCCGCCCACGTGGTCCTCTCCGCGGAGGGCATCTGGGTCGAGGAGGCAAGCGCGGATGCGCCCACAGACATGGTGCTTGCCTGCGCCCAGCGCTCCGCGGCCCTTGCCACCTGGGCCTCCGAGCAGGGCGTGGGCATCCCCAGCGTCACGTGGATCTGCGAGGACGGCTCCGGTGCCGTGCGCATGGCCGTGGCCATGCCCACGGCAGGCGCGCCCACCACGGGCGCCCTGCCTGCACTTCTCTCGGTAGCAACCGGCTACGGCATCTCCGGTAACGCGTATGCCCAGCTGGACACCAGTGACATCTCGCAGTTTGCGGGCTCCGCACCCACGCTTCCGGATGGCACGGCCGTCTCCATCGACACTGCCATGACATCAGCTGGCGAGAACCTCTCTGCCTCGGATGTCGCAACGCGTCAGAAAGACGTCAACTCCGGGACAGTGGGCGTTACCGGGTCTGGTACCAGCACCACTTCTGGCACGGGAGCTCCCTCCTCGGGCTCTGGCAGCTCCTCGTCAGCAGCCGGCACGCAGTCCGGAAGCGGCTCCTCCAGCTCCGCCGAGCAAGACGCCAAGGTTCGCGTTACCGTGACCATCGACGCCCGCGCCGACGGGGGCTCGACGAGCTCGTACACCGTCTCGCTCAACCCAGGCGCCACGGCATACGACGCTCTGGTGGCAACAGGTGCCAGCGTCAACGCGCGCAGCACGGCCATGGGCGTCTACGTTGCTGCCATCAACGGGTACGCTGAGAAGGACCAGGGCGGCGAGAGCGGCTGGAAGTACGCGGTCAACGGCAGCTACCCCAACTACTCTGCCGGCGCCTGCACGCTCTCTGATGGCGATGCGGTGACGTGGGTCTACGTCACGTCGGCATAGCGTCAGAGATTGGAAAGTGCGTCATACTCGTCACATGCTGACCATGCGAGACACACACACCGCCTTCGACACCTGCCACCCGGCCGTGCCGGCAACCTACTTTGCCGGCACCATCCTCATCGCCATCTTTGCGATGCAGCCGGTTTGCGTGGGCATCTCGCTCATGGGTGCGCTCGCATTCTCGTTCGCCGCGCGCGGGTGGCGACGCACGCTTGAGGGGCTCCGCTGGCAGCTTCCCATGGTGGCGCTTGTCGCAGTGGCCAACCCGCTCTTCTCGGCATCTGGCTCCACGCTGGTGGCGCAGCTCGGGCCCATGGCTATCTACCAGGAGAGCATTGCCTACGGCGCCTGCGCCGGAGCGCTTCTCGTGGCCGTGGTCCTGTGGTTTGAGGACGCCGCTTGCGTGCTTTCGCAGGATCGGCTGCTGCAGCTGGGCGCCCGCGCGCTCCCCACGGTGACGCTGGTGACCTCGATGGCGGCGCAGCTGGTGCCGCAGCTTATGCAGAGGTCGCAGTCCGTGCGCGCAGCCACGCTCGCCACCACGGCAGCCGCTCCGCAGGGCTCGCGAGACCGCGGCGTGCGCGTGGCGGACCAGCTCATGAGCTGGTCGATGGAGGACTCCATCGAGCGCTCCGATGCCATGCGCGCCCGCGGGTGGGGTGCCACGGATCGCCGTAGCTGCTATCTGCCGGATTCCTTTCGCACGTCTGACGCGCTCGCGCTTGCAGGAATCGGTCTGCTCGCGGTAACCAGTGCATTTCTCGTCTACGTTGCCTGCTCGCAATGGCGCTTCTACCCCACCATGCCCCGTCTGGTTGCCTGGTGGGGCTACGTGCCGTACGCCGCGATGGCGCTTCTCCCCATGGTGCTTGACCTGGGGCAACGCATTCGGTGGGGGAGGGTTGCATGAGTGCGCTCGAGTTTAGGGACGTGAGCTTTACCTATCCCGCAACAGACACCGAGCCAAACCCCGCTCCGGTGCTGGCGCACGCCTCGCTTGCCGTGCCCGAGGGCGCGTTTGCTCTGCTCACGGGTGGTACTGGCTCGGGAAAGTCGACGCTTCTGCGCCTTGCCAAGCCCGAGGTGGCACCCACGGGCACGCTTTCTGGCCATGTGCTCGCGTTTGGCGAGGAGGTGCGCGAGTTCTCGCCGGTCGAGTCCGCACAGACCGTGGGGCTGGTCTTCCAGAGCCCCGACAGCCAGATTGTCTGCGACACCGTGTGGCACGAGATGGCCTTTGGCCTGGAGAACCTAGGGACGCCCGTGCCCGAGATGCGCCGTCGCGTGGCCGAGACCTGCATGTTCTTTGGCATGGAGCCGTGGTTTCGCCGACAGACGGCAAGCCTCTCCGGCGGCCAACGCCAGATGCTCGCCCTTGCCGCAACGCTGGCCATGCGGCCGCGACTGCTGCTTCTGGACGAGCCCACCTCGATGCTCGACCCGGTTGCCGAGAAGGACTTCCTAGCCATGCTTTTCCGCGCAAACCGCGAGCTGGGAGTCACCGTTGTTGTGGCAACGCATGCGCCCGAGCCCATGCGCGACGTGGCTACCTGTGCCTTTCGTTTGGAGCAAGGCCGCGTGCGCGAGCTCTCGCTCGACGATGCGGTTGCTGCCTGCGCGTTTAGGCCAGAAGACGTGGCACCCGCAGGCAGCAAGTCCGCCGTCAGCGGCGAGAAACCCGCACTCTCCCTTCGCGACGCGTGGTTCCGCTACGGACGCGATACCGACTGGGTCCTGCGTGGCCTCGACCTCGCGGCGCCCGAGGGCCAGGTCACGGCGCTCGTGGGCGGCAACGGCTCGGGCAAGACGACCCTCTTGCAGCTTGCTTGCGGCGCGCTTGCACCGCAGCGCGGACGCCTCTCTCGTCCCCATGCGGCGTCCCAGGCGTACCTGCCGCAGAGCCCCCGCGCGATCCTCTCGGCGCAGACCGTCCGTGAGGAGCTCATGCTCTGGTCAAAGGGTGCAGGCTACGGAGAGGCCCAGGTCACAGACATGATGGAGCGCTTGGGACTTGCTGCCGTGGCGGCGAGAAACCCGCTCGACCTCTCCGGTGGCCAGCAGCAGCTCGTGGCGTTTGCAAAGCTGCTGCTCACCCAGCCGGACCTGCTCATTTTGGACGAACCCACCAAGGGGCTCGACGCAGCGGCGCGCACCAAGCTTGCGCGTCTCGTGCAAGAGATGCGGCAGGAGGGGAGAAGCATTCTCCTCGCCACACACGACCTTGCGTTTGTCTCTGCCGTGGCAGACTCGGTGTCGCTTCTCTTTGATGGGGCCGTCACCTGCACGGAAGGACCCGACGAGTTTCTCGCCGGGTCCTGGCTCTACCACGCGTAAGTTGTGCACTGCGCGCCGTCAACGCGCCATCGTCGCTGCGCCGTCAGTGCGGTGTCAGCTGCTGGCTAGAAAGTGAGGAACGGCTCCTCCATGCCCTCCTCCTCGAGGTCATCTTCCGAGAGGCCGTCAAGCTCCTCCATGTCCTCGAGCTCGATCTCGTCGCCGTCATCCTCGCCCCAGCCGTATGCGCTGGCGGCGAGCTCGTCCACGCTCGTGTCGGGAAGCGCGCTGGTCACCGAGCACAGGCCGTCGATGGCGGGCACGATCTTCTGCCACTGGGTGATCACCGGGTCCTGCGGAACGCCCTCCAGCTCCACAAGGGAGTCGAGGTAGATCTCGCTTGCGCCCTCAAGCAGGTCAGACTCGGCGCGAACGCTCGCGAACTTTGACGCGAACTTCTCCAGGGCCTCGTCCGCCGAGTCCGCCTCAACCACGCACGGCATGAGGCAGTAGTTGTTTGCCTGGTCCTTGTCGTCGTTGTAGCTAAAGTTTCCAACGTAGAGCATGGGGCCTCCTCCGGTCGATGGGTGCGGCACATGCCCATCTTAGGCAATTCGGCGCAGCTTGGTGACGGTTTCCCGCAAGCGGGCGATCGTTGTGTCATAGAGTGTTGCATGTTGGGCTGCAGTCGGCAGAAGGCGAGAATCATGACAGCGAGCACTACAGGCACCAAGCGACAGCGCGTCTTTGCCGCGCTCGAGGTGCCGTCGATCGTCGCCGTTCCGGCGGTGCTCGTGGCATGCGCCGTAAACGGGGTGCAGGCGGCTGCGGGGCTCACGCTTCTGGTGGTGGTCCTTTGCGTGGGACTCTTCCTTGCCAGCTACGAGGCGTCGCGGCCGGCGCTTAGGCAAGTCATGCCCACCGCAACGCTCGCAGGGCTGGCGGCGGCGGGCCGCATTCTCTTTGCGCCCATCCCCGACGTCAAGCCCGTCTCGGCCATAGCCATCGTGGCGGGGGCCACGCTGGGCCAGCGCGAGGGCTTTATGGTGGGCGCGCTGGCGGCGCTGGTCTCGAACTTCTTCTTTGGCCAGGGTGTGTGGACGCCCTGGCAGATGTACGCGTGGGGCCTTGTGGGATACCTCGCGGGCGTGCTGGGGGAGCATGGACTCCTCGAGCGTCGCGGCGCGCTGTACGTGTACGGGTTTCTCTCGGCGCTCATATACGGGGCGATCCTCAACGGCTGGTACGTGATTGGCTACGTCGAGCCCATCACCTGGCCGGCCATCGTTGCGGCGTACGCGGCGGGCCTGCCGTGGGACTGCCTGCACGGCGCGGCAACGGTGGGTTTTCTCGCGGCGATCTGGGTGCCGTGGGGCGCGCGCATCCGACACGCCGTCGCCAAGTACGGCTTGTAGCGAGTGACTTATCGCGAGGCTCGCCGATACGCATTTGGGCGGCGAATGTGTATCCGCCCGCCACACGTTCGGACACGAAGCTGTACCCCGCGCAGGTCGATACAAGTTCGCACGCCGAATGTGTATCCGCCCGCCACACATTCGTACCCGAACCTGTATCCCGCGCAGGTCGCTACACGTTCGGGTCCCGAATGTGTAGCGAGAAGGGCCGGAGCCCGCTGCCACACATTCGTACCCGAAGCTGTATCCCGTGCAGGTCGCTACACATTCGGGCCCCGAAGCTGTATCCGCCGGGTCCCGAATCTGTATCCGCCAGCCCCCGCGGCCCCCGCCGTACCCCCGCCCCGCGCCGCGACGTCCCCAAATGTGAAGAAACCCGGACTTCGGCCTAGGGCAGCCAAACCTAGCACCAGCTTCCCCTTGCGCCAGCGTCGGCAGAGAGTAAAATTTCATAGGTTCAATGGGTATCGACCGCGTTCGCAGCCCCTGTCGCCCCAAGGTGACGCCAGCCGCACGCCCTCGCGCCCGCAGTGTGGATAGGAGACTCAATGTCCGGACACTCTAAGTGGGCTACCACCAAGCACAAGAAGGCGGCCATCGACGCCAAGCGCTCGTCGCTCTTCTCCAAGCTCTCGCGCAACATCACCGTTGCCGCCAAGATCGGTGGCGACCCCAACCCGGACAACAACGCCACCCTCGCCGCTGCCGTCCAGCGCGCCCGCATGGTCTCCATGCCCAACGCCAAGATCAAGGCGGCCATCGACAAGGCCTTCGGCGCCGGCGCCGATGCGGCCGTCTACGAGGAGATCACCTACGAAGGCTACGGCCCCGCGGGCGTGGCTCTCTACGTCGACTGCCTGACCGACAACAAGAACCGCACCGCCGCAGACGTCCGCTCCGCCTTCACGCACGCGGGCGGCAACCTGGGCACCTCCGGTTCCGTCGCGTTCCAGTTCGAGCGCAAGGGCTCCATCGCGGTCGAGAAGGTCATCCACAGCGACGAGAAGAAGGTTCCCGATCGCGAGAACGCCGTGGACGAGGACGAGTTCATGCTCGCCGTGGCCGAGGCTGGTGGCGAGGACTACGAGGACGCCGGCGACGAGTGGATCGTCTACACCGCCTACGACAAGATGCAGGACGTACAGAAGGCGCTCGAGGCCCAGGGCATCGAGGTCAAGGGCTCCGAGCTCACGATGGTGCCCACCACCCCCACCGACGTCACCGTCAACGACGCCAAGAAGGTCCAGCGCCTCATCGACCGCCTGGAGGAGCTTGAGGACGTCCAGAACGTCTACAGCACCATGAACGTCACCGACGAGATCGCCGAGGCCCTTGCCGAGGACGAGGACTAACTCGCACGTCGCGCACGTCGAGAAGGAACGTACCTAACGGCGCTGGGTGCTACGGGCTCTCGGCGCCGTATTCTTTTCGGAAGCCTCTCTCGCCTACGAGAAGCACCGCTCTACTAGCCCGCTTTAGCGGGCTTCTTCGTGCCTATCCACGCTGGGCTTAACGCGCCATAACGCTGACAGATATCTGAACGTACGGTGCATCCCAAGACACCCTGAAATACATAGAGGTGCTTTGCTATATCATTTACAGCAATTGAGCGTTTGAGGGGCAATTTACGCAGCGAGAGGAACCTCCGGGGGAGGGTCGTGGAACAGACCGCATTGCAAGGCGAGGACGCGAGCGTCCTCGTGTTTCCGCGTGTGCCGGCATCCCCGGTTTCGGGTGCCGCAGCGGATGCGGCTCCCTCGATTGTGTGGAACGAGTCTTCTCTCATGAGCGTTCTCATTGCCGTCCAATATGAGATGGCGATCTAGATGTCAGTCAGCGAAGGCAATCTGAGCGTCAGCAGGCCATCTCGTATTGAGTCAATCTCGGGTATCAAGGCACTTGCATTGATGCTCGTCTTCATATGGCATACGGGAGTGATAAAAGCTCCTGACCTTGGCGCAAGGATGTGCGAGCTTTTCTTCGTTTGTTCCGGTGTTCTGGAGGCCATTAATCATCATGGCAAGTATGAGTACACCATGGAAGAGACGGTCTCGATAATAAAGAGGAAGCTGGCTAGGATTTATCCCCTCTATATCGTCTCCTTCCTCCTTGCTGCTCTGCTTGGTGCCCTAGGTCTGTTGAAATGGACCATAAGCGCTAATACGACGGCTGCATTGCTGAACTTATTAATGATGCAGTCATGGTTTACTGAACTGCGCTTCTCATTTGACGGAGTCTCCTGGTTCATCGCAGATTTAATGCTCTGCTATCTCATCAGCCCCCTGTTGTCTTATTGCATAAGGTTTCGTGAGACTTCGGAAAGCTCGACCTCATTGAGTTCCTACCTCTTTCCATTAGGCTTTCTCTTCTTTGTTCGGATGCTTCTACAGGTTGCCGAATATAAGGGAGTAATAGGCATTAGTAACCATACTTTTCCTGTATCGCGGGTATTGGAGTATGGGATGGCCTTTGTTGCTGGGTGTGCGATTCTTGCTCGGGGGGGGGTATCAGTGAGACGTTAACAACGAGCGGTTTAAGAGTGATTGACTCATTCGTTGAAGTCGCATCAATCGTTCTCTACGTCATCGTAGTGTTTGTGCTAAATGATGTTTGGTGGTCGAGGCCTGTATGCACTGTAATTGGAATTCTCCTGGTCTGTTCTTTTGTTTTGTGCCGGGGGATGATCAGTAAGTTTCTGGCTCTAAAACCGTTTGTGATGTTTGCAGCCTTGCAAATGCCCTTCTACTTGTTTCATCAGTTAGTCCTTACGGCTGTCATTCCTCTGTCTGGGTATTGTTGCTTTGAACATTGTTGGATGGTGTTTGCATTTCTTGTTACATTGGCCATTTCGTACCTGTGGACTTGGGTTGGTAAAAGGCAGATAGATGCTGCTCGAAAGAAGAGAGAATCGTAATGTTGAGCCGTTGCTGATCGCTTTGGGTTGCTAGAAACACGATGCTATTCTGGAGTTATTGCAAGGCAATAATCTGTTGAAGTGGGGGATTGAAATTGAATCATTTTGAACCGAATCGAGGATGCCTGAACGGTGATTCCCCGCTTGTGTCTGTGATTATGCCAGCCTATAACTCTGAGAAGCATATCAAGGATGCTATCTTCTCTATCCAGAGCCAGACATTGACAGATTGGGAGCTCTGCGTAACGGATGACTGTTCTACTGATAAAACAGAAGAGATTATCCGGACTATGGCCGAAACGGATTCGCGCATTAAATATATAAAACAGGCTACTAACCAAGGGGCTGCAGCGGCACGAAATGTCTCGCTTAACCATGCTCGGGGACGCTTCGTAGCCTACTTGGATGCTGATGATGTCTGGTACCCAGAGAAGCTTGAGCATCAAGTCGCCTTTATGGAAAAAGGCGGTTACGGTTTTAGTTGTGCATCTTATGCTGTTATCGATGAAGCTGGGGAACCCATGGGACGTACCGTGATAATGCCAGCCGAGTCGGACCGCTGGGGCTACCTCACGAATAATTACCTGCAGACCGTAGGTATCATGGCTGACTTAGAGCGAGTTGATCGATCACTACTTATTATGCCGGACATGCGCCGTCGACAGGATGCTGCTACATGGCTGCAAGTGCTCTCGGCTGGGCATGTTTGCCATGGTATGCCGGAAGTGCTTTGCGGTTATCGTCGAGTGGCAGGCTCTCTTTCTAGTAATAAGATAAAAGCGATACGGGGCACTTGGTACTTTTATACTCGGGTGGCGAAGCTCCCCCTGCCGCAGGCACTTTGGTGCTTCTGCCGATATGCGATTCTGGCAGTGTGGAAGCGAACCTATACAGAGAAATCTAATTCCCAGGCTAGCGCTATTGCTCAAAAGGAGAAAGCCAGTCATGAGTAAGTCTCTCGCAAAGACAAAGATTGCTGTTGCCGGGACCGGTTATGTGGGTCTTTCGCTCGCAATGTTGCTTTCGCAACACAATGAGGTTCGTGCGGTGGACCTCATTCCTGAAAAAATTGACAAGCTGAATCGTTTCGAATCTCCAATACGCGATTCGGAGATAGAAAGGTTTCTCGCTGAGGCAAAAGAAGGTCTCCGTAGGCTTTGCTTTACGGCTACGCTTGACATGGATACGGCTTACTCAGATGTGGACTATGCCGTAATTGCGACCCCCACGAATTACGACGATGCTACAAACTCGTTTGACACTAGCAGTGTGGAAGCTGCAATTACAGCCGTGCGCAAGGTGAACGCGAATGCTTGGGTTGTCATAAAGTCTACGATTCCCGTCGGTTATACCGAGGAGCTGAAGAGCAAGCTGGGGGATAGGAAGATAATCTTTTCGCCAGAGTTTCTGCGCGAAGGAAAGGCCTTGTGGGACAATTTGCACCCATCTCGCATCGTAGTGGGTGCGCCCAGAGATGACGCTGAGGCTATGGCAGCAGCGAAAAGGTTCGCGGCTCTTCTTGCCGAGGGCGCTGACTCTATTGAGAGAAACCGTAAGAACGCAGATGGCACTACCGGCATTCCCGAGTTGATTCTTGGGACAACCGAGGCAGAGGCTGTAAAACTATTCGTGAATACCTACTTGGCCTTACGCGTCTCATATTTCAATGAACTTGATACGTACTGTGAGGTGAAAAACCTCTCAACATCAGATGTCATACGCGGGATATCGCTTGATCCCCGGGTTGGTAACTTCTATAACAACCCATCCTTTGGATATGGTGGCTACTGCCTGCCGAAGGATTCCAAGCAACTGCTTGCAAATTATCGTGGTGTTCCGCAGGATCTAATTCGTGCAATTGTTGCTGCTAACTCAACACGCAAGGACTATATTGCTGAGCAGATAGAGGCCATGGTTGTTAGGCTGGTATATCAAGGAGTTAATCAACCTGTCGTTGGCGTGTATCGTCTGACCATGAAGTCTGGAAGCGATAACTTCCGTTCGTCCTCCATCCAAGGTGTGATTAAGCGTCTTCGTAACAAAGGAATCCCTGTGGAAGTCTACGAGCCGACGCTTGATGAGGAAGAGTTTCTAGGGTGTCAAGTAACTCACGATTTTCAGTCATTTAAGAGTCGCTGTGACGTAATTGTCGCAAACCGATGGGCTGATGAGCTCTCCGATGTTGCGGAAAAAGTGTACACGCGTGACCTGTTTAAGAGAGATTAACGGGTATGTCAGCGAAATTATTTATGTTAAAGCCAAAAGACTTCGCACTGATTCTGGGCGTGTTCATGGCTGGTAGAAGACAGACTGCAATATTTTCAGAGCAGTTTGAAGGATTAAGTTTTCTCAGGTGCTTCAACGGATGATTGGACTCTTGAATGTCGAGGAGAATCGGGCTTATTGGCCGCGTAGACCCCGAGAGATCATTGTTTGACGGCCAGACTGTGAAGACGCGTATGATGTATCAGCTGCTGTGTGAAATGTACGGAGCTGATTGTGTTGTCATAGTCGACACAATCGACTGGAGGCACCGTGCCCTGAAGATTGCCGCTGAGTTGAATAATTGTCTGCGAGAGTGTAACGACATCGTTGTCCTCCTCTCGAAAAATGGCCGGAAAGTTCTCTATCCGGTGCTTGCGCGTATGGCACGTAAGCATGACAAACGCATCTACCAGAATCTTATCGGTGGCAGTCTTGGTCTAGAGGTTAAGCGATATCCTCAATGGGTGAGCTATTTAAATAGTTTCAAGGTTAATTGGGTAGAATCGCACGCACTCGTGAACTCGCTTGCCGCAAGCGGCGTAGTGAACGCAAGGTATCTTCCTAACTTTAAATATCTGAATGTTCCCGAGATTGAAAAAACTAGAGTATATGGCGATAGCTGGCATTTCTGCATTTTCAGCCGCGTAGTGAAAGAAAAAGGTGTCGGAGATGCAATGGAAGCTATCGAGAGTCTCAATGACGAAAGCGACCATCGCTCTTACCAATTAGATATATATGGACCTATAGACCACGCTTTTAACGACGAATTTGAAGAGCTGTTGGATAAGTGCCCGCATTCTAGTTACTTGGGTAGTGTAGCTCCAGAGGAAAGCGTGAGCAAAGTAATGTGCTATGACGCCCTGCTCTTTCCTACGCGCTGGCAGCGAGAAGGAATTCCGGGCACGATTATCGATGCACTGTCTGCGGGCACACCGATTATTGGAGCCAAGTGGCCATATTATGACGAAATTCTTGAAGACGACATTACCGGTATTGGCTATGAATTCAATCGTAACGATATGCTATCCAATGCAATTCTGAAATTCGTGCTACTCAGCGATGATGACCGCAATGCTATGCGCCATGCTTGTCTGAAACGCGCCAAGGATTATACGCCCGCCATGGTTGCGGGCGAGATTAGACGGGTGATGGGGGAATGACGAGGCTCATCCACTTTCCGTTGAACGGGCTGAAGCCGACCGGTGGTCCAGCTGGCTACCTTTGGAATCTGAGCCAAGGGTTAGACCAAGTTGGAATTTCTGGTTATGAGTTCTTGCCTTCTCTACCAGCAGGCATTTCATCTAACAAGTTCCTACAGCGAATTGTACCCGGCCGCGTGAAGGATGTCCGGAGATTGCGAAATATGCTGTCGCTCCCCAAAAGGACTTCTGAGCCTCCAGTTGATTACGCCAAGTACGAGGCGGTGCATTTCCACTCAACCGAGGATTTATATCTGCAACGCGACGCCATGAAGGGATATAAAGGTAAGGTCGTACTGACCTCGCACTCACCTCTTGTGTATCACAAAGAGCTAATTAGCCGACTCAATCCGAAAGACGTTGAAACGCACAGTGATGAA
This sequence comes from uncultured Coriobacteriaceae bacterium, assembly GCA_902773995.1. Taxonomy (GTDB): domain Bacteria; phylum Actinomycetota; class Coriobacteriia; order Coriobacteriales; family Atopobiaceae; genus Tractidigestivibacter. The sequence goes on along the minus strand of CACYGL010000026.1, from coordinate 9,999 downwards.
CTGAAACGTCTCGCCATTATTGATGAGTATGCTTTCGAGCGAGCGGATTGCGTTATCTTTCCGTGTTCCGAGGCTGAGGAGCCCTACTTTCATACATGGGAGGACTATGCGGTAGTTCGTGACGAGACGAAAATGCATTATGTGCCTACGGGTATCGTTCAGGCGCATGCCAAGGTAGATCGCAATGAGGTGCGAATGCGTTATGGCATTCCGAAGGATGCATTCGTTGTGACTTATGTAGGACGGCATAATCAGGTTAAAGGCTACGATATCCTAAAATCCGTTGCGCCTGACCTGCTGGTAGATGAGAAAACGTGGTTTCTCGTAGCTGGGAAGGAAGGACCTATCCATGGTCTTAATCACCCGAGATGGGTGGAGGTCGGCTGGACAAATGACCCACATTCGGTGATTGCTGCAGCCGATGTGTTTGTGCTGCCCAATAGAGAAACGTTTTTTGACTTGATAATGCTTGAGGTACTTTCGCTTGGGCAGATCGTGGTAGCTTCGCGCACTGGCGGCAATAAGTTCTTCGAACAGTTTTCGTGTCCCGGCATTCGGCTGTATAGCACGCCAGGGGAGATGATCAGGCTAGTAGACGGGGTGCGCGAGGCAAGCGAAGAAGAGCGAAATACCTGGCGTGCTGCTGCCAAGGAGCTTTATGAGAGAGAGTTCACAGTGAGTGTGTTTGCCAGAAGATACAACGCAGAAATGAACGAGATTTGCAATGGGTGAGGAAACGAGCAGCCGTGCTGAGATTAAGACGGTTCATTTGAAGGAGTTCATGACTGCGACTACCGCAGAATCTTGGTATCTTTTAGCACTCTTAGTTTTTCTTGTACAAGGCTTTCTTGATACGACGATGTTCCCTTATGTGATGCCTGAGACTGTCATCCCAGTACTGAAGGGCATTGCATTTGGCATGATGGCATTGAAGATGGTGCTATTTGACTTTAAATCAAGCGTCATTCAGCTTGCGATGGCGCTCTCGATTCTTTTTCTTAGCGCCGTCTCAATGTTCGTTGATGGATACGCTGCGCCAATGCAGTTCTTTATTGTAGTTATCGGCGCTTACAGAGTTAATTTCGACAAGATTGTCAAGCTCTACTTTTGGGCAAGCGTCACTCTTACCATCGTTACTATTACGTGTGCCCTCATCGGAGTAATAGAAAACGTTGCCATTCCTCGGGGAACGAGCACTGCCTATGCATTTGGTTTCTATTACATCAGCGAGTTCAGTGCGCACGTACTCTCGATAACTCTTTCATGGCTGTATTTGAATCGTCACAATCTGTCCATAAGGATTTATTTGCCAGCCATCATCTGGAGCGTTGTAGTGTATAAACTTGCGGACGGGAAGATGGCTTTCCTGCTGTCGCTCCTCATTATCGTGGGGGTGGCCATTTCCGAAGCTCATCGAAAAATAAGAAGTAGAGCTTATCAATTTCCGCGCATATTTATCGCTTCCTTCTTTGCGATGGCTGCCCTAAGTGCATGGCTGATGATTTTCTTTAATGATTCGGGTGTCATGTCATGGCTGAATAACATTCTTACCAATCGACTCTACTATGCCCATAAAGGCTTTCTTCAGTACGGAGTGACGGCTTTTGGCCAACAGATAGATATGCTCGGCTGGGGCGGGGGCAAGGTTATCAATTACGAGGATTATTTTTACATCGACTGTTCTTATGTGAATATCCTCTTGCGCTACGGCATCGTCATACTTCTTCTTGTGCTTACCCTTTGTACGGTTCCGCTAATAAGGGCTAAAAGAAACGCTGGAATTATCGCTTGGCTCCTATTTGGAATCGCCTTGGCGTCATTTATTAACGAGCATCTTATGGGTATTCCTTATAACATATTTGCATTAATGACCTTTGCTAGCTGCTCAGATTATGCACCAACTAATATTTTGAAGAAAATAGTGAATGCCCGAGAGGGGCGAGCAGCGTGACAAACAATGAAATGTCTATGCTAATTACAAGAGGCCTGAATAAGCTTTCACGGGTATGCCAGAAAGCAATAAATCAGCGTAAGGCCTACGACTATCCTCATGTTGCATATGGAGTAGAGGCATACCCGTTGCCCGTCTTGGGGAGTGACTCAACTGGCTCGATGTTTGACCCATATGTCATGTTGACTGACAAAGGCCAGCTGGCAATGTACGTGTCTTGCAGAAATGATGGCTCAATAGAACGTTGGGATTCAATCGATGGGCTAACCTGGACCAAGATCGGCGTATCGCTTGCCGGCAAAAGTGATGTTTCATCTTGGGACTCCACAGTAAATCGTGCTTGTGTGATACAGGAAGGATCGCGTTGGCTCATGTGGTTTACGGGCCAATGCAACGGAACGAGTGCCATTGGCTTTGCTGCAAGTGATGATGGCATTTCCTTTGAGAGACAGTCGGATGCTCCCGTTCTTCTGCCAACCCTTGCGCACGAGGGGACATCATTAATGAATCCCTGGGTATCAAAAACGAACGACGGTCGATATCGCATGTGGTATGCCGCGGGAGAAGATTACGAGCCTGATGTTATTTGCCACGCTATGAGCCCAGATGGCATTCATTGGGAAAAAGCACATGATTATGTTCTTTCAAAGGGAAATGAGCCCTGTGATTCTTACAAGGTTGGTGGGTGTTCAGTAATCAATCTAGGTTGTGACAACTTGGCAATGTTCTATATCGGTTATCAGAATCTAGATGTCGCGCGCATATGCATGGCGTTTTCAGATGATGACGGGCAGACGTGGCAACGATCTAAAGCGAACCCTCTCGTTGGCCCGGAGCGTGACGCTTGGGATGCACATGCGGTCTATAAACCTAGCGCGCTTTTGTTGGCTGATGGCTCAGTCAGACTTTGGTACAACGCTCGTCGAAATAATCACGAGTACATTGGTACTGCTCTAATTCGCAATATTGGAGATCTCCTTGTTTAAAAAACTCGCAAAACGTTATGAAGAATCGCCTGTTACGACAAAGGCGGCGCTGTGGTTCACGGTATGCAACTGCATATCTTCCGGCATCAGTTTTCTCTCGATGCCATTTTTTACTAGGCTCATGTCGTCGGAACAGTATGGCATTGTTACCGTGTACAACTCTTGGGTGCAGGTCTTCAGCGTCTTTGCTACGTTAAACCTCTCGGCGGGCGCCTTCAACAACGGCATGGTGAAGTTTTCCGAGGACCGTGATCGCTACTCCTCGTCAATGGAGGGGCTTTTTTCCCTAGTCAACATTGTGGTTGCTGCGGTGGTAATTTGCGCCTGCGCAATTTTCCCTAATTTGGTTGATATGCCATTGCCGCTTATTGTGACTATGTTCTTTCAGATATTCGCTAACCAAATCTATGCTCTTTGGTGCGCAAGGCAACGCTATGAGTATAAATATGTGGCACTGCTTGGTATGACTTTCATTTTTGCAGTCGCCGTAACGGTACTTTCTGTTATTGCTGTAGCAGTTGTTCCAGATGACTCGATGAAGGCAACAGCAAAAGTCCTGACGTCAGCCATTGGTGGTTGCGCAGTCGCTGCGTGCATTGTGATTTCTACCCAACACAAATCTCTGCATCCGTATGTAGGCGAATACTGGAGATTTGCATTTAGCTTTAGTGTGCCCCTAATTCCTCACTATCTCTCTCTCATCATTCTGGGCCAAATCGATCGCATTATGATTGCGTCCATGGTTGGGGAGAGCGCTGCTGCGCATTATGCCGTCGCCTATACAATCGGTATGGCTCTGTCTATCATCTCAAGTGCTCTCAACAGTTCGATAGTGCCATGGCAATTCGAAAAAATTAAGAGAGGCAATTATGATGGCCTCTCTCAAAGAACAGCGATGATGATTGCCTTTCTCTCGGCAATCGGCGTTGCCGTTACACTCATTTCCCCTGAGATACTATTAATTGCTGCTCCAGGAGAGTACCAAGAGGCGGTTATCGTGATGCCCCCCGTGATAATGAGTGTTGTTTTTACCTTCATCTACAATGTTCTGTCGAACTATGAGTTCTATTTTATGGCCAACAAATTCATTTCAGTTGCGTCGATGATTGCTGCTGGGGCGAATATCGTACTCAACCTAGTATTTATCCCTGTATTTGGCTTCTCGGCAGCAGCGTACAGCACAGTCCTCTGTTACGGCCTTTTGGCGCTTGCTCATACCATCTTTAGTATTTTCGTCTGCAAAAAGAACGTAGGCGCTGAGACGACGAGGAAGATGATTAACGCCAAGCTGGTCTGGACGATAGCGATAGTTGCAATGGTTGCAATGCTCGCCTGTAATCTTCTATACCCGTATGCGATGATTAGGTATGCAATCATCATCGGCTTCTGTGCGATTGTGATTATCAAGAGGGATTTTGTCCAAGAACTGTTGAGAAAATGAATGATATGGGTATTTCGACAGCTTGGATAACGGACTGGGTGCTTAGTGCAAAACAGCCAGGACAGCATTAATGCTGTGGCTTTCAGATAGAGCCCAGGTGTGGAATACGGTTGACTTCAGCGGTCACATTTCGGTCGCATATTCGAGTTGCTGAACGTTGTGCTATCGCTGTATTTGTATATCTATAGCGTTCGCGTAGTTATACTTCTGCCAATAACAGATATCGACTTGTCATAAATTGCGGCTACCTAAGTTGCAGAGCTTAGCGAGCAGCTTAGAGAGTCTCTATCTAATTCACCTCAATAGGTGCTTTGACTAAGTCGGAATCTGAGCCATTATCCTATCCAATGCAAGATGTATAAGATGGGCTATCCGTTTCGTTTGCAAAAGCTACCTGTTCAATCTTGTTTGACAGATGTGCTGCTACTTTAGAGATTCCCCAAGCCCCAACGATTGATATCACAATCCAAATTAGTGCAGCGCTGTTTGTTGATGGAATACCGAATAGATTAGTGATGGTAATAAGCGCAAGGTGAATCAAGTAAAGCTCTAGCGAAAATTCGCCGAGGAAATTAAAGAACATGCTTAGCCCACGAAGCAACTTACAATTTGATATATCAAAGAGATAGAAGATAAGCGCGAACATATAGCTGAATCCCAGTCCTGCCGGGACATATATAAGTCTCCAGTACGTGTTACCTTGCAATGTCGAGTAATGCTTGAATACGAGATACCCAATACATGACACCACAGCAGCGCCCCAAAGCAGTGCACTGCCTTTCCTCTTCTCATAAACTGCCTTGCCAAAAGCGCAGCCGAGAAGAAACGTGGGTATGCGCCTCAGGGCATTCTCGACATCATTGAAGTAATCCAGATTGGCATAATGTACCAGCGAATATAGCAATATCGAGAATCCAATCAGCACTACCGCCCATGAGCCAATCCATAAGCGCCGATTTTTTGCAAACAAGATTCCGTGTATCGATGGATAGAGAATGTATAAAGGAATCAGAAGCGAGATATACCAGGTACCATCATTGCGACCAATCAGCCAGAACTGTGTTAAAGAAAATTCCATGGCAAGGAGGTGCCAATCCTGCCGGTAGTACACCGCTTGGATTATCCAACGAGTTCCATAGATGATGAAGACGGCAATTAATACCCGATCGAGCCGTCGCAGAATATAGCGACCCATAGTTGGCTTTTTGGCTAGGGCGAAATACAGGGAGACTCCAGACAAGAACAAAAATACGTCAACACCAACATCGCCTTCACGCAGTAGCTGGATGGGCAGTCTAAGGAATCTATTAGAAATGTTATCGCCCAAACCCTGGAAAGAAATCTCATGCAGAAAGACAATCCATAAGGCGGCAATACCGTATATCTCTGAACGATACCTGCTAACCAGAAAGAAATTGAGCCTGTCGTTAAGTCTCATGATTCGACTCATCTATTTCCCTATCATTTTCCAAGTTATGAAAGAGACGGCTTTAGATATATGTCCTTACTTTTCTGAAGCAAATAGGCCTGATTCGATTCCTGCTCTTGTTCGCCAAGCTCAATACTGCATTATTAATCCTTAATATAGTTCATTCTCATACGGCCGAAATAGCGCAGGACGTTAATCGATGCGGTTTTGACGTTCAATGTTCAATAGGAAATTTGAGCTCGTGACATCTGCCACTCAAGAGTCGAGAAGATTAAGGCGCATCCCCAGAGAGTCAACGAGCATCGCTGGCTGTACGGTGCGCTTTCCTCAAGCCCGAGGCCATCAAACACACTCATATATTACAACTGAGAGAATCGCCCGGTAGCTTCACTCAGTGTCTCGCTGGCTACCTTCCTCTCCTTTTCATCTCTAGTGGGTGAGACTTGCCGCAAGTGTGGGGGCTAAGTTGTAGGGATGCATTCGGGTAAGGCTGCGCACGACATGCAGGCGGGCGATGCACCTGCTGCAGTCGATGTCCGACGATAGGCGCGTACTTGGATGACAAGAATCGCAAGAGAGCTCTGCGTTGAAAAAGCTGGAGGGGAGAGGAAGCAATGACTATTAGTGGCTTCCTAGAATCATGGGAAACGGTGGCCACGAGCGCCGATGGCCTAGTTGCTGTTGGTTCGCGATTATCACGGCTATGCAGGCTGTTATTTCCTACAGGCCCTGGTGACTTAGTTCCTGCAGGCGATTCTTGTGCCATGCGCCTAGTCTAATTCTGGCTTGTTGGTATCCGTGCATCCCGAGTAGAACGAAGTATCCAGAGTACAGGTAAAGGTAGCGTGCTCTCGTCTCAAACACGAGTAGGAAGAGAAGCATCGCTCCCACGCAGTAGGCAATGACGAGCCAAATTGCCATAGAGGAGCCGGCTCCTCCCTCGTCACGTCCGGTGGAGTGTTGATTCTTTTTCGGGCATAGAATGCCAAGCGGTATCCCCATCAGGCAAATAATCCACAGAATCTGCTCGATGGTACAGAAGACGCGATAGGGGGTCAGTCCAGTGGAACTGTCGGAGGGGTACATGTAGTGGAAAAAATTGGAGCTGTCGTTCGAGGCGGTGCCTATGGTTTCATAAAAGAATTCCCCGCCAAAGCCCCATGTGAAGGTTCCATCATTGAAACAGGCGAGCACCTTTTTTATTAAATGCTTGGCCAGCCCAATGGGTCCGTATGCTTCCAAGCGCTCTCGGATGACGGTCTTGTTTACCTTCTCTCGGGCTTCGACAGTGGGTTGTGCTATCGATAACTCAACATCATCTGCCGAATAGGCTCCATCGGTATCGTCGTTGAGACCCATCATTGCGAAGTGGGTCGCGGTGAACCTGGCGTTCTCGTCCCAGGAAATGCCGAGCCTTCCGGTGGTAACATTCACCACCCCAAGCGAGACTACGAACGCAACCATGATTACAACAATGTCGGTGACTGCTCTGTGGAGTGTACCCGTCCCTAGGGACTCCAGAAGCCACGATAGGCACACTGAGATGATGATAAAGATGCAGGTTGGTTTGATGTTGTATCCCACCGCGCATAGCAGTCCGAAAACGATGAGTGCGGGTACGGAGTTGTGATAGCAGACGAGGATGCAGAGCATGAGCGTGCACAGGAAGAGCCCGTACGTGTCCGAGTAGGGGATCATGTACCAGGGGGAGAGCCCGGCGAGGACGAGGAAGACGACGTCGGCGGCAACGGAGAGCCTCCCCCGCCCGAACAGCCTGGCAGAGACCCTCGTGAACAGGTAGAAGGATATGGAGACCAGAAGCATCGAGACCAGGGCGTAGAACACTCCCGGACTGATGCTGGGCATCGCTACCGCCCGGATGTGATCCTGTGCCCGGAGGAGAATTAGAAGCAAGAGGTTGTTCGGATAGCGTGAGAAGTAGAGGTAAGCCCAATCAACAGCGGGAAGTGTTTGGGATATGGGGGATGGAAAGACGGAGACCCGTCGCAGTCCTCCCACGTCCCATCCAGTCAAAATACCTGCGTAGTAGAAGGATGCAACCTGGTAAGAGAACAGTGCCAGCGTTGCAAGAATGCAGATGGCTCTCCTTTCTTTGTCATCAAGGGCACATATCCTTCTCGCTGCCCTGACTTTTGTTCTTAGTATTTGGTAAAGGAGCATCCCGACGACAATTAGGGCGAAAACAGCGAGGTTTGGGAGAAGAGGGACGTTGCCGTTGCTTCCCCAATAAGTAATATTGCGGTCGACGAAGAGAAGTATGGCACATACCAGGGCATAGGCAACGAATACGACGCCCATCAGCCCGCGCGCGAGGCGCTGACCCCAGCTCTCCGATGCTTCGCTCATTCCAGTCCAATCTCGTTCCCGGCCTTCCCGGCCGAAAGGCTAGCCCTTCTCCGCGTCGAGCCAGTGCTTGCGGGAGAAGAAGTTCCAGAGCATCACGATGCCCGTCGCGGCCACCTTCGCCAGGACGTACCAGCGCTCGCCCAGGGCCGTGGTGCCGCCCCACATGATGAGCTGGTTGAGGCCCAGGCCGATGAGCGAGAGCACCACGAAGATGGCGAACTCGCGCCTCCTGGAGAGGTCGTCCCGGTGCGTGAAGACGAAGCGCATCGAGGCGAGGTAGTTGAAGACCGTCGAGGTGCAGAAGGAGACGCCCGAGGAGACGACGGGGTCGACGCCGAAGGCCTCGGTGAGGAGGATCATGATCCCGAAGTCGATGCCCGTGGCGATGACGCCGACGACGCCGAACTTGAGGAACTGCGCGGCGAGCTTCTTGATGCCACCCATGCGCGGCCCCTAGTCCAGTTCGACGTCCACGATGTAGCGCGGGCGCCGCTTGGTCTCGAGGTAGGCCTTGCCCACGTACTCGCCGGTCACGCCGAGCGAGGTGATGACGAGGCCGCCCACCAGCCAGATGGAGACCATGATGCTGCCCCAGCCGGCGACGGCGTTGCCCGTGGCGCAGCTCACGATCGTGTAGACGAGCATGACGAGGGCGACGACGAGGGAGACGAGGCCCACGACGGTCATCGCGTGCATGGGCTCGACCGAGAAGGACGTGACCCCCTCGGCGGCGAGCGCGACCATCTTGGAGAGCGGGTACTTGGACTCGCCCGCCATGCGCTCCTTGCGGCTGTAGTAGACCTCGTCGGTCCTGAAGCCGAGGGAGGGGACGATGCCGCGCAGGAAGAGGTTGGCCTCGCGGTGCTGCGAGAGGGCCTCGAGGGCGCGAGCGCTCATGAGGCGGAAGTCCGCGCTGTTGTAGACGAGCTCGGTCCCCAGCTTGTTCATAAAGCGGTAGTAGGCCTGCGCGGTGTTGCGCTTGAAGCCGGTGTCCGTGTCGCGGTTGTCGCGGACGCCGTAGACCACCTCGGCGCCGGCCGCCCACTTGTCCACCATCCCCTCGATCACGTCCACGTCGTCCTGGAGGTCGGCGTCGATCGAGACGGAGACGTCGCAGCCGCGGTCGAGGGCATCCATAAGCCCCGCGTAGAGGGCGCGCTGGTGCCCCTCGTTGTGCGCGAGCTTGATCCCGGTGAAGACGCGGTCGGACGCGTGGAGGGACTCGATGATGCCCCACGTGGAGTCCTGCGAGCCGTCGTCCACGAAGATTATGCGGCTCTCGGGCGAGACCTTGCCCTTGCGCACCAGGTCGCGGACGGTGTTCGCGAGGATCTTGCTCGAGAGGGGGAGGACCTCCTCCTCGTTGTAGCAGGGGACGACGATACAGAGCAGCGGCGTGCCGTCGCGCCTCGCCGGCGGGATGATGTTGAGGTGTCTGTCGCCCAAGGTGTCTCTCCAAATAACTTATGTATTTTGATGGTCCTGAGTATATCCCAATACACCATTGGTCTTATTGACCTACATGTGTGACTCGGATTGAAGAATGGAGTGAGCTATTTAGTACTCATGATAATCGTGGGGCGATTGTCGGCCGGGCTGTGCGCCACGGAAGGCTTATGGAGTCCGGATGGCCTAGTCCCAGGCTCGAGGAGAGCCTCACGCTGGGCGAGTCAGGCAGGTGGGGGTCGGTGCCCGCGACGAAAGCCGAAATAGTTTCGTGTGCAAAGGGGGTGGTACCGGAAATCCGTACCAAACGATGACGTTTGGAGGACGGCGTGTACTCCCTCGAGCAGAGTAAAAGAGCGGTCGAGCTCTACATCAAGTA
>CACYGL010000025.1 GCA_902773995.1 uncultured Coriobacteriaceae bacterium | reverse complement strand
AGGACACCAAGCGCGGGGCAACACGTTATATTCCCAAAAATATAACGTTACCGTCCACACCGGCAATCGACCGTACGCCGATGTTCTCCAGACCGCGACGAGCCGGACGCCAATTTGAAGCAAAATATTTGTTAGGTTGTATTACAAGAAGTGCGAAGTTTCGCCAAAACGGTGATTTGCAGGGAGAGGCCAACGGGGAAGGACCTTGTACCTGCGCTTCGTTTGCAGCTGGGTAGTCGGGTGCCCATGCGGCGCAATCGCGTTCGCGCAACGCCCAACACAGGTTGGGCCGTAGCTGATCTGCGGCATGTAGCAAGGAGGAGAGGTCCTATGCTACTTGTTGGAAACGGTCGGGTCGTAACCAGGGACCCCCAGGTGCCCTTCATCGAGGACGGTGCTGTTGTCATCGACCACGACAAGATCGTGGCGGTTGGCACGCGTGCCAAGATGGATGCCGCCTACCCCACGGCAGAGTTCATCGATGCCCACGGCGGCCTTATCATGCCCGGTCTTATCAACTGCCACACCCACATCTACTCCGGTCTGGCGCGCGGCCTTGCCATCAAGGGCTGCAATCCCACCAACTTCCTCGAGAACCTCGAGCAGCAGTGGTGGAACATCGACCGCCACCTCACGCTCGACGGCACGCGTGCCTGCGCATACGTGACCATGATGGAGTCGTTCCGCAACGGCGTGACCACCATCTTCGACCACCACGCAAGCTTCCGCGAGATCCCCGGCTCCCTCTTTGCCATCAAGGACGTGGCGCAGGAGATGGGCATGCGCGCCTGCCTGTGCTACGAGGTCTCTGACCGCGACGGCAAGGAGAAGCTCGACCAGTCCATCCAGGAGAACGCCGACTTCGCCCGTTGGGCCGCCAGCCAGGACTCCGACATGATCGCCGCCATGTTTGGCGGTCACGCCCTCTTCACGCTGCCGGACGAGACGCTCGACCGCATGGTCGAGGCGAACAACGGCCTCACCGGCTTCCACATCCATGTGTGCGAGGGCATGAATGACGTCTACGACTCCGCCCAGAAGCACGGCTGCACGTCGATTCACCGTCTCCTTGACCACGGTATCCTGGGCGAGAAGACTATGCTCGGCCACTGCATCCACATCACCCCCGCCGACATGGACGTTGTTGCCGAGACCCACACCAAGATCGTCAACAACCCGCAGTCCAACGCACCATGGGCACCGACGCCTACACCCACGATATGCTGCAGTCTCTCAAGGCGTTCGTGCCCCTGCAGCGCCTCAACTCCACGCTGCCCAACGTGGCATGGGGCGAGGCCATGACCATGCTCTTCAAGAACAACGCCGAGGTCGCCAACATGTACTTCGCGTCCAAGCCGCAGGGCAAGCCCCTGGGCGTGCTTGCGCCTGGCGCTGCTGCAGACGTCGCCGTGTTCGACTACCCGGCGCCCACGCCCATCGGCGCGGAGAACATCGACGGCCACATCCTCTTTGGCGTCGAGGGTCACGACTGCCGCACCACCATCGTGAACGGCCGCGTGGTCTACCGTGACCGTGAGTTCACGGACATCGACAAGGATAGGATTGACGCCTTCGTGCTCGACCAGTCCAAGAAGCTCTGGGGAGAGCTCAACGACCGCGAGTACTAGGCGTCTTCCAAGCAGTGGCGGCCACCGGCCCCCGCTGCCATGACGTGCGCGGATCCCGTGGCGCCGCGCACGCCTCACGTCCCCACGGAAATGCGTTTCTGGAGAGGTACCGAGAAGAAGACTCAGGGAACGATCTTTGGCGAGTCTCGTCTCGCCAAGCTCGGCGGCCACGCCCGTCCCATCTTTGGCGAGAAGGTCGAGTCGCCCGTTGGCCCGGCTGCCGGCCCCAACACCCAGCTCGCGCAGAACATCATTGCCGCCTACGTCACCGGCGCTCGCTTCTTCGAGCTCAAGACCGTCCAGAAGATGGACGGCGCCGAGCTCTCTGCCTGCGTGAACAAGCCCTGCATACTTGCTGCCGACGAGGGCTACAACTGCGAGTGGTCCACCGAGCTCACCGTGCCCGGCGCCTTTGACGAGTACGTCAAGGCGTGGGTTGCCTGCAAGCTCCTTGCCCAGGCTTCGTCTTCAACATGTCTGTCGGCTATGACCTCGAGGGCATCAAGGGCGAGAAGGTCGACACCTACATCAACAACATGAAGGACGCCTCGGGCACCCCCGTCTTCCAGGAGGCAATTGCCTGGGCGAAGGCCAACCTCGACCGCTTCGAGAACGTTGACGAGGCCTTTGTCGACTCCATCTCCCCGCACGTGTCCCGCTCGGTCACCGAGTCCACGCTCCACGGCTGCCCGCCCGCAGAGATCGAGCGCATCGCGACCCACCTTATCACCAAGAAGGGCCTGAACACCTACATCAAGTGCAACCCCACGCTCCTGGGCTACGAGTACGCGCGCAAGACCCTGGACTCGCTGGGCTTCGACTACATCGTCTTCGACGAGCACCACTTCAACGAGGACCTGCAGTGGGCAGACGCCGTGCCCATGCTCAAGCGCCTCATCGCCCTCGCGGCGGAGCGTGGCGTCGAGTTTGGCGTCAAGCTCACCAACACCTTCCCGGTGGACGTCACCCGCTCCGAGCTTCCCAGCGAGGAGATGTACATGTCCGGCCGCTCGCTCTACCCGCTCACCGTCTCGCTGGCCAAGCGCATCGCCGACGAGTTTGACGGCAGCCTGCGCATCTCCTTCTCCGGCGGCGCGGACGCCCTCAACGCGCGCTCGCTCGTCGACGCGGGCATCTGGCCCGTCACACTCGCCACGTCGCTCCTCAAGCCCGGCGGCTACCAGCACCTCGTCCAGATCGACGAGGCCCTCGCCGGCATCGACGACAAGCCGTTCTCGGGCGTTGACCCCGCAAAGGTCGCGGCCATCGTGGACGACGCCCTCACCAACCCCCGCTACCGCAAGCCCGTGAAGCCAACGCCCGAGCGCCACGTTGGCCACGAGCTTCCGCTCATCGACTGCTTCACGGCCCCCTGCCGCGAGGACTGCCCCATCGAGCAAGACATCCCGGGCTACCTCATGGCCTGCGGAGAGGGCCGCTACGCCGACGCGCTCCGCATCATCCTCGAGCGCAACGCCCTGCCCTTCACCACGGGCACTATCTGCCCGCACACCTGCGGCAACTCCTGCATGCGCAACTACTACGAGGAGCACGCGCACATCCGCGAGTTCAAGCTCCTTGCTGCCGAGAAGGGCCTTGCCGAGGTCCTGCCCACGCTCTCTGCGCGTGGCACCGTGACCGGTCGCAAGGTTGCCGTCGTGGGCGCTGGCCCTGCCGGCCTCGCCGCGGCGTCGTTCCTCTCGCGTGCTGGCGTCGACGTCACCGTCTTCGAGCGCACCAACGAGCTGGGCGGCATCGTTCGTCACGTCATCCCCGGCTTCCGCATCTCCGACGAGGCCATCGACCACGACGTCGAGCTCTGCTCGGCATACGGCGCCACGTTCAAGACGGGCGTCGAGGTCACGAATGCCCGCGACCTTCTCGACCAGGGCTTCACTGACGTCGTGGTCGCCGTTGGCGCCTGGGCTCCGGGACGTCCTGCCCTCCGCAGCGGCGAGGCGCTCGACGCCATCGACTTCCTGCGCGACTTCAAGGAGGACCCCGCCAAGTGCCAGCTCGGCTCTGACGTGGTGGTCATCGGCGGCGGCAACACTGCCATGGACGTCGCCCGTGCCGCCAAGCGCGTCCCCGGCGTCGAGCACGTGCGCCTGGTGTACCGCCGCACCCGCCGCTACATGCCCGCCGACGAGGAGGAGCTCGTCATGGCGCTCGAGGACGGCGTGGAGTTCATGGAGCTGCTCTCCCCGGGCGACCTTGCCAACGGCGTGCTGACCTGCGAGGTCATGCGCCTCGGCGCCCCCGATGCCTCCGGCCGTCGCGCCCCCGAGCCCGCTGGCGAGACCGTTATCGTTCCCGCCACCGCCGTCATCACCGCAGTGGGCGAGCGCATCGAGCAGGGTCTCTACCAGGCCACCGGCTGCGAGCTGGACGAGAAGGGCCGCCCCGTGGTGAGCGACTCCCTCGAGACCAGCGTGCCGCACGTCTTCGCCGCCGGCGACGCCCGCCGTGGCCCCGCGACCGTGGTGAAGGCCATCGCCGATGCCATGACCGTCACGACGGCCATTGCCGGCACCTCCTTCGACGCCATGGGCGAGAAGAACGTCAACCCCAGCTACGAGGCACCCCTGGCATCCCGTGGCACCCTCGAGGCCGACGTCGCCTCCCTCGCTCACACGCGCTGCCTTGGCTGCGCGACCGTCTGCGAGACCTGCTGCGAGGTCTGCCCCAACCGCGCGAACGTCGCAATCCGCGTGTCCGGCATGCGTGAGCGCCAGATCGTCCACATGGACGGCATGTGCAACGAGTGCGGCAACTGCGCCGTGTTCTGCCCGTACTCCGAGGGCAAGCCCTACCGCGACAAGCTCACCCTGTTCTGGAGCAGGGAGGACTTCGACGACTCCCAGAACGAGGGCTTCCTGCCCGTCGAGGGCGGCATGCTCGTGAGGCTCGATGGCGCAACCGCCGTCTACAACGTGGACGACCCCGCCTGCGGCCTTCCCGAGGCGGTCCGCGCGGTCATCCTCGCGGTTCGAGACAACTATGGCTACCTGCTCGCCCGGTAGCCAGATGACGCCCGAGCGTCAGTAAGAATCCATCGGCGGGACGGCCCTGGGGCCGCCCCGCTGCAGCACGTATGGGGGACCAAGAATGGCACGTAAGTTGGACAGAGTCGCAGTCGTGCGGTGCGCGGGCGGGCCCGCGCCCGACCGCTGCTCAGAGGGTTGCATCGGCTGCGGAGCGTGCGTTGCCGCCTGCCGCAAGCACGCGATCGAGCTTAACGAGAACGGCGTCGCCCACGTCGACCGTGACGCCTGCATTGGCTGTGGCCTGTGCGCCCGCCTGTGCGAGCAGCACATCATCGACATGGTTCCCCGCAGCCAGCGCTTCCAGGTGCTCTGCTCGAACCACGAGCCCGGCGCCGCCGCACGCGCGGTGTGCCAGTCGAGCTGCATCGCTTGCGGGGCGTGCGAGCGCGCCTGCACCTCTGACGCCATTCACGTGACCCAGAACCTCGCCGTGATGGACCAGGAGACGTGCATCTCCTGCGGCATGTGCGCCACCAAGTGTCCGCGCGGGGTCATCCACGACGCCTTCGGCATCGTCGCCAAGAGCCTCTAGGGAGGAGGAGAGATGGAAACCTACAGCTTCTACGTCAACGGCCAGGAGATCACGACCAGCGAGAATAAGTCGCTCCTGCGCTTCCTGCGTGACGACCTCCACCTCACCTCCGTGAAGGACGGCTGCTCGGAGGGCGCCTGCGGCACATGCACCGTCGTCATCGACGGCATCGCCACCAAGGGCTGCGTCATGACCACCAAGCTCGCCCAGGGCAAGCAGATCCTCACCGTCGAGGGGCTCACCCACGAGGAGCAGGAGGCCTTCGTCTACGCGTTTGGCGCCGTGGGCGCCGTGCAGTGCGGCTTCTGCATCCCCGGCATGGTGATGAGCGGCGCCGCCCTCGTGCGCCAGAACCCCAACCCCACCGAGGACGAGGTCAGGTGGGCCATCCGCGGCAACGTGTGCCGCTGCACCGGCTACAAGAAGATCATCGAGGGCATCCAGCTCGCCGCCGCCGTGCTGCGCGGCGAGGCGCAGATCGACGAGGACCTCGAGCGCGGCGACGAC
This sequence comes from uncultured Coriobacteriaceae bacterium, assembly GCA_902773995.1. GTDB lineage: Bacteria > Actinomycetota > Coriobacteriia > Coriobacteriales > Atopobiaceae > Tractidigestivibacter. The sequence goes on along the minus strand of CACYGL010000025.1, from coordinate 14,521 downwards.
TACGGCGTGGGCAAGCGCGCCTTCCGCGTGGACGTGCGTCGCAAGGTCCTCGGTTACGGCAAGTACCCCGACGACATCGACGAGAGGGACTTCCCCGACATGGCGTACGGCTCTGCCGTCCGCTCCAAGTACCCGCGCGCCCGCGTCATCAAGATCGACACCTCCAAGGCGGAGGCCCTGCCCGGCGTGCTCGGCGTGCTCACCGCCAAGGACGTGCCGGTGAACCAGGTCGGCCACCTCATCCAGGACTGGGACGTCTTCATCGCCGAGGGCGACGTCACCCGCTTTGTGGGCGATGCCCTCTGCCTGGTGGTTGCCGAGGACACCAAGACCCTCGAGCGCGCCAAGCGTCTTGTCCGCGTTGACTACGAGCAGCTTGAGCCCGTGCGCAACATCGCCGAGGCGAAGGCGCCCGACGCCCCCATCATCCACAAGAGCTTCAACGCCTTCGGCAACCTCGTCGAGCTGCACGACAACGTGTGCCAGAGCCGCCACGTCACCCGTGGCAACGCCAAGGAGGCGCTCGAGCACTCCGCTCACGTGGTCACGCGCACCTTCGAGACCCCCTTCACCGAGCACGCCTTCCTCGAGCCCGAGTGCGCCGTTGCCACGCCGTACAAGGACGGCGTGAAGATCTTCTCGACCGACCAGGGCGCCTATGACACGCGCAAGGAGGTCGCCCACATGTTTGGGTGGGACAAGACCCCGGAGCGCGTGGTGGTGGAGACCATGCTCGTCGGCGGCGGCTTCGGCGGCAAGGAGGACGTCACGGTCCAGCACCTCTCGGCGCTCGCTGCCTACCACTTCAAGCGCACGGTGAAGTGCCGCTTCACGCGCCAGGAGTCCATCAACTTCCACCCCAAGCGCCACGCCATGCTCGGCACCTTCACGCTGGGCTGCGACGAGGAAGGCAACTTCACCGCCCTCGACTGCGAGATCAACTTCGACACCGGCGCCTACGCGAGCCTCTGCGGGCCCGTCCTCGAGCGCGCCTGCACCCACGCCGTTGGCCCCTACACCTACCAGAACACCGACATCCGCGGCTTTGGCTACTACACCAACAACCCGCCCGCCGGCGCGTTCCGCGGCTTTGGCGTGTGCCAGAGCGAGTTCGCCCTCGAGTGCCTGGTCGACCTCCTCGCCGACGAGGTGGGCATCTCGCCGTGGGAGATCCGCTACAAGAACGCCATCGAGCCCGGGAAGGCGCTTCCCAACGGCCAGATCGCCGACTGCTCCACGGCCCTCAAGGAGACCCTGCTCGCGGTCAAGGACGTGTACGAGAAGAACGCGGACCACGCCGGACTCGCCTGCGCTATGAAGAACTCGGGCGTGGGCGTGGGCCTTCCCGACGCCGGCCGTGCGAACATCCGCGTTGAGGGCGGGCGCGCCGTGGTCTACTCGGCGACCTCCGACATCGGCCAGGGCTGCAACACCGTCTTCCAGCAGGACGTCTCCGAGGCGACGGGCCTTCCCAAGTCTGCCATCGAGAACGGCGAGTGCTCCACCGAGGCCGCGCCGGACTCCGGCACCACCTCGGGCTCGCGCCAGACCGTCATCACCGGCGAGGCCGTGCGCGGCGCCGCCTTCCTGCTTCGCGACGCGATGCTCGCCGTCGAGCGCGGCCAGGCCGTTCCGGAGGCCCCCGTGTGCGCCCACGGCGACGGCGTGAGCGTGGAGTACGACGACGGCAACCCCTACGCGGACAGCCACCCCACCGACCTCGAGGCGGGCCATGCCGTCGTGCCAAACGACCCCGTCGCCGCGCTTGCGGCCCTCGAGGGCCACGAGTTCCGCTACGTCTACTTCGAGCCTACAGACAAGCTTGGCGCCGATAAGCCCAACCCCAAGAGCCACGTGTGCTACGGCTATGCCACCACGTGCGTGATCCTCGACAAGGACCGTCGCGTGAAGGAGGTCTACGCCGCCCACGACTCGGGCAAGGTCGTGAACCCCATCGCCATCCAGGGCCAGATCGAGGGCGGCGTGCTCATGAGCATGGGCTATGCGCTCACCGAGGACTTCCCCCTCAAGGACTGCGTCCCCCAGGCACGCTACGGCACCCTCGGCCTTCTCCGCGCGCCGCAGATTCCTCATATCGAGGCGATCTACGTCGAGAAGGAGCATCTCCTTCTGGTCGCGTACGGCGGAAAGGGCATTGGCGAGATTGCCACCATCCCCACGGCTCCCGCCGTTCAAAATGCCTATCGTCGGGTCGATGGAGTGCTTCGCACAAAGCTCCCGCTCGAGGGGACCCCGTATTCGCGCAAGTAGACGCTTGGCAAGGAGGTAGAAAACTCCCGTTAACATTTTGATGCAACACTTTGTTTGGCAAGCAGACGGTTTGAAAGCGTATATCGGTGAAAGGCGGTAGACATGACCGAGTTGCTGAGAATGGAGAACATCAGCAAGCGCTTCGGTTCGTTCTACGCGAACAAGAACGTCACCCTTGACGTTCAGGAGGGCGAGGTCCACACCCTCCTGGGCGAGAACGGTGCGGGCAAGTCCACGCTCATGAACGTTCTCATCGGGCTGTACCAGCCCACAGAGGGCAAGATCTTCATGCATGGCAAGGAAGTGAGCATCTCCTCGCCTCGCGTTGCCGTCGAGCAGGGCATTGGTATGGTCCACCAGCACTTCATGCTCATCGACGACATGACGGGCCTCGAGAACATCATCCTGGGCGACAAGCGCCACAGCTCGCCGTTGCTCCAGGAGGACGCCGACCGCAAGGCCGTCGAGGAGATCATGGACCGCTATGGCCTCGAGATCGACCTTGACGAGAAGGTCGGCGAGATGTCCATCGGCATGCAGCAGCGCGTCGAGATCATGAAGGTGCTGTTCCGCGGGGCAGACCTCCTCATCCTCGACGAGCCCACCGCCGTCCTCACCGACCTCGAGGTCGAGGGCCTCTTCGACATCATGCGTTCGCTCACCGCCGAGGGCAAGGGCATCGTCTTCATCTCCCACAAGATGCGCGAGGTCATGCGTATCTCCGACCGCGTCACGGTGCTTCGCCGTGGCGAGACGGTCGAGACGGTCCGCGTTGCCGACACCACCGAGCAGGAGCTCGCCGACCTCATGATCGGCCAGAAGTTCGTCGAGAACACCTACAAGAAGGTGACCGACGCCACCAAGGAGGAGTTCGTCCTCAAGGACGTCTCCTTCCACCCCGAGATCAAGCATGGCGGCCTGAAGGACGTCTCGCTTACCATCCACAAGGGCGAGATCCTCGGCGTGGCCGGCATCGACGGCAACGGCCAGACCCCGCTCGCCGAGGTCGTGACCGGCCTCGTGAAGCCGGACTCCGGCAAGGTCATCGGCCCCGACGGGGCAGAGATCGCGATCTTCTCGCCCGAGGCATTCATCGACGCGGGCCTTGGCAACATCCCCGAGGACCGCAACAAGATGGGCCTCGTGGGAGACATGACCATCGCCGAGAACCTCGTGCTCAAGCAGACCGAGTCCGACCAGTTCTCCCTCGGTCACGGCAAGTGGCTCAAGATGGGCGAGATCCACTCCTACGCAGAGCGCCTGCGCGAGGAGAACGACATCCGCTGCACCTCCGTCGACCAGACGGCGCGCAGCCTCTCCGGTGGCAACCAGCAGAAGGTCATCCTCGCCCGCGAGCTCGAGGGGCATCCCAAGCTCCTCGTGGCGGTCTACCCCACGCGCGGCCTGGACATCGGTGCCACCGAGTTCATCCACAACCAGATCGTGGCCCAGCGCGACGCCGGCTGCGCGGTGCTTCTCATCTCGGCCGACTTCGACGAGGTGCTCAAGCTCTCCGACCGCATCGTGGTGCTCTTCGAGGGCCAGATCATGGGCACGTATTCCGGCGCGAACCCTCCCATCAAGGAGATTTCGCTCGCCATGGCAGGTAAGTAGGAGGGGGTCAACGTGGCAAAGAAGGCTCTGAGCCCGGAGGAGCGCAGCGAGAAGCGAATGATGATCCTCACGCCGATCGTCGCCGTGCTCCTGGCTCTGATCATCGGCGCGATCATCATCGCGTGCCTTGGAAAGAACCCGTTTGAGGGCTACGCCGCCATGATCCAGGGATCGCTTGGCGACGGGGCAAAGCTGAGCAAGACGCTCGAGCGCGCCTGCCCGCTTATCTTCACCGGCCTGTGCGCGGCGTTTGCCTACAAGTGCGGCGTCTTCAACCTGGGCGGCGAGGGCCAGTTCATCATGGGCGGCTGCGCAACCGCCACGTGCGTCCTCGGCCTGGGGCTCGAGGGCCCCGCTGGCCTTGCGCTTGGGCTTCTCGCCGGCATCGTGGCTGGTGCCATCTGGGGGCTCCTGCCGGGCATCATGAAGATCACCCGCGGTCTCAACGAGATGATCACCACGATCATGCTCAACTACGTGGCCATGTACTTCATGGAGTACATCTTCAAGAACGTCTACTCCGACAACGGCCTCCCCAAGACCGTGGCGATCCCGCAGTCCGCTCGCCTGCCCGAGGTCCTCGGCACGCACGTGGGCGTCATTCTCGCCATCGTGCTGGGCATCTTCACCTGGTACGTCATCTTCCGCACGTCCTTCGGCTTCAAGATCCGCGCGGTCGGCATGAACCCCATAGCCTCGAAGGTCAACGGCTTCCCCGTGAGGCGCCTCGTGCTTCTCGCCTTCGTCCTCTCGGGTGCCATCGCTGGCCTGGGCGGTGCCGTCGAGCTTCTCGGCAAGACCCCGTACCGCCTGGCAGACGGCTTTGGCTCGGGCTTTGGCTTTGATGGCGTGGCAATCGCCCTCATCGCGCAGCTCAACCCCATCGCTGCCATCTTCGTGGCGTTCTTCTTTGGCGTCCTCTCGACCGGCGGCACCATGATGCAGAGCGTCATCGGCGTTCCCACCGCCATCGTCGAGATCATCCGCGGCCTGATCATCATCTTCGCCGTCGCCGGCATGGCCGCCGTCAAGCTTCCCAAGATCAAGGCCTACGTCGCCGCAAGGCTGGACGCGCGGGCCAAGAAGGCCGAGGTGAACGCGTAATGGACTTCATGACTGCACTCCCTACCATCCTCAAGGCCATGACCATGGGCGCCGTGCCCATCCTGCTCGCCGCTCTGGGCGAGGTCTTCTCCGAGCGCGCTGGCCTCGTGAACATCGGCCTCGAGGGCGTCATGGCCATCGGCGCCTTCGTGGGCTTTGCCGTTGGCAAGATGACCGGTAACCTCTGGGTTGGCCTTCTCGCCGGCATGGCGGCAGGCGTCCTTGTCAACATGCTGTATGCCTTCTGCACGGTGACGCTCTGCGCCGACCAGGTGGTCACGGGCATGGCAATCAACATCCTGGCGCCCGCCATCGCGCTCTTTGGCTACAACCTCTTCGTGGGGTCCAACTCCGCCAACGCGACCGGCGCGCAGATGCCGAGCATCGCCATCCCCGGCCTCTCTGACATCCCCTTCATTGGCAATGCGTTCTTCAACCAGACGCTCCTTGCCTACCTGGCGTTCATCCTCGTGCCGCTGGTGCGCTACTTCTTCAAGCACTTCCGCGCCGGCCTCTCGTTCCGCTCCGTGGGCGAGAACCCCCATGCGGCCGAGACCCTGGGCATCAACGTCGTGCGCATGAAGTACGTCGCCTGCATCGTGTGCGGACTGCTCACCGCAGCCGGTGGAGCGTTCCTCACCCTGTGCTACACGCCCATCTACACCGACGGCATCGTGATGGGCCGTGGCTTCATCGCCCTGGCGACCGTCATCTTTGGCCGCTGGACCGCACTGGGCGTCTTGGGCGCGAGCCTCCTCTTTGGCTTCTTCGACGGTCTCAACGTGGCGCTCCAGGCTCAGTTCCAGGCGGCACCGGTCATGTTCTTCAAGATGATCCCGTACATCTTTACCATCATCGCGCTCATCTTCTTTGGGTCCAAGCACGCCGGCCCCAAGGCCAACGGCCAGCCGTACTTCCGCGAGCAGCGCTAGCCGCTCGTCTCGGGCGGCCCCTCACCGAGAGTCGGGGGCCGCTTGGCAACTCCGTGGTTCTATCCCCTTAACGTCCGTGTAGCGTTCTGGGGTATGGGTTAGGGATGAGGGGCGCAACCTGCGTCTCTCTCAATGGGAGAAGGAAAGGGCACATCATGAGTGAAATCAAGAAGTCTCTGTCCGCAGCCATGCTCGACAGGCGTCAGGCAATCTTTTTGGGGCTTGGCAGCATGGGCGCCCTCGCTCTTGCCGGCTGCGGCGGCTCCGGGTCCAGCTCCAGCTCGTCTGACAGCTCCTCCTCTTCGTCCAGCTCCGAGCAGAGCAGCTACAAGGTTGCCATGATCATGAGCGGCATCATCACCGACGGCGGCTGGGACCAGGGTCACTACGAGTCCCTCAAGAGGGCCCTCGACTCTCACCCCAAGTGGGAGATGCTCGAGCCCAAGGAGAACACGGCCGACGCCGACGCGGCCACCGCAGCGCAGACCTACGTCGACCAGGACGTTGACCTCATCATCGGCAATGGGAACCAGTTTGCCTCCGACTGGGCCGAGGTCGTCGCCGACGCGGCAGACAGCCACCCCAAGGTCCACTTCCTCATCACCAACACCGACCCGACCACCGAGATGACCGACTATGAGACCCTCGACCCGGTCGAGACGGTTCTTCCCGACTTCAAGCAGACGGGCGCCCTTGCCGGCGTGGTCGCCGGTCTCATGACCAAGACCAAGAGCATCGGCTTCATCGGTGGCATGAAGCTCCCCTCCACGCTCACCAAGTACTCTGCGTACCTGGCTGCCGCCCAGAAGATCGACCCGTCCATCCAGGGCCAGTACAACTTCGAGGCCGGCTTCACCGACGCCTCCCTGGGCACCAACCTCACGCAGCAGTGGATTGCGTCCAACAACGTCGACGTCATGTGGGGCGACGCCTCCGCCGTCGACAACGGCGCGCGCCAGGCCCTCGAGGCCGCCGGTGCCGACACGCACTTCGACATCGCCCAGCCCATCGACATCGTGGGCGACAACCAGCCCACGGTCGTGACCTCCACTGTCACCGACTGGATGATCGGCCAGGCCATGGACGAGATCGAGTCCGGCTCCTTCGGCGGCGGCAAGGCCATCACCGGCAACATGGACAACGGCGGCATCTCGCTCGGCAAGTTCTCCGACAAGGTCTCGAAGGACGTCCAGGACAAGATCAACGAGTATGCGGACCAGATCAAGGCCGGCACGTTCATCACCGACGACGAGGTCTCGGCAATCCAGAAGAGCCTGTAGGCCCAGCATTGTTGTTGGGGGCCGCCTCTTCGGGGACGGCCCCCATTTGCATATCGGCGAAGATCGCCGACCGTGAGCATTGGCCCGCCTTGGCGAGCCGGAAAGGGGAGGGCGCATGACGCGCAAGGAGTTCTCGCACGAGGAGGACGTCACGCTCCTCAAGAGGACCATCGCGGTCTCGAGGAGGTCGCGCGAGCACGGCAACACGCCTTTTGGCGCGATTCTGGTGTCTCCGGAAGGCGAGGTCCTTCTCGAGCAGGAGAACGTCGAGATCGATACGCACAAGTGCACCGGGCATGCCGAGACGCAGCTCATGGAGCGCGCGAGCCAGCAGTATGACAAGGCCTACCTGTGGGACTGCTCGCTCTACACCTCCGCCGAGCCCTGCTCCATGTGCTCTGGCGCCATCTACTGGGGAAACGTGGGGCGCGTGGTCTATGCCATGACCGAGCGCCGTCTCCTGGAACTCACTGGCTCGAACGAGCAGAACCCCACGTTCGACCTGCCGTGCAGGAAGATCTTCGCTGCCGGCCAGAAGCCCATCGAGGTCGTGGGGCCCTTCCCCGAGCTCGAGGCGGAGGCGGCGGCGGTTCACGAGGGCTATTGGGACTAGGGCGGGCACGGGCGTCCGCCTTGGGATGAGGGAGGAACATCATGGCAGCAAACGTTACGCGTAGGGATGCGCTCTCGCTTGGCCTGGCTGGCGCCGCCACAGTCTGCGGGCTCTCGCTCGCGGCGTGCGGGTCCAGCTCGAGCGGCTCGTCCGACTCCACCGGCTCCAGCGAGAAGAGCAGCTACAAGGTGGCCATGGTCATCAGCGGCCCCAAGAACGACGGCGGCTGGGGCCAGGGGCACTACGAGTCGCTCAAGAAGGCAATCGACTCCCACCCCAAGTGGGAGATGCTCGAGCCCAAGGAGAACACCGCCTCTGCTGACGCGGCTTCGGCGGCGCAGTCCTACGTCGACCAGGACGTCGACCTCATCATTGCGGCGGGCAACGAGTTCGTCTCGGCATGGGGAGACGTGGTGGCCGAGGCAGCCGAGTCCAACCCCAACGTGCACTTCCTCATGACCAACACCGACCCGGCGACCGACCTCGCCGACTACGAGACCCTCGAGAAGGTCGAGACGGTCCAGGTCAACCTCAAGCAGACCGGCGCCCTTGCCGGCGTGGTCGCGGGCCTGATGACTAATACGGGGCAGATCGGCTTCATTGGCGGCATGCGCCTTCCCACCACGCTCACCAAGTACGCCGCCTACCTCGCGGCCGCCCAGAAGGTCAACCCCAAGGTCGAGGGCCACTACAACTTTGACGCCGGCTTCACCGACGCGTCCTTCGGCACCAACATCACCAACCAGTGGATTGCGTCCAACAACGTCGACGTCATGTGGGGTGACGCCTCCGCCGTCGACAACGGCGCACGCCAGGCGCTCGAGGAGGCGGGTGTCGACACGCACTTCGACATCGCGCAGCCCATCGACTCGGTAGGCTCCGACAACCCCAGCGTGGTGACCTCCACCGTGACCGACTGGATGTTCGGCCAGGCCATGGACGAGATCGAGTCCGGCTCCTTCGGCAATGGGAACGTGATCGAGGCCAACATGGACAACGGTGGCGTCTACCTGGGCAGCTACTCCGACAAGGTCTCGCAGGAGGTCCAGGACAAGGTCAAGGAGTACTCCGAGCAGATCAAGGGCGGCTCCTTCCTCACCGACGACGAGGTCGACGCGGTCAAGAACACGCTCTAGGCGCATGGCCGGCGTGATGCCGACGTGGTTCGACACCGACGCCGGCGTGATGCCGGTCCCTCTCATCCATTCTTTATCGGTTTCTGTGAATCTCGCTAAGATTTACCTGCGCAAACGTCGAGAAGATTCACATATTCCGCTAAAGAACGAGAAGGGGAATAGTGAAGTTAGCACAACGGGCCTTCCGGCGAGATTCTGACGCCGGGGGGCCCGTTCTAGCAGCAAGTGTCGCAGGAACCCAAGCTTCGGCGCCGTTTCGACGCCGAAGGGCCTCTCTCGTACGGAATCCCGTCGGGAACCTATGCTCCGGCGCCCTTTTCTCGCCGGAAGGCACGTTCTGGCAGCAATCACGTACAAAAGGGTCTCTCGTGCGCCGTTTTCTCGCCAGAGAGGCCGTTTGAGCAGCGGGTGCGCCTCTAACCCTCGCTCCGGTGCCGTCTCTCGAGGTTGCTGTAACCCTGGGGTCGCAGCCGTCACAGATGCGAGCGGCGATTGCTCGGTGGCGCCGGCTATGCCGGCAACCACGGTCCTCGTTAGATATCTATATGCATAACGGTTAATCTTTTGTCGGAGAATATGCAGCCGTTTGCGGAGCGTAAGCTACCGTCTGCGGGTCTATCGCTACTATCGAGAAACGCGTCTGTAATATCGACATTACAAAAAACAAATAGTGCGATAACAAAACTTGTTGTCAGGTATTTCCGCAACCACGCTCACTGGCCATTATCGGCCGTGATCGCCGTCGCCAGCCAGGTTGCCATCACCGGCCAGGGTTGCCGGTACCAATCAAAACCGCTGGCAATGAAAAAGGCGAGAAATGCCTGCCGACAAGGACCAACTCCGATTGTCAGTTCAACCGCGCACCTGCCGGCAGTCACGATGGCTGCATGGGCGGGCCTCGATGGCCCCCTAACAGCGCGGCACCTTCAGACACCACAACAAGCGTTAGCACCCTGCGTGGGCGGCCACGGCCGTCCTGCGGGCGAAGCCTGTAGAAAGTACGAGCTAGGGAGTGGTGTGTGAACATGGAACAGACGCTAGACAAGCTCTTTCACCTCAAGGAGCGCGGAACCAACGTGAGGACCGAGCTTCTCGCCGGCCTCACGACCTTCATCACTGCGGCATACATCCTTGCGGTTAACCCCTCGGTCCTCTCGGCCACGGGTATGCCCCAGGACGCCCTCTTCACCGCCACGGTCCTCATCTCGACCATCGGCACGCTGATGATGGCGTTCCTCACCAACTACCCGTTCATCCTGGCCCCGGGCATGGGCATCAACGCCTACTTCGCGTACACGGTCTGCCTTGGCATGGGCTACTCCTGGCAGACGGCCCTCACCGCAATCTTCGTCGAGGGCATCATCTTCGTGATTCTCTCGCTCACCAACGTGCGCGAGGCCATCTTCAACGCCATCCCCATGAACCTCAAGTACGCCATCACCGCCGGCGTGGGCCTCTTCATCACGATCATCGGCCTCAAGAACTCCGGCCTCGTTATCTCGAGCGAGTCCACCCTCGTCGCGATGTTCTCGTTCCACGGCTCCATCGAGGCGGGCACCTTCTCCACCGCAGGCATCTCGGCCCTGCTCGCCCTTATCGGCATCATCGTCACCGCAATCCTCGTTGCCAACAACGTGCGCGGCAACATCCTGCTGGGCATCCTCGTCACCTGGGGCATCGGCATCGTCTGCCAGCTTGCGGGCGTCTACGTGCCCAACCCCGACGCGGGCTTCGCGAGCCTCCTTCCCGACTTCTCCCGCGGCCTCTCGGTTCCCTCCGTTGCGCCCATCGCCTTCAAGCTGGACTTCTCCAACTTCTTCTCCGTCGGCTTTGCCTCGGTGGTCTTTGCCTTCCTGTTCACCAACCTCTTTGACACCATCGGCACGCTGATCGGCTCCGCGTCCAAGGCCGACCTCCTCGACGAGAACGGCAAGCTCCCCAACGTCAAGGGCGCCCTGCTCGCCGAGTCCCTCGCGACCACGTTCGCCGGCCTCATCGGCACCTCGTCCACCGCGACCGCCGTCGAGTGCACCGCAGGCATCGCCCAGGGCGGGCGCACCGGCCTCACCGGCATCACTACCGCCGTCCTGTTCCTGCTGTCGCTGTTCCTCTCGCCGATCTTTTTGGCCATCCCGTCCTTCGCGACGGCGCCCGCTCTCGTCATCGTCGGCTTCATGATGTTCGGCGCCGTCACCCAGATCGACTGGGGCACCGCGACCGAGGCCCTGCCTGCATTCGTTGCCATTGTCGCCATGCCCTTCATGTACTCTATCGCCGAGGGCATCTCGCTGGGCATCATCTCCTACGTTGCGATCAACGCCTGCTCGGGCGCTGAGAACCGCAAGAAGATCTCCGGCGTGATGTGGGTTCTGTTCGTGCTCTTCTGCATCAAGTACTTCTTCATCTAGTGGTGCGGGCGACCTGGTCTCGCAGCCCGCGTCTCCAGGTCCCGCATACCTTCCGAGCGAAGGATGGGCGCGGCCATGTCGTCGCGCCCTTAGCGAAAGGAGATTCGCATGACAGACGAGACAAGCGCGGTGCGCGCCGCCGCAGAGGACGACAAGACCTTCGCCATCCACGGAGACATCGTCTGGTCGCGCCACAACCACACGCTCTCGTGGGCGAAGGACGGCTACCTCGTTGTCGTCGATGGCGTGGTCCAGGGCGTCTACCAGCAGATCCCGGCGGAGTACGAGGGCATTCGCGTCATCGACCACACGGGCAAGCTCGTCATCCCCGGCATGAACGACATCCACGTCCACGCCCCGCAGTACAGCTTCCGCGGCATGGGCATGGACCTCGAGCTCCTCGAGTGGCTCAACACCCACACCTTCCCCGAGGAGAGCAAGTACGCAGACCTCTCGTACGCCGACCGCGCCTACGACATCTTTAGCGACGACCTGCTCCACTCGCCCACGACGCGTGCGGTCGTCTTTGGAACCATGCACGTGGAGCCCACCGAGCTTCTCATGGACAAGCTCGAGGCGACGGGCCTCAAGACCTACGTGGGCAAGGTCAACATGGACCGCAACAGCCCCGACTACCTGTGCGAGAAGGACGCCGCGACCTCGCTCGCCGACACCGTCCGCTGGCTCAACGACGTCGAGGGCAAGCGCTACGCCAACACGAAGCCCATCCTCACCCCGCGCTTCACGCCCACGTGCTCCGACGAGCTCATGGAGGGCCTTGGAAAGCTCAAGCAGGAGCGGAACCTGCCCCTGCAGTCGCACCTCTCCGAGAACCTCTCCGAGATCGACTGGGTGCACGGGCTCGCTCCCTGGTCGAGCTGCTACGGCCAGACCTACGAGCACTTTGGCCAGCTCGACGGCGAGGGCAAGACCGTGATGGCGCACTGCAACTACTCGACAGACGAGGAGATCGCGATCCTCAAGAAGCACAACGTCTTCATCGCGACCTGCCCGCAGTCCAACATGCAGCTGTCCTCGGGCATCGCGCCCATCCGCCGCTACTTGGTCGAGGGCATGAACGTGGGCCTCGGCACCGACGTCGCCGGCGGCGCGTCCCTCTCGATGTTCCGCGCGGTGGCCGACCTCGTGGGCTGCTCCAAGCTTCGCTGGCGCCTCGTCGACCAGAACCTCAAGCCCCTCTCCACCGCCGAGGCGTTCTACATCGCCACGGTTGGCGGCGGCGCCTTCTTTGGCAAGGTGGGCACCTTCGAGGAGGGCTACGACGCTGACGTCCTGGTCCTGGACGACTCCGGCCTGCGCACGACGCTCGAGTGCAACCCCGCCGAGCGCGTGGAGCGCTACATGTACCTCGCCGAGGAGGGCGGGCGCATCGTCGAGAAGTACGTCGCGGGCAAGCGCGTCCTGTAGGTGCGGTGGCCCGGACACACGTCGCTCTGGCGTCGGGCAGACCTTGCCCGGCGCCTTCGGTGTTACTTGGGACGTTGTTTTTTCGATTGAATAACGGCCAGCTCAAAGGGCATGTGACACCATTTCTTGAAGAGGTACGGTCGGCTACGGTTTGTAACCATTCGCCGTTCTCGGGCCACGCCCAATCGCGGGGTCACTAACATTTTGTTATGCACATCACGCGCGTCGACGCGTACGACAAGGTCACGGGACGTGCCATGTTCACCGACGACCTCTGCCCCAAGCCCTGCCTTGAGGCGAGGATCCTCCACTCCACGATCGGCAACGGTCGGGTCGTCTCGATGGACACCACGGAGGCCAAGAAGGTCCCCGGCGTGGTGGCGGTCTTCACCTGCTTCGACGTGCCCGACAGGCCCTATCCCGTGGCCGGTCACCCCTGGTACGCCGACAGCCACGCCGAGAAGCGCGACCTTTCGGACAGGAAGCTCCTCGACGACCGCATCCGCATCTACGGTGACAACATCGCCGTGGTCGTTGCCGAGGACACCGTTGCGTGCGACCGCGCGCTTCGCAAGATTAAGGTCGAGTACGAGGAGTGGCCCGTCGTCTACGATCCCAAGGAGTCGCTCAAGGGCACCGAGCACCCGGTGCAGGACATCAAGCCCGATAACCTCGTGGCCCACACCTGCGCCCTCACGAGCCCCGAGAACCTGGCCAAGAACGGCTATAAGTCGGTGGACGACGCCATCAACGACCCAGCGTACCACCACATCGCCATCCACACCGAGACGGGCGAGCAGTCCCAGGTCCACATCGAGACCTGCACCTCGTTCTGCTACATGGAGGGCGGCAAGATCGTCTGCGTGGCCTCCACCCAGATCCCGCACATCATGCGCCGCGTGATCGGCCAGGCCCTGGGCATCCCCTGGGGCGACGTGCGCGTGATCAAGCCCTACATCGGCGGCGGCTTTGGCACCAAGCAGGACATCCACTACGAGCCGCTGAACGCCTGGATCTGCCAGCAGATTGGTGGCCGTTGTGTTCGCCTCGAGCTCTCGCGCGAGGAACTCTTCTGGGACACCTCGGGACGCCAGCCCAAGTCCTTCGACGTCGAGGCCTCCTATGGCGACGACATGCTCCTGCACGCGCGCTCCATCCGCGGCTGGTCCAACACCGGTGGCTACATCCACCACGGTCACGCGCTGGTGCTCAACTCGGTGAACTCGTTCCGCTGGCTCTACCACACCAACGAGGTCGCCTCCCGCAGCGAGGCCTGGACCGTCTACACCAACGGTCCGCACACAGGTGCCATGCGCGCCTACGGCGTGCCAGAGGGCGTCTGGACGGCCGAGTGCCTCATGGGCGACATCGCCCATGACAACGGCTGGGACGGCGTCGAGTTCCGCCTCAAGAACTGCATCCGCGAGGGCTTCGTGGACGAGTTCACGCCTGGTGGTGCCGTTGCTGCCCACACCTGCACGCTCCCGCAGTGCGTGGAGAAGGGCAAGGAGTGGATTCACTGGGACGAGAAGAAGCGCGAGTACGCAAACGAGACCGACCCCATCCGCCACGGCGTGGGCGTCGCGTTCTTCGTGTACAAGACGGCCGTCGCGCCGTTCGCGCTCGAGACGGCAACGTCCCGCGTGACGCTCAACCAGGACGGCTCGGTGCAGCTCCAGATGGGCGCCACCGAGATCGGCCAGGGTGCCGACACGGTCTTCTCGCAGATGGCTGC
>CACYGL010000024.1 GCA_902773995.1 uncultured Coriobacteriaceae bacterium | reverse complement strand
CCTGCACTGCAACGGCTGCTGGGCTGCCAACTACACCAACGCCAACCACAAGGACCTCACCTTCGAGGAGCTTGACTCCATCATCACGCAGGGCAAGGCGCTGGGCACCTACATCTACCTCTTCACAGGCGGCGAGCCCATGGTGCGCAAGCACGACCTCATCCGCCTGTGCGAGAAGCACCCGGACTGCTTCTTCTCGGCGTTCACCAATGGCACGCTGGTGGACGAGAAGTTCGCCGACGAGATGCTCCGCGTGAAGAACTTCATGCCGGCCTTCTCCATCGAGGGCTTTGAGGAGGCCACGGACTCCCGCCGCGGCAAGGGCACCTTCGAGCGCGTGACGCATGCCATGGACATCCTGCGCGAGCGCAAGCTGCCGTTTGGCGCGTCCATGTGCTATACCAGCGCAAACTATGACTCCATCACGAGTGACGAGTACATCCAGTTCCTGGTGGATAAGGGCGTCCTCTTTGCGTGGATCTTCACCTACATGCCCGTTGGCCTGGGTGCTCCCGTGGAGCTTCTCGCCACCGCCGAGCAGCGCGCCGGCATGTACGACAAGGTGCGCAAGAACTGGCGCAACAACGTGCCCATCTTCTTTGCGGACTTCTGGAACGACGGCGAGTACACGGGCGGCTGCATTGCCGGCGCCCGTCGCTACATGCACATTAACGCCGCCGGCGACGTGGAGCCCTGCGCGTTCATCCACTACTCGGACTCCAACATCCGCGAGAAGACCCTGCTCGAGTGCTACAAGAGCCCACTTTTCAAGAGCTACCAGGCGCACCAGCCCTTCAACTCCAACATGCTGAGGCCGTGCCCGCTGCTGGACAACCCCGGCATGCTCTCCGAGATGGTGCACGAGACCGGCGCCAAGTCCACGGACTACGTGCACCCCGAGGACGTGGACGAGCTCGAGAGCAAGACGCAGGCGGCAGCTGCGGCATGGGCCGAGAAGTCCGCACCCATCTGGGCTGCTAGCCCCAAGGGTAGGCTGTCCGATCGTCTCGCAAAGGAGACCGGCGACCCCAACGCCTGGGTGAAGTACTAGGGACCGTGGGCGTTGCCGGGCGGTTGCGTGGCTCCGGCGGCACGTGGCGTGGCTCCGGCGACATGTCTTTCTCGCCTTTTCCGAGCGGCTGGGGTGACCTAACCGCTCGGATCTTTCGTCGGAGCGATTTCCGCGGGTTAGCCGTCACCCAGCCGAGATGCCGCCCGATTTCGCCGGTTAGGAATTTACCGAACGGTTAGACCAGCTTAAACGGCTAGATTTCGCGGCTTGATATTGGTGCCGCTGAAATACGACGGTTAGGGCGTCTTAAACGTTCGGAATGCGCGGCTTGTTGCAGCCTCTGGCCACGGGCTTCTCGCCAGGGGGCGCAAGGCGGTAAGATATGGCCTGCTTGAAAATGGCTGCGGCTGCTCAGACGGCTAGCGGCCCTCCCGAAAGGAACGCACATGATTCGCGAGCTCTGCAAGGACGACGCCATCCTCTCCAAGAAGTGCCAGCGCGCCACGCCCGAGGACGCGCCCCTGGCACAGGACCTCATCGATACCCTCCGCTCCGTCGAGGACGGCGCTTGCCTGGCTGCCAACCAGATTGGCGAGACCAAGGCCGTGGCGGTCTACCTCGATGACAACGGTGAGGCGCACGTGCTCTACAACCCCCGCATCATGATGGGGCTTAACGCCACGCGCACCGTCGAGGGATGCCTCTCGCACGACGAGCCCTCCAAGGTCACCCGCTACGGTAAGGTCAAGGTTTCCTACGACGAGCTGGTTGACGGCAAGTTTGTGCCGCGTCGCCGCGATCTTACCGGCTGGGAGGCCCAGATGGTGCAGCACATGGTTGACCACTGCAACGGCAAGCTGGTCTAGGAGGCAATCGTGGCGGACGAGAAGAAGGTCATCGACCTCGAGCTGCCTGCGGGTAAGCTCTTTGCGCAGTACCCGGACCTCTCTGGCCTTCTCGCTGAGATGGGCATCGAGAACGTTGATGCCGAGAAGACCCTCCCCGAGGTTGCCGCGGATCTGGGCGTCGAGACAAGCGTGATTGCGTTTGCGCTTGAGGCCTCGGGCTACAGCGTGCAGGGCCTCAAGGCCACGGACGACGGCTACAAGAGCCCGCTCGACGACGTGATGAGCGTGCTCTTTGACAACTCCTTCCACGGCGAGCCGCTGCCGGACACGTCATCCTCCGGACCCATGTTGGCTCACATGGAGATGGCAATTCGCCGCGCGCAGGACGAGGGCAAGCTGCCCAAATGAGACAAAGGGAGTTTCCCTTTGTCTCATTGCGGCGCAGGAGCTGCGATTTTCTGCAGCGGTGGTGACGGTTTTCTCGCCTTCGGTGCAAAACGGGCGCCCGAAGGGCCCTTATCGACAGGATTTACTCAAAAGTGTGCCCTCGGGCGTCAATTTGACGCCCGAGGGCTGATTTCGTCCAAGGATGAGACAAAGGGAAACTCCCTTTGTCTCTCTACTCGTTCTTGTCGCTGCTGGAGAAGAGCGCGGCGAGACGCCCGAAGAACGACTGGTCCTGCTGCTCGTCGTCAGACGCCTGCTGCGACTGGTCGTCAGAGCTGCTAGTGTCGTCGGCGCTCTTCACGCCGTCAACCACGTAGACAAACTGCACCTCTCGCACGTTGGTGTTGCTGGGATCGACAAAGGAGTGCAGCTGGTAGCCGCGGCCGAGCTTCTCGTCGATGGTGTCCTGCAGCTCGTCCAAGACCTTCTCGTCCATGCCATCGACGGACTCCTGCAGCTCGTCAAGGCCGTCGGAGAGGGTGTGGCTGCCGTCGGCCGCCTGAGAGGTTCCGTCAGCAAGCGTGCCCAGGCCACTGTCAAGCTGGTGCGCGCCGGACGCAAGCGCCTTGGCGCCTGAGTCAAGCTTGGTGGAGCCGCTGCTCAGCGTGTCGATGCCGGCCGAGAGGCGCTTTGCGCCGTCGGCCGCCTGAGAGGTTCCGTCAGCAAGCGTGCCCAGGCCGCCGTCAAGAGTGTGCGCGCCAGAGGCGAGGCTCTTGGCACCGGCGTCGAGCTTGGTGGACCCGCTGCTCAGCGTATCGAGCCCGGCTGCCAGCTGCTTGGCGCCGTTCTTTGCGGATGTGGCACCGCCTGCGAGTGTAGTCAGGCCGCTGTCGAGGTTGGACGCGCCGGAGGCCAGAGAGTCAACGCCGTTCTTGAGCTCTCCGCCTGCCTGGAGGGAGCTTGTGAGCGCGCCGACACCCGTGGACACCTGGTGCGCTCCGTCGTTGAGCGTCTTGAGCTGCGAGACGTCGATGCCCGAGAGCTGCGACTGCATGCCGTCGACCATGTCCTGGGAGCTCTGGACGAGCTTGCTCGACTGCTCGAGCACGGTCTGCGACTGTGCGAGCATGCCCTTGATGCCCGTGCCGTCGGTGGCGCTTCCCTCCAGCGAGGAGAGTGTCTTGCTCAGCTTCTCCGAGTCGGTCTTGAGCTGCCGCGCCGTGGAGTTCATGCTCTGCAGGCCCTGTGAGAGCTTCTGGATGGTGCTCTTCGCGCTGGTGGCGTAAGTCGCTGCCATGCCAGCGGTGTCGGCGGCATTGGTGCTATTGGTCTTCGCGCTCTGTGCAGATGCCTTGGCGCTCTCGACCGCCTTCTTCTGGTCGTCCGTGAGCGTGAAGTCCTTTTCAAACTGGTCAAGCTTGTTATAGGCGTCGTTGGCGTCGGTCGCGGCCTTGTTTGCCTGATCCTGGGCCGCCTTTGCCTCTGTGGAGGCCTTGTCAGCGCTCGTGTCCGCAGAGCTTAGCGCCGTGTCCAGGCCAGAGGTTGCCTGCGAGAGGTCTGCGAGATCGTCCTTCACGGCCTCCGCCTGCTTGACGGCCGTCTCGCCCTGCTGACCCATGCTGTGCGCAGAGGACTGGATGGCGGCAAGCTCCTGCTTGATACCGTCGACAGATTTGTTCGCAGAGTTGAGCTGGGCGTTCATGCCGGCAAGCTGCTGCGGCAGCGTGCTCGAGAGGGTGTCGTAGACCTGCTGCGTGCCGTCGGCCACCTGCGACGCACCGGACTTCAGCGCGGTAAGCGAGCCATCCTTCGCCTCCAACGCGGCCTTGAGCTGCGCTGCGCCGCCCGCAAGCTGAGAAGACCCGGCCTTTGCGCTCTGTGCACCGGCATCCAAGCTGTCGAGGCCGCCCGAGAGCTGAGAGGCGCCCGCCGAGAGCTGTGCCGTGCCGCTCACGGCCTGTGCCGTGCCCGCGGACAGCTGGTCCGCACCATCGGCCACCTGCGAGGAGCCCGCCTTTGCGCTCTGCGCGCCGGCGTCCAGCTGTGCAGCCCCGCTCTCAAGCTGGTGCCCGCCGGAAGAGAGCTGCGCCGTGCCGCTCACGGCCTCGCCCGTGCCCGCTGCAAGCTGGTCCGCGCCGCTCGCAAGCTCGCCAGAGCCGTTCTCGGCGCTTCCCGCTCCGGCGTTGATGAGGTCAAGCGCATCCGCCAGCTCGCGCCCGCCAGAGGCCAGCTGGTCCACGCCGTCCGTGAGCTTGGAGGTTGCATCGGTGAGCTTTGAGGTGTCGGCGTCGCGCACGTCGATGTCCATCGAGAGCGGCATGGCGCTTATCTGCCAGCCGGAGTAGGTGAAGTCCGTTGCCTCGCCCGTGATGTGCCAGTCGCCGTTGGTGCCGGGGAGCAGCAGGTAGGTGACAAGGGTGTTGTCGCCCACCACTGCTGTGGTCCCGTCGTCGGAGTCATCCAGGTGGAAGTTGTCGTTGGGGAAGGTGCCCTGCGCCTGCAGCATGAAGCTCTTCGCAAAGTCCGAGGTCGCGGTATCGTCGTCCATGCCGGTGACCTTGAGCTCGATGTCCAGCTTGCCGCTCTTGCCCGAGAGCTCGTTTGGCGAGACAACCCTGCCATCCAGGCGGTAGGTCACCTCCACGTCCCAGGGAAGCTGCGTTGAGGCATCAAGGTCGCCCTGGTAGTAGACGGGCTCGCCGGCCGTGGTGGTGAGCGTCACCGAGCCGTTGGTGTTGGTGAGCTCCTCGGAGGTCGAGAGGTTCTGGACCTTGGTGTAGGTGCCCGGGTCAGTCACGGTCTCCTGGGTGGGGGTGTCGAAGTCGTTCACCACGTAGACGCCGCTCTTCTTGCCCGTGGCGTCGGTCCTCGCGTAGACGACCTCGGTCTTTGCGCTCTGGGACTCGCCTGCCTGCGCGTTGGAGTCCGGCTCGGTGGACTGTCCGTTCACCTCGTCTGCCAGCGCCTTTGTGGCTCCAAACGGCACGCACATCGTAAAGCCCATGAGCGTTCCCATGGTGCCCACGAGCGCCCTGCGCCCAAGCGAGGGGGCGCTCTTCTCGGCAACGCGCTTCTTGTTCTTGCTAGTCATTGCTGTTCACTCCAAACGTCTGGGGCGGGCCGTGCCCGTCGCGTGGTCGATGCGTGTCTCGTCCGCCGCTATGCCGCGGGCGTGGTGGTGGGGGAGTTTGGAAGGGAGCTCTTCTCCTTGCCCTCCTGGTAGAAGCCAATCTTGTAGCTGGTGTGGCGCACAAAGCCGTCAAGCAGCTGGAAGAGCAGCGGCAGCACAAAGAAGATCTCGACAACCGAGATAAACGCGCCGCGGGCAATGAGCTCGCCCACCTGCTGGATCATGGGGCTTGAGACGGCCACGGTGATGCCGATGCAGGCCAGAATAAGAATCGAGCTCGAGGTGATGATGGGCTGGGCGGTCTTCTCAACAGACTGGAACGCTGCGTCCTTCTTGTTCATACGCTTGCGGCGCGCCAGGTACTCCTCGGTGAAGATGATGGCGTAGTCCACGGCGGCGCCCAGCTGCACGGCATCGATCACGAGGAAGGCCACAAAGTTGATGGTATCGCCGGTGAAGTACGGCACGGCCTCGTTGATCCAGATGGAGACCTCGATGGCGCTCACCAGGATGATGGGGATCGAGATGCTCCTGAACATCACGAGAAGCACGGCGCCAATCGCGAGGATCGAGGCCATCTTGACGGTGGTGTTGTCCGTCGTGGTGACGGACTTGATGTCGGAGTAGCTCACGGCGTTGCCGGCGAGCTTGTAGTTGTCGCCGTAGTGCTCCTGGCAGATGTTGCGCACGGTGGTTACCAGGTCAAAGGCACTCTTGGACTCGTCGGGGATGTTCGAGGTGAGCACGATGCGGCTCCAGCCGTTGTTGAGCAGCTGCTTGATCTGGCTCTCGTCCGCAAGCTCGTGCGGCAGGGCCGAGCCGGCAATGGTTGAGTACGAGAGCACGCTCTTGGTGGTGGGTAGCGCCTTGAGGTCGTCCACCAGGTCGTTCTCCTCGGACCAGTTACCCTCGGGAACCATGATGGCCCAGGTCTGGGACTCGCCAAACGCCTGGTCGATGATGTCGCCGTCAATCTTGACCTGCGAGTCCTGCGCAATGTTTGCCGCCGAGCCGTAGGTGAAACTCACGGCACCAGACGCCTTGAGCGCGGGCACGGCAAGCACCAGCGCAATGATGAGCGCAGGCACGGCGCCGGCACGGCACACCTTGGCCATGCGGTTAAAGGACTTGAAGAACGGCTCGTGCGAGGTCTTCTCGACGGCCTTGCGCATGTTGTACAGGATGCAGGGCATGAAGAGTGTGATTGAGAAGAACGAGCACACGATGCCCTTGGCCAGTGCGATGCCCATGTCGGCGCCAATGAGGAACTGCATGGCAGCCAGCGAGAGGAAGCCAAAGAACGTGACGGCAGCGGAGGAGAGGATGACGGGGAACGACTTGGTCATAGCCATGACCATGGCCTCAAACTGGTCGTCCGTCTTCTCGCGGTAGCGGCCAAAGTTGGTGAGCAGCACGATGGAGTAGTCCATCGAGACGGCCAGCTGCAGCACGCTTGCTACCAGCTGCGTGATGGAGGAGATGGTGCCACGGAAGATGTTGGTGCCCATGTTGAGCGCAATGGCCACGCCAATGGTGAGCAGCATCACAACGGGGTGCAGGTAGCTTGTGGTGTTGAGAAGCACCATCACAAACACCACGATCACGGCGATGGTCATGATCTTGGCCATGTCCGTGTTGATCGTCGCCATGTTGGCAGCGTCGGAGACGGCCGAGCCGTCGATTGCCACGGTCTGGGCGCCTGGTAGCGCCTGCGCCATCGAGCGGATGGAGTCTATCTCGGCCTGGTCCACGTCGCTCGTGAAGACGCACTGATAGAGGTAGCCCTCGCCGTCGTACCACTCCTTGACGGTGTCTGCGTCGGCAACCTCAATGGGCTTGTCGAGGTCAACCTGGTCACCGAGCCAAGAGACGGAGGTGACGCCCGGCTGACTCTTGAGCTGCTCGTCAAACGAGGCGGCGTCAACCTGCGAGATGCCCGTCACATAGACGCGGGCGTTGGTGATGTCGTTGCCGTAGATCTCCTTCATGTCATTGAGGTCTTGCGAGGACTTTGCGCTGGTTGGCAAGTAGTCGCTCATGTTGGCGTCAATCTTCACCTGCGGAATGCACGCCACGCTCAGGCAGGTGAGAATCACAAAGAGCGTGATGACCAGCTTCCTGTGGCGGAGCACCCCACGAAAAAAGCGTTCCATCTGCTTGCTGCTCCCTCCGGGTACAATTCAATCAACTGTTTGTTGTCAAACACGTGGTGATTTTCTACCCGAATTCAATTACGATGAGGAGCGCAGAAGAACTTCGGGTCATTACGGGACCCATTTCGTTTGGACTTGTACACTAACATCGTCATCTGTTGCACTTGGAGGGAGCACATATGGCAGAGAGGGGCATGAACAGGAACGCGCAACGCTCCATACGTCTGCTCAAGGAGGCGTTCATGGAGCTGCTTGCCGAGAAGCCCTATGAGAGCATCACGGTCTCTGACGTGGCGCGCAAGGCAGACCTCAACCGCGGTACGTTCTACGCGCATTTCGACAACGTGGACGACCTCATGAGGTCCGTGATGGCCGATACGGCAGACACTATCTCGGTGTTTCTCTCCAAGGCGGTTGAGAGCGGCTTTCTGGAGGATCCCCTGCCCGTGCTCACGCAGGTGGGTGCCTATCTCGACGAGAACAGGGAGCTCACACGCAAGCTTGTGGAGTCGAGGAGCGTGGAGCCCTTCGTCTATGCGTTGGAAACTCGTTTCCGCGAGTGGGTGCAGCAGCGCATCCCTGTGAACACGCAACAGGAGAAGAAGGCCTGTGCCATGCTCACCGACTACATTGCCGGCGGCGTACTGCAGACCTATCGCTCTTGGATTATGGGAGAGTATCCCGGCGTGGAGATCGAGGAGGTCAACAAGTACCTGAGCGAGTTCGTGCGCTCGACGGGCAAGGGCCTTACGAACCTGCAGCTGGGGTAGGCGCGCCTGTATCCCCTGCACAGGGACGGGCGTCCGAGGGCTCCTGTGGGACAACTCCCCACTCGGCGCTACTCATATCTCAATACCTATCGCGAGCGCGGCACATTTGTCGAGCGGGCCGTAATGGCGTTTGGCGCTCGCGCCGCAATGGCGCACAATGTAGGCACTGGGACGCGAGACGGAGGCAACATGGAGACCAAGGACTTTACCCTGCACCGCGACGGAGTCGACGGGGACTTTGACGTGACGCTGTATGGTACGGCCGGGCAGCCGGTCATTGCGTTTCCCGAGGGCGACTCCTCGTGCGCGAGCTGGGAGGAGGGGGGCATGGTCGACGCGCTGGCTGGGCTCATCGACGCCGGCCGCGTGCGGCTCTTCTGCGTGGACTCCGCTGACGATGCCAGCTGGTACGCGGGCTATGCTCCCTCTGACTACCGCATAGCAAGCCTTGGCGGGTATTTTGACCTTGTCGAGAACGAGCTTTGTCAGTTGGTGCGCGACGAGGCACCTGGAGCCGGTGCGCCCATCGTTGCCGGTGCGGGCCTGGGCGCGCTCAACGCGACCATCGCCATGCTACGCAAGCCCAGCCTCTACGGCGGGCTTCTCGCGCTCTCGGGCACCTACGATGCCGCGTGGGTTGTGGGGGACGCCATGTCCGATGCCTGGCGGGCCTTCTCGCCCGTGGATCTGGCTCGCGGGCTTGGCGACAACCCGCTGCTGGTAGAGGCTCTGTCTGGGATGCAGTTGGCGTTCGTGTGCGGCACGGGTGCCGGCGAGGAGGGCGGAGAGACTCAGCGGACGCTTCAGGGCGAGCTTGCGGCTGCGGGCGTTGGCGCGACGTTTGAGTACTGGGGCGCCGACGTTGACCACAGCTGGGGCTGGTGGCAGGAGGAGGCAAGGCAGCTGCTCCCGTGCCTGCTTGAGGAGGGCGGCCTGCAGCGCAGGCACGCGGCTTCCGTTGTGGGGGACGCGCGGGCAGTCGCGCAGAGTGCCAGCGCGGATCTTGCGGGCGCGGGGGAGCGGCTCGAACAGGCAAAGGAGCGTCTCGCACGGACGCACGACGCGCTGTCCGCTGCCGAGGAGCGCATCAAGGCCGAGCAGCAGTCCGTTGCCGAGCACGCCAAGGAGGCCGAGCGCCTTGCCGCCGTCGCGCGCGATGCGTGGGCCGAGAAGGACCGCATTGCCGCACTACTCGAGGATGCCATTCGCAAGGGCAACGAAGCCCAGGTGGAGGCCGATAAGGCCGCTGCAGAGCTCTCCTCGGCGCAGTGGATTGCCGGCGAGGCCGAGGCCGCTGTCTCTAGTGCGAAGTCCGAGCAGGCTGCTGCCGAGAACGAGGTTGCGCGTGCGGAGGAGGCCGTTGAGGCCGCGCGTGCACGCGAGGCGGAGGCAAAGGCTCGGCTGCAGGCGGTGCTCGATGAGGCGTCGGCAAAGGAGCCGTCAGCTGCGGCACCGGCAAAGAAGCCCGCAGAGCCAGCCAAGAAGTCCACAACCGCTGCCAAGAAGCCGGCGACGGCGAAGAAGCCCACAACCGCTGCCAAGAAGTCGGCGACGGCGAAGAAGCCCACGACGAGAAAGGCAGCCACCGGTACCAAGCGCACTTCTCGCACGCGCAAGGCATCTGGCGGCCAAGGCTCCGCACGGTAAGCTGCCCTCATTGCAATAGTCTTTGTTCTGGCGAGAATCTGGCGCCGGAAGGCCCATCTTCGACAGGATTTCGTATGAGACGAGCCTTCCGGCGCCGATTTCTCGTCGTAAGCGTACTTTTCTACAATCCAGCTGCTCTCTACAGCAACGGGTCAAACGCGCGGGCGTACTGGGCAAACAGCCTGTCGAAGAAGTACGTGACTCCAAACGTTGCATAGATGCGGTGGAGCGACGAGCCCTCGCCCGCGTCCTTGCCAAAGGCCAGCACGTCGTCGAAGATGGCGTGGAGTGCCGGATCCTCGCTTGCCGTCACAATGACCTTGTAGGCGCGGCATCGCTCGATGACCGCGCGTTGCCTGCGGGCGAACCCGTTCGACGTAGTCACAACAATGAGCAGGTCGTTGGGGGTAAGGGTGTCTAGCATCGCGGTGCTGGGCGAGTCCTCGGGTACCAGGTGGACGGTCTTATCCTCCACGAGCATGGCCTGCTGGAACTCGCGCAGCGACAGCGTTGAGGACTCCGTCGAGAAGATCACTATGCGCCCGCACGTGTTGAGCGAGTTCACGATTGGAAGCAGCCCGCCCCTGGCGACAAGCCCGTCTATCTCGGTGTATATGGCGTCAAGGTCCTTGTGCAGGTTGCGGTGCTCGTCCCTCTCGGCCCATGCGTACACAAGGTAGTGACGGCGCAGGGCGTTGAACTCGTCGTCCGAGAGCTCGCTCGCCTCCTTGATGTGGAAGCCAATCTCGCTCATGCTGCCTCCCGCTTGCTGGGTCGCCAAACTGTACGGATGAGAACAGTTTACGCAACGTGCGCGGCGTTCACGCCCGCTTGCCCGAATGACCCCGTGAGCGTTATGCGTGCAGCAGCGGACCTAGGCAGCGGGCCTGTCGGCTCCCGATTGGACCCGCGATTCTCCCCAATCGGACCCGCCGGCTTACAATTATTGAACGATATTCCCGGCGAGAACGGCATCATCCCAGATAAGAAAAATGTAGCCCGGAAAATCGCGCAATAATTGCCAACGCACGTGTATCGTACGTGACCGCCAAGGTGCTTGGCGGCAAGTCGCCAGGCGGCCAAGGCGCTAGGTCGTCTAGCTCCTCTCGGCAACAGGCCCTTATATGACCATGTCCACCTCGACGATCTGGGGATTCTTGATTCTTTGGAGCCCTCGTTGCTCGCGTTCGACCTGCTCGCGCGCATAGCTGCGTCCCTGCTCCCAGGCGAGAAGCGACCAGATGAGCGTTTGCCTTCGCTCGCATACGGCTCGCGACGCCAGCGCGCGCCGGCTTTCTGCCATGTCCCTGCCAGATAGCAGCTCGATCGTTCGAAACACCTCGAGCATCAACCCGTCGAATCCGCCCTTCCGATAGAGGTCCTCGCTCGTAGCGGGTAGAACAACAAGCCCCTGGGCTGCAAGTTCTCTGTTTCGGCGCAGGTCATCAAGGACCTTCTCGCGTACCGACCTGCAGGCGTCCTCAAGAGCGGCGGCGGCCGTCTCGTCGGTTGGGGCCAGGGCGCACGCTCGCGCTGCGTCGACGACGCTGTCCAGGTCAAGGTGGTAGAGACTGTCGTAATTAATGCCCACGCATGTTCCGGGGACGAGAATGTCCGGCACTCGGGACGTGCGCGCCCCAGCGTGGGCCAGCTCGTTGGCTGCAGTCTGGCGGCCGTTGAGTACCAGGCGTCCCATGCCGTACCCAAGGTACTCCAGCGGCAGGGCCATGAGCGCTGCGATAACGGCTTCCGCAGGGGACCAAGCGTTGTTGGCCACATACTCAATGACGTGCCTGGATTGAGCAACGCCTGCATTGCCATCACACTTCGAGAGGAACTGCTCGATCTTCTCGACGCTCGTTGCGGGGGGAATGCCGTAAGCAATGGCGCCGCCACGAGGGTCAAGGGGGCTTCTCGAGAAGCTCCCCGTGAGCTCGTATCCGAGAAGCGCCTGGACCTCGGGGCGCATTACGGCGCCCATCTCTACAAAGACGAGCTCGGGTGAGGCAACGCGAAGGCCGTTTCCCGCGTCCATGTAGGCGTTATTGGGGAGCACGGCGGTGTGAAGAATTGACGAGAAGGCCTTGGAGCGGATGCGGTCGCGTTCGCTTGACACGGCGACCTCGATGGAGCGGCCTCTCCGCACATCGCGCCCGAGTCCTAGTTCGGAAAGGTCGACGCAGCTCGCGCTCCACCGCTTCCGGCCCTCCGGGAGTTCCGGGGCGGCGATTCCGGTTCTTCTCAGCGACGCGAGGCCTCTTTGTATGCCGGGAGCCATGCCACAACGGATGGACCTAATGGCTGCGAGTGCGCTAAGGCGATCGAGTGTGAGGTTCATGGGCCTCTCCAGCCTGTTTGACGGGGAATTATTGCGCGATATTCCTGGCATGGCTGATGTTATCCCAGTTGAGAACCGAATATCAAACAATTTCGCGCAATAAATTGGCCTCTGAAGGGGGCGGGTCGGCCAGGCGCCGAGAGGGGCGGGTCGGCCGGGCGCCGAGAGGGGCGGAGCAGCCGGGCGCCGAGAGGGGCGGAGCAGCCAGGCGCCGAGAGGGGCGGGTCGGCCAGGCGCCGAGAGGGGCGGAGCAGCCAGGCGCCAGGTGCCGAGAGCCGCAGTCGTTGCCACACGCGCTACCATGGGACCAATGTGGTGCCTGTAGTTAGGCGCCTACCGGTACGAGAAGGGAAGCAGCATGTATAACTTCACGTTCCACGTCCCCACCACCATCCACTTTGGCAAGGGCCAGATCTCGCACCTTGCCGAGCTTGCCCAGTACGGCAAGAAGGCTCTGCTCTGCTATGGTGGCGGCTCCATCAAGCGCAACGGCATCTACGACGAGGCTCTGCGCATCCTCGGCCAGGCCGGTGTTGAGGTCGAGGAGCTCTCCGGCGTAGAGCCCAACCCCCGCATCGAGACCGTCCGCCGCGGCGTCGAGACGTGCAAGACCACGGGTGTCGACATGGTCCTCGCCATTGGTGGCGGCTCCACGATTGATTGCGCCAAGGTGGTAGCAGCCGGTGCTCGCTATGACGGTGACCCTTGGGACCTGGTGATTCATCCGGAGAAGATCGCCGCAGCGCTTCCCATCTTCTCGGTGCTCACGCTCTCTGCAACCGGCTCTGAGATGGACCCGTTCGCCGTGATCTCGGACATGACCAAGAACGAGAAGTGGGGCACCGCTGCCGAGTGCATGAAGCCCACGATGTCCGTGCTCGACCCCACCTACACCTTCACCGTATCGCGTCGCCAGACGGCTGCCGGTACGGCGGACATGATGAGCCACACCTTCGAGAACTACTTCACCATGGAGCCGGGCGCCTATGTTCAGCAGCGCATGGCCGAGGGGCTTCTCCGCACCATGATCCACTACGGGCCCATTGCGCTTGAGGAGCCGGACAACTACGAGGCCCGCGCCAACCTCATGTGGGGGGCCTCGCATGCCATCAACGGCCTGGTCAACGCCGGTGCCGCCAACGCGTGGTGCGTGCACCCCATGGAGCACGAGCTCTCGGCGTTCTACGACATCACCCATGGTGAGGGCCTGGCCATCCTTACGCCGGCGTGGATGGAGCACGTGCTCTCCGTCAAGACGGCGCCCATGTTCGCGACGTACGGCCGCAACGTCTGGGGCCTGCAGGGCACCGACGACATGTCCGTGGCGCGCGACGCTATCGCCAAGACTCGCGAGTTCTTCTTTGAGACCATGGGTATGCCCGCCAACCTGCGCGCCGTTGGCATCGATGACGAGAAGAACTTCCGCGTGATGGCCGAGAAGGCCGCCGCCGGAAGCAAGGGCAGCTTCGTGCCCCTTACGGCAGACGACATCGTTGAGATTTATCGCGCCGCGCTCTAGCGTCGT
Source organism: uncultured Coriobacteriaceae bacterium (assembly GCA_902773995.1). Taxonomy (GTDB): domain Bacteria; phylum Actinomycetota; class Coriobacteriia; order Coriobacteriales; family Atopobiaceae; genus Tractidigestivibacter. The sequence continues at coordinate 13,841 of CACYGL010000024.1, read as the reverse complement.
GTGTGGCAGGCGCCGATCACCAAACGCCCCTCTCGACACGGTCGAGAGGGGCGCTCTTGTTGCTATGCCAGCGGTGCCACGTGGGCCGGCACGCCGCCCACAAACGAGAGTGACGGCTCGCCGGCAATGAGCGGACGGGCGTAGCGAAGGTAGGCCTCGGTTACGCCCATGCCGTCCTCGCGGATCATCTCCGCTGGTACAGCCTTCACGGCGTTTGCCACGCGGTTCACGTCGACCAGCTCGTAGCGAACCTCGTACGGGGCGTCGGACACGCGTGTGAGCGCACTCATGATGCCCGAGGCGCCGTCTAGGGCTGCGTTCACGCCGCGGGCACCAAGGCCGGCCGCCTCGGCGAGGTCGGTCTGGCTTGCCAGGTGTGAGGCGCAGCGCTGCGTGGTGCACAGCTCGACGGCACGAGTCTTGCACCCCAGCTCGCGATGGGCCACGTCTGCCAGGTAGCGGCTCGTGCCCGAGAGCGCGGCCGCGTGCCCAAAGGCGTCGACGCGTGCCGTGGAACCCGCGCGCTCGCAGACGAGCGTTCCATTCGCCGTACGCACGCCTTCGCTCACAGCCACGACCACGGTGTTCTTCTCGGCGAGAAGCCCAGCGATCCTCTGAAGGAGGTCCTGTTCGTCAAGCGGAACCTCGGGAAGAAGCACCAGGTCTGGCGCGTGACCGCCCGCCTCGCCAGCAAGCGCGGCAGAAGCGGCAAGCCAGCCGGCGTCGCGACCCATGATCTCGACAAAGGTGACGCTCTTGAGGTCGTAGACGTCGGCGTCGCAGGCAAGCTCGTCAACGGTGACGGCAATGAATTTTGCTGCGCTGCCGTATCCCGGCGTGTGGTCGGTGAGGATGAGGTCGTTGTCAATGGTCTTGGGCACGCCCACAAAGCGGATTTTCGAGCCTGTGGCCTCGCCGTAGCAAGAGAGCTTGGCGATGGTATCCATGGAGTCGTTGCCGCCAATGTAGAGGACCGCGCGGGCGTCAAGCTCGGAGAAGCGCTTGAAGAGCGTGTGGTAGGGCGTCTCGTCCGCGGAGGGGTCCGGCAGCTTGTAGCGGCAGCTCCCCAGGTAGCTCGACGGAGTGTGCGAGAGAAGCTCGAGCTGGGCGGGGCCCGCGAGCTGCTCGTCAAGGTCCACGGTACGGCCGTCGAGAAGTCCCTGGATGCCGTAGCGCATGCCCACCGCGTGGAAGCCGGCCGTGCGCGCGGCAACCACCACACCCGCCAGGCTTGCGTTGATCGCTGCCGTGGGTCCGCCTGACTGTCCAACCAGCACGCTTGTGCCCAAAGACATGTGTGCCCCTCTCGCCGTGTTTTCCTGGCACGAGGATACCGCACGCAGCTCCCTGACAGTGGCGCGGCTGTGCCGGCCAGCGTCCGTAGCGACTCTATAAGTATGTAAGAGAATGGAAATTGCGCCGTTCTTGCGTGGTAAGGTAGCACGGTCCCAATATCACCTGAAAACCCGGGAGTCACACATAATGTTTGAGGCGCTTGCGAGCTTTTTCTCGCTTATCGTGCAGCCGGCCTACGACCTCACCGGCAGCTGGTGGGCGGCAATCTTTCTCTTCACCCTGTTTTCCAAGGTCATCCTCATGCCGCTCTCGGTGTGGTGCCAGAAGAACAGCATCGTGATGGTCCAGCTCATGCCAGAGCTCTTCCGCATTAAGTGCCGCTACTACGGCGATCGCGAGACCATCGAGGAGAAGCAGAACGAGCTCTATCACGAGAAGCACTATCACGCTCTGCTCTCGCTCATCCCGCTGGCCATCCAGGTGGTCATCCTCTTTGGCCTGGTGGACGTCATCCACTCCATCACGGACTCCGGCGCGCCCGGCACCGAGTTCCTGGGCCTCGTGCCCATCGAGAGCGGCGGCGCGTCGCTCATCATGCCGCTCCTTGCGGGTCTCTCGGCCGTGATCATGGGCTGGGCCTCCAACCACATCAACCCCCTCCAGCGTGAGCAGTCCCGTGCCGAGAAGAACATGACCAACGGCCTCTCCATTGCGCTTTCGCTCTTCTTGGGCTTCTACGTGGTGTGCGGCATGGCGTTCTACTGGGTTTGCTCCAACCTGCTCTCCATTGCGGTGCAGGCGCTGTGCAACGTGATCGTGAAGCCGCGCGACTACATCGACTACGAGGACCTCAACGCCGCGCGCGACGAGTTCAACGCCATCGAGGAGGCCACCAAGGGCGACCGCAAGTGGTACCAGCCGGATCCCCTGGCCCGCCGCGCCAAGGCAGACTACAAGCGCTTCTTCAAGGTGGACGGCAAGCACCTGGTGTTCTACTCCGAGAGCTCGGGCTTCTACAAGTACTTCCAGGGCGCCATCGAGTGGCTGCTCAACCACTCCGACGTGCGCATCCACTACCTCACGAGCGACCCCAACGACCAGGTCTTTAACATCGCCAAGCACGAGCCGCGCCTCATCCCGTACTTCCTCGACCAGAAGCGCCTCATCACCCTCATGATGAAGATGGACGCCGACGTTGTGGTGACCTCGCTCGGCGCGCTCGATGTGTACTACATCAAGCGCTCGTACATCCGTAAGGACATCGAGTACATCTACATGTGCCACCACATGACCTCGATGCACATGACTGGCACCAAGCAGGAGTACGACAACTACGACACCATCATGTGCGTGGGGCCGCACCAGAAGGCAGAGATTCGCGCCATGGAGAAGGCCTACCACACGCAGAAGAAGAAGGTCCCCGAGATTGGCTATGACCTTCTCGACCGTGAGATGACAGACTACGAGAAGATGCCGCACAAGAAGCACGAGCGCCCCATCATTCTTATCGCGCCTTCGTGGAACACCGACAACATTCTCGACACCTGCATCGACGACATGCTGGGGAGACTCCTGGGCCACGGCTATCACGTGATTCTCCGCCCCCACCCGGAGTACGTGAAGCGCTACCGTCCGCGCTGGGAGGCGTTGGTCGAGCGCTATGCCAAGGTGAGCCCCGATGAGCTCACCATTGAGGCGGACTTCTCCGGCCACGGGTCCATCCTCGAGTCCGACGTGCTGATCACCGACTGGTCGACCATCGCCGAGGAGTTCTCGTTCACCACGCTCAAGCCGTCGCTCTTCATCGACACACCCATGAAGGTCATCAACCCGGACTACGAGCAGGTTGGCATCACGCCCACTGACATCACGCTGCGCAACCAGATTGGCCGCTCGCTCGACCCGGCAGACCTCTCGGACCTCGAGGACGTCATCGACGACATGGTCACGAACTCCTCGTCTTGGAACGACAGGATTCGCAAGATTCGCGACGGCTTCATCTACAACCTTGGTCACGGCGGCGAGGCGGCCGGCGAGTACATCCTGGGCGAGATTCTCGCCAAGCAGGAGGGGAAGGACATTACGGCCGCAGGCGCTCTGGCGGCGGAGGAAGGTGGCCGCACCGATGAGTAGCTGCACCGCATTGACGTTGGATCGACGTCGTCCGCTTGCCCGCGCGCTTCTTGCGGCCTGGGACGTGGCAGGGGTTGTCGCGATAAGCGCCTGCCTGCTCACAGCAATGGCGACCCCCGCCCTCGCCTACGTTGACCCCTCGGTCATGACCTACACGATCCAGGCGCTCGCCGCTGTCATGAGGCTCCTGCGCATAGACGAGTCCGCCGGGCGCGTGGCCGAGCCCGCGGTCTCCCGCATCGACCCGGCCAGGAAGGCCGCGGCCGACGCCGCGGCGCGGGAGGCGCTCGCTGCCGCTGGTGGCCAGCTGCGCGGCGGCGCCGAGCCGCGCCACGCAGGCCTGCCTTGGCGACGCCGCATAGTGCTTTCTCTTTTGGCTTGTGCTTTTCTCGTCCTCACGGTGTTTGTGATGGCCCCGCTTGAGCTTGTTGCCGGCAGCTCCGACAGCCTGCTCTTTGGCGTTCGCCAGGTGTGGCAGATCGTTGTCGTGGCGGGCGTCGTTATGGCTGTTGTCGGTGGCTTTGTTGTCTCGGCATTTCGTGGCCGTGCCTTCGAGGTGATCCTCGCCATCATCGTGGCTCTGGGTGTTGGCGCCTACGTGCAGGTTCTTTTCATGAACTCGAGTCTGCCCGTGGCAGACGGCAACCTGGTGGACTGGACTCAGTACAACACCATAACCACCATCAGTCTGTTTGTGTGGGCGGGCCTTGTTGCTGCCCTTGTGGCTCTAGCTGTCAGGCGTCCGCGCATGGGGAGAGCTGTTGTCGCTGCAGTGAGCGCCGCCCTCATCATTGTTCAGGTGGCGGGCATCGTGGGCATCGTGACCAAGGCGGCATCGGAGCCTGAGTCCATCTCCATTACCGAGAAGGGCCTCTTTGATGTATCGGGTAAGAAGAACGTGGTGTGCTTTGTGCTTGACATGACAGACACCGCAGATGCCAAGCAGGCCTATGCCGACCACCCTGAGATGTTCGATGGCCTGGACGGCTTCACGTGGTATCAGAACAGCACTGGCTCGATGATTCCCACGCGCTACGGCATTCCGTCTCTGCTCACCGGCGCGCGGCCGCAGGTGGGGGAGGACGCAGCGGATTTCCTCTCGTCCATGTACGCGGACAGTTACTTCCTTGATGACGTGGCGGCACAGGGCTACACCACGGGAATCTACTCTGACACCGCGGACTGGATTGACGGTTGGAGTGATTATCTGGGGAACCATGCCGAGAACTTCGAGAGCACCTCGGAGGTCGCCAAGAACGGACTTGACTGGCAGGGCACGCTTCTCATCCTGTACCAGTGCGCGTGCTACCGCGACATGCCTTGGATTGCCAAGCCCTTCTTCTGGTTCTACACAGATCAGATCAATCAAGGCATGACCGCAAGCACGAGCGGCGCATCTCCGGACCTTACGCCCTATACCATAGATGATGCGGCTTATTTCCAGAAACTCAAGGAGAATGGCCTCTCCATTAACAGCGAGGATGCCTCCTTCCGCTTTATTCATCTTGACGGTACGCACTGGCCCTACACCATGGATGCGGACTGCAACAGGGTTGCAGAGTCTAGCGACTGGGAGTCGCAGATGGTAGGCGCGTTCAAGATCGTCCGCACGTATATGGACGAGCTCAAGCGTCTTGGGCTCTATGACAGCACCACGGTGGTCATAACAGCGGACCACGGTACCTGGTATCTCACGCCCGATGAGATTAACGGTGTCTCGACGCCCATCATCTTCGTGAAGCCGGCGCAGTCTGCCGAGGAGGATGCGGTCCCGTGCCAGATTTCGCAGCAGCCCGTGAGCCACTATGACCTGCAGGCCACGATGCTCAAGGGCATGGGTGCCTCGCAGGATGTCCTTGATCACTACGGCGAGTACAACAAGGCCATCGAGGACCGCAATGACCCCGCTGACCGCCTGCGCTACTACCTCATGACCACAAGCAACGGCAAGCTTGACACCAGCTGGCGTGAGTACCAAATCTCCGGAGACTCGCAGGACTTCTCCAACTGGCACCTTGACGGGAACGAATGGATTATCACCGACGATGACGCCAAGCGCATCTGGCACTAAGGCTGCGCCGGCGGAAACGTGAGAGGAATACAGTGCTGAGAAAGACAAGAAGCCATGTTGCGTCGTTGCTTGCACTCTGCGACGCGCTCTTTGGTGTGGCGCTTGCGGCCGTGTGGGTGCTGGTGCCGGCGACCCCCGCCCTCGCCTACGTTGACCCCTCGGTCATGACCTACACGATCCAGGCGCTCGCCGCATGAGGCTCCTGCGCATAGACGAGTCCGCCGGGCGCGTGGCCGAGCCCGCGGTCTCCCGCATCGACCCGGCCAGGAAGGCCGCGGCCGACGCCGCGGCACGGTCGCAGATGCGGGGTACCTACGCAGCTGGAAAGGCCGGCGGCGCGCACGCCAAGCCCGAGGCGCGGGTGAGGACCAAGTGGCCCAAGAGGCTTCTGTTGGCGCTTGTGGTTTCTGTCGCCCTGGTCATCACGTACTTTGTCGTCGCCCCATTTGAGCTGCTTGCAGGAAACACCGCCGACCTGACGTATGGCCTTGACGTTGCGTGGCCGGTTCTTGTGCGCGCCGCCCTGCTTGTTGCGGCTGTGATTACCCTTGTTGTCTCGGTGCTCAGGGGCCGTGCCTTTGACGTGGTGCTTGCATTGGTCGTAGCTGTGACGCTTGGCGGCTACCTGCAGGCGATGTTTTTCAACGGATCGCTTCCGAGTACGAACGGCAGCCTTGTGGACTGGGGGCTCTACAAACTGCCGATGCTTGTGAGCGCGTTAGTGTGGGCGGCATTGATTGCTCTTGCTGTTGTCCTTGCGGTGAAGAAGCCAAACGTCTCTCACCTGGCTAACTCCGTGGTTGCGGCAGTGCTTGTCGTTGTTCAGGCCGCGGCCATCGCCTCGATCTGGGTGAGTCCCGCGATGAATCCGGTTGCCGAGCAGGAGGACTGCTCTTATACCGAGCAGGGCCTCTTTGATATCTCGGACAAGCACAATGTTGTGGTTCTTGTCCTGGACATGACCGACACGCAGTATCTCGAAGACGTGTATGCGGACAACCCCTCGATGTTCGATTCCTTTGAGAGCTTTACCTGGTACCAGAATTCCGTTGGGTCTATGGCTCCCACGCGCTACGGCTGCTCGTATCTCCTCACGGGGCAGCTTCCGCAGGCGGACGAGGACTTTCAGGACTACGTGACATCCTCCGTGAGCAGGAGTACGTATCTTAGCGACATCAAGAGCTTGGGCTATGACATCGGAATTTACTCGGACTCTGGTTCGGTGAGCCATGCCGACCCAAATGCCTTTGCGGGGATTGCCAAGAACGTTCATCCCTTGGGTAACGGTGCGGGCGGCCTCAACGAGCAGGGTACGGTTCGGGTCATGTACAAGGCCGCGCTGTATCGCGACCTTCCGTGGATGTTCAAGCCCTTCCTCTGGTATTACACTGACGAGCTCAATCAGAGCATGGTCCTTCCCAAGGAAGATGCTGATGACCTTGGCGATGTTCCTTATAACTTTGATGATCCGTCGTTCTACGCTCAGTTGAGTGAGCGGGGACTTTCAATTAACAACGATGGCGAGGCGGGTTCGTTCCGGTTCATACACCTGCAGGGAGCCCACTTCCCCTATACGATGAATGCCCAGGCAGAGCATGTGGACGGGGAAACCACCTACGACCAGCAGGCACTGGGTGCCTTCAAGATTGTCTCGACCTATCTGGATGACCTTAAGGAGCTTGGCGTCTATGACAACACGACGGTCATCGTGACCGCCGACCATGGCAGGATTGACTTCGAGACCGATAACCCCATTGAGCGTCCGACGTCCCCCATCTTGTTTGTGAAGCCCGCTGGGGCAGTGCACACAGCTCTTACCGTTGACTCGGCTACTCCCGTCTGGGCGCCCGATATCCTGGCGACCGTCATTGACCAGGCATCCAACGGCGACCAGACACTAGTGTCGAAGTATGGGACCCCGACATATAACGTTGCGTCAACCTTTGATAGCAAGCGCGTCAGGGCCTTTGATGCGCCAACGTGGGATGGAAACTATACGACGCATATGTACCAATTCAGCGTAACTGGGCCTGTTGCAGACTGGAACTCATGGAAGTTGACGGGCGTCTCCTGGGATACTAACGAGCTCTAGGGATTCTGCCGGCGGCCCGCGGTATGATTCCGGCGTTGTGTTTGAGGGGGGCACTGTGGCTGACAACGGACTTGCGGGAAAAGCGATGGCGAGCGACTTTGATGGCACGCTATTCTTTGGGGTGGGGAATCGCGTACACCCCTTCCATCGCTTTCTCTCGCGAGACCTCGCTGCCATAGCGGACTTCCGCGCGAGAGGTGGCCTCTTTGGCGTCTGCACAGGGCGTCCTCTTGGAGCTGTGCTCGAAGATGCGAGCGATACGCTGAGCTTTGACTTTGCCATCACGAGCAGCGGCGCATGCGTGAGCGATGGAGCTGGGAATACGCTGTTCTCGCGTGGGATTGACTATGACGACGTGCAGGCGATTTTAGAGACGGCGCATGGTCCGGCTGCTCGTCCTCCTTTCTTGGCGATGAGGTCTGGCTACTTTGTGCTGGGCGGGACAAAGATTCCGGGGCTGTCTAAGGCGTTCCTGAGACAGCTAAAGGTTGCAGGTTCTGTTGATGAGGCTCTGTCGATGGCGCCCGAGAGTGACAACGGCGAGGTGCAGGTTGTCTCTCTGGGGTTTGCCAGCCAGAGGCACGCTTCGGATTTTGCCGCAAAGGTTGGGGACCTGCTAGGGGAAAGAGTCGCTGCGTTCCAAAACGTCGACACTGTGGACGTGGTGCCTGCTGGTTGCTCGAAGGGCGCGGGACTTGCCGTTGCGCGGGAGCGCTTGGGCCTGGGCTTGGTTGGCGGCATAGGCGACTCATTCAACGACCTTCCGCTTATTGAAGAGGCTGACGTTGGCTATACCTTCAACCGCGCTCCCGAGGATGTTCGGGCGGGTGCCCAGGTGCTGGTGGATGATGTCGCCGGTGCCCTTGCGGACCTTGTCCGGCGATAGACTTTTGTCGCTGGTGTGAATTGACGGTTGGGATGGCCCGAAAAACCGCATCCCAACCGTCAATCTATGCCGAGACGCGTCCCGGAATGCGCAAGGGGGCGTCATAGAGCAAAGGAGGGGACAAAGGCCATGGCCTTCGCCCCCTCCTCGTCTCACTTAGGAAAACTGCTTTATGCGCCGGCCTCGAGCTCGTCGCGAATGGCAAGGATGAAGTCACGCGTGTTGAGCTTGGTAGGGTTCACCAGCGTGGTGATGCGCGCGAGGTCGCCCGTCATGCGACCGTCCTCGATGGTCTTGACGGTCGCGCGCTCCAGGCGCTTGGCGAAGTCCACAAGCTCCGGCGTACCATCGAGCTCGCCGCGCTTTGCGAGCGCCCCGGTCCACGCGAAGATCGTGGCCACCGAGTTGGTCGAGGTCTCCTCCCCGCGCAGGTACTTGTAGTAGTGGCGCTGCACGGTGCCGTGTGCCGCCTCATACTCGTACTGGCCGTGGGGTGATACCAGCACCGAGGTCATCATGGCAAGCGATCCAAACGCCGAGGAGAGCATGTCGCTCATCACGTCGCCGTCGTAGTTCTTGCATGCCCAGATGAAGCCGCCCTCGCTCTTCATGATGCGTGCCACAGCGTCATCGATGAGGGTGTAGAAGTACGTGATGCCTGCTGCCTCAAAGCGCTCGCGGTACTCGTTCTCGTACATGTCCGCGAAGATGTCCTTGAAGCGGTGGTCGTAGATCTTCGAGATGGTGTCCTTCGAAGCAAACCACAGGTCCTGGTGGGTGGAGAGCGCGTACTCGAAGCAGCTGCGCGCGAACCCCTCGATAGAGGAGTCCACGTTGTGCATGCCCTGGATCACGCCCGGCTGGTCAAAGTCGTGAATCAGGCGACGCTCCTCGTGGCCCTCCGCGTCGGTGAAGACCAGCTCGGCCTTGCCGGCTCCAGGCACGCGGTACTCGACGTTCTTGTACACGTCGCCATACCCGTGACGCGCGATGGTGATGGGGCGCTTCCAGCACTTCACCACGGGCTCGATGTCCTTGACCACGATGGGCGCGCGGAAGATGGTGCCATCGAGCATCGAGCGGATCGTGCCGTTGGGGCTCTTCCACATCTGGTGCAGGTGATACTCCTCTACGCGCTGCGCGTTGGGGGTGATGGTCGCGCACTTGACGGCCACACCCAGGCGCTTGGTGGCCTCGGCGGAGTCGATGGTCACCTGGTCGCCCGTCTCGTCTCGGTGCTTAAGGCCCAGGTCGTAGTACTCGGTCTTAAGATCGACGTACGGGCAGATAAGCTCATCCTTGATGATCTGCCAGATGATGCGGGTCATCTCGTCGCCGTCCATCTCGACGAGCGGGGTCTTCATTTCGATCTTCGACATGCATGCCTCCAGCGCGGTCTAGTTGCTGCTCTTCGTTGCCTTTTGTGGTTCCAGTCTACCCGAGCAAGGCTACAGGACGATTTCCGGCGAGAGCCACGCGGGCTGGTCTCGGCTCACGACGCGCGCGCAGGCGTAAGCGCGCGGCAGCGAGAGGATCGCTGCGCCACGGTACGCACCGGACGGCATGAGCTCAAGCGACATGGCGCAGTCGGCCACGCCATCGTCCACAAGGCAGAGCGGCAGCAAGAGCCGGGGTCGTATGCCGGCGCTGCCATGCGGAAGCTTGCCTGTGCAAGGCGCAGCGAGAGGGACGTGGCATCCTGCAGTGCCCTGGCCATGCGTCGGTAGAGGCTGGGGTCTGCCTTTATTGAACGCGCCAGGTCCCTGCATGCGCCCCGTCCCAGACGGCCGCTGCCCGCGTCCACGCCCTCGCGCAGGAGGCGAGACGCCTCGGGGCTGTCGGCAAGTTGGTCGGCGAGGAAGGCGCGTGGCAGGCGCCCGACGCGACCGGGCTGGCAGACGACGTCCTCAACGCGTTCGAGGTAGCTGGCCGGCTGGGGCAGGTCGGGAAGCGTCGCCACAAGGCGGGCGCCAAGCTCGCCTGAGCCTGCGGTGGCAAAGCCGTCGAGCTTCCAGGGAATGTCACCGACGTTGGGGGAGAAGACCGCGTAGACGTCCTCGCCAAAGGGGGTGAGCAGCCCCGTGTTGAAGGCAGCGAGCGAGCTGTCCGTCGCCGTGGCAATACGCCCTTGCTCACCGGCACGATGGAACGTCACGGTGAGGTACTCGCGCAGGATGCCATAGCGAGAGGGACCGCCCACGCCCTCGCCGGGGAAGTTCCAGCGCTCCGGCGTCGCCATGGTGGCAAGCGTTCCAAGCGTGCGCTCCCAGGAGCCGATGATTGCAAACTGCGCGAACTCGCGAAGCGGGCTTGTTGCCGCGGCGCCCGTGCCCTGCTGGGACGAACCGGAGAGGTCGCTCCACGCGCCCTCGTCGGCCGCGGGAAGGCCCTCAAGGCCAACCTGCTCGTGGACCGCACCGGTCCCGTCGTCGCCATCTACCAGGGCGAGGCTCCACTGCTTGCCGGAAGAGGGCCGTGACGTGCGGCGGATTGTGACCTCGACCGGACCGGAACCGTCTTCGTGGAGGTAGCGGAGCGGGAAGGTGACGCGGCTCCTCGTGCCTGAGAGAGTCCCGGTCGAGCGGGCCACGCGCCAGTCCTCGTCGAGCGTGCGAGTGACGTCGGCGTCGATGGGGAGCTTCTGATAAAGCACGCGGAGAAGCTCGTCTTTGCAGTGGACCTCTTCCGAGAAGCGCTCGGGGAGGTTCTGATGGGGGAGCGGCTGCGAGTTTGGCGCTGGAGCAGGAGCAGCTGCCGGCGCAGGTGCTGAGACGGGCGTGGGCTCCGGGGCGGCGGGCGCCGGGGCTGGCGCTGCGGGCTGAGCCTGGGCAGCGGCTGCGAGGTCCGCCTCCATGTCCTCGTAGGGGTCATAGGTGATGGTGAGGTTGATGCCAGGGTTGGCGGGCGTCTCGGGTGCCGGCTGCTCGCGGATTTCGGCTCCAGTGGCCTCTGCCTGCGGCTCGTTCGGCTCCTCGGGGGTTTCGGCGGCGGGGGATGGCTGTGGCGCCGGCGCGGGCGCGGGTTCCGGCGCGGCTTCAGGTTCCGGCTTCGGTGCGGATGCCGGCTCTGGTGTGGCTACCGGTTCCGGCTCCGGCGCGGATGCCGGCTCTGGCTCCGCCGCAGCTTCCGGCTCCGGCGCGGGCTCCGGCTTGTCCTCGGGTTTCTCAACGTGGCGCGGCTTTGTCGGCTTGGGGTCGTGCGAGCCCTTGCGGCGCTTCCACGGCTTGCTCTTGCTTCCCTTCTCGCCTGCGTTGCCAGAGCCAGACTGTCCCGCGCGCTCGAGGTAGCCGTCGTACTCCTCGTTGGGCACGATCGTTGCGTAGACGCGTCCCTTCTTGAAGACGGTCAGTCGCACAAATTCGGGAAGGGCCTCCATGAGAGATTGAACGTCCCCCTGCCCAAGGTCCTGAGGCGCAATGCCGTCCTCTAGAAGCACCTCCTCGACACGCGAGAGAAGTGCCTGGCGGTTGGTGCCAAGGGTGGACGAGAGAAGCTTGTACAGGTAAAGCCTGTTTCCTGGTGTGATTCTGGGCATCGTTTGCGGCCTTCCTTTAAGAGCTCCCGGGGGCGGGGGCTGAGTTTGCAAGCTTCTACAGTATCACCCGCGGGTGTTGGTGCACAGCGGATTCGGCGCGGATGGGGCTTGTGCCGACGGGGGCGGAGAAAATCTTCTCTCGGGCGAGAAAACGGCGCCGGAGCGTGAGTTGTCGCAGGGATTCCGTACAAAAGGGCTCTTCGGGCGCCTCCGGGCGAGGAGCGCGCCGCCGGTCGAGAACGGCGTCGCCGGGCGGGAGGGGCGCCTCCGGGCGAGGAGCGCGCCGCCGGGCGGGAGGGGCGCCGCCCGCCAGACCGCCGGCGGCCGACGTCCCCGTCGCCTCTCTCGCCAGCTAGCATCAAAGATGTGTGGCAATACCGGCGTTAGGAGGACACCCGTGAAACTCAATGTGCGCAGGACCGTCCTTATCGGCTTTGCGTTCTTCTCCATCTGCGCGTTCTGGCAGATGTACAACAGCGTGATTCCCCTCATGCTCACGAACACGTTCCATCTGGACGAGACGTTCTCGGGCATGATCATGGCCGCCGACAACGTCCTTGCCCTATTCCTCCTTCCGTTCTTTGGCTCGCTCTCGGACCGGTGCCACAGCCGCCTGGGCCGCCGCATGCCCTTCATCCTCGTGGGTACGGCGCTGGCCGTGGTGGGCATGATCTTCCTGCCCATCATAGACAACGCGTACTACGCGGATGGCTCTGGTGCCCTTTGCCATGGGCACTTATCGCAGCCCTGCCGTAGCCCTTATGCCGGACTGCACTCCCAAGCCGCTACGCTCGCCCGCAAACGCGATCATCAACCTCATGGGCGCCGTGGGCGGCATCATCTACCTTGGGATTGCCTCCGTGCTCTACAACAAGGGCCGAATCGCCGGCCTCGATCACGTGGACTACCTGCCGCTCTTTGTGATTGTTGCTGCCATCATGGTGGTCTCGGTGGCCATCGTGTTTCTCACGGTGAAGGAGCCCAAGCTCGAGGCCGAGGTCGCGGCCTACGAGGCCAAGCACCCCGAGGAGAACCTTGTCGAGAAGGACGCCGCCACGGGTAAGGAGGTGCTCCCCGCACCGGTCAGGCGCTCGCTGGGCTTCCTTCTCGCGTCCATTGCCCTGTGGTTCATTGGCTACAACGCCATGGAGACCTGGTTTACAACGTATGCGCAGGCAGAGTGGGGCATGGCGCTTGGTGAGGCAAGCCGCTGCCTCATCGTGGCAAACGTGGGCGCCATTGTCTCGTACATTCCCGTGGGCGCCATCGCCAGCCGCGTGGGGCGCAAGCGCACCATCCAAGGCGGCATTGTGCTTCTCGGCGGAGGCTTTGCGTTTTGCGCCGCCTGGACCTTTGCCGGCATGGGCTTCTCGCCCGCGCTCTACGTGGTGATGATCGTCCTGGGCATGGGCTGGGCCGGCATCAACGTGAACTCGCTTCCCATGGTGGTCGAGATGTGCAAGGGCTCCGACACCGGCAAGTTCACGGGACTCTACTACACCTTTTCGATGGCCGCGCAGACGGTCACGCCCATAGCCGCGGGCTGGCTTATGCATAACGTGAGCTACCGGTCACTCTTCATCTACGCCACGGTGTTTGTTGCCGCAAGCTTCGTGACCATGCTCTTCGTGCATCACGGCGACTCAAAGTCGGTCGAGAAGCGCGGCCTCGAGGCGTTTGACACGGACTAGCGCTATCCTAGGCGCATTGCGTTCTGTGTCGCTGGAATCGGGGGGTGTTCCTATAGTTCTGTCAATCCGTCGACGCGCAACAGGCCGCATGATGTCTAGGCATGCCGAGGCTGGCCCTCCTCCGGGAGGGCCTTCCC